>NZ_JBFALC010000024.1:0-125109 GCF_040656035.1 Streptomyces sp. NPDC050211
GCCAGCGCAGCCCGGCCGCTTCGGCCTGCGCGGCGGCCGGGCCGTCACCGCGCTTGACCATCACCATGAGGCCGTCGTCGAGGGTGACTTCGGAGAGTGCGGCGTTGAGCCGACGCTCGTGGGTCACCTGGCGCCCGGTGAGTCGCGCCGCAGCCGCAAGCGGGGTTCCGGCGGTCATGAGCGAGGGTGCCCGTACGCAAGGCGGCTGTGTGTGTCAGGGCTGTACCCCCGCGCGGCTTCGATCAGGTCCGGCACGGCGCCAGCGTAACGCGCCATCCCGGCCGTGCCCTGGCCCCGTACTCCGGAACGCCTTGTCACGCCGCCTTCGCGGCGTCGAGCACCTCGTCGGCCAGGGGCTTGTCGAGGGCCGCGTGGACCAGGCCGTCCGCGAGCCGGGGCACGTCACGCTTGCCCACGAATCCGGCCAGCTTGTCGGGCGACGTCGGCAGTCCGAGCCGGCGCGCACCGTCCTGGGCCTTGCGATCGAAGTACGGTGCGAACTCCGGCCATACGCCCTGCACGTCGCGCAGGAAGATATCGGCTCCCGTGGGACCGATCCCGGGTATGTCCTGCAGGGCCTTCTTGGGGTCGGATTCCTCGCGCAGTCGCCGAAGATCGCCCTTGTAGCGTTCCAGCAGCAGCTCGGCCCCCTTGCCGAGCAGGGTCGCGGTCCGCTCGTCGTAGCGGCGGTAGCCGCCCTCACCGAGCGCGTCGACGCGTTCCTGCCAGGACGCCTCCGCCATCGAGCGGGCGTCGCGCATCCCGGCGTCGAACAGCGCCCTTGCCGCCGCCACCGCGATATCGGCCTTGATCCGGGCGCTGAGCAGGATCGCCAGCACGAGCGTCTGGTAGAGGGGGCCGGGGGTATTGCGCAGCCTGATCCCGGCCTGCGCCGCGTAGGTGCGCTCCTGCCGGTCGAGCAGGGCCCGGACCACCGCGTTGTCGGTCTTCGCAGTCATCGTCAGCCACCGATCCAACAGAATTCCGAGGTGCTCCGGGTACCCGTCGCAGGTCCGGTCGACGCGGCCGTACGGCAGCCGTCTGCTCACCCCAGACTGAGCAGGACGATCGCGACGCCCGCGATCAGCAGACCCGACGTCTGGGTCCGGGTGACCTTCTCATGCAGAACGGCGAGTCCCAGGGCCGTCGGGACCGCCGGGTACAGGGAGGCCAGGACGACGGCGACGGCGAGCATCTGCTGGTGGGCGGCGAGCAGATACAGAATGAGCCCGAGCGCCGCTCCCGTCCCGATCAGCACCGCACAGCCCAGCGACCGGACGGGCCGGCGGAACTCGGAAGCGTGCCGCCGGATGCCCGGGAGCAGGAGGAGAACCGCGGCGACCCGGCCGGCCGCCACGGGCCACAGGCCGCTCGCCGGGTCCGCCTGGGCGAGGCCGATGTACTGGACCGCCACGCCCCCACTGGCGATCAGACCGTCCACCGGCAGCCGCCGCCCGGACGGGGCTCGGCTTCCGTGGCCGTCGCCGCCGGCGGAGACGAACCACAGAGCGGGAACGGTGGCGCAGATGCCCAGCCAGGCGAGCGGAGTGGGCCGGTCGCCCAGCAGGAAGACCCCGCACAGCACGGACAGCGCCACCCCGGTGACCGCGCTCACGGGGATCACGATGCTCATGGCGCCACGGCTCAGACCGCGGTTGAGGAAGTGCATGGCCACGGCGCTTCCGGCGCCGGAGGCCGCGCCCCAGGCGACATCCGTGGACCGGACCGCCGTCGCGGGTATCAGCAGCGCGGCGACGACCGCCAGGAGCAAGCCTCCGACCTGTCCGAGGAAGGTGACGACGGCGAAGTGGACGCGGCGGGACAGCAGTCCGCCGGCGAAGTCGACGATGCCGTAGCAGACCGCGGAGGCCAGGGCGAGCAGAGCACCCATCCGCTCCAGGTGCCCGCCACGGCCGTCGTCATCCCCTGGTCACCAGCGCTCGGGAGGCCGTGTACGCCTCGCCGCTCGGGGTACTCGATCGTTCCGTTCGGGACCGGAGGAGGTTCACCATGACCAGCAGCACGGAGACCGGTGGCGTCACGGGCACGCCGGACAAGGACTACAACCTGATCTGGTACGTCGAGGCCTGCCTGAGCAACGCGCTGCGGCTCGAGACGTACATCCAGGACGCGGAGCGCGAGAAGGACACGGAGGTCGTGGACCTGTTCCGCAAGGCGCAGGCCGACAGCCGCAAGGGCGCCGAACTGGGCAAGCAGTTGCTGCGTACGCGGCTGAACGGCTGACCGCGTCCGGAAGGCCCGCCCCGGCCGTTCGGCGGCGCGGTGCTCACACAGCGTCATCGTCCGACGCGCGGGGTCTGCCCCACCCGCTTACTTTGGGCGGGCAAGCCCTGTCTCACCCAAGGAGGAGCCATGGCCGACAAGGGCCGCGCGGACAAGATGAAGGGCAAGGCCAAGGAGATGACCGGAAAGGTCACCGGCGATCGCGAGATGCAGACCGAGGGCAAGCTCGAGCAAGCGCGCGCAGAAGCCAAGAAGCTCAAGGGGAAGGCGCAGGAGCGGATCAAGCAGACCGGGCGTTCCGCGAAGCGGGACGGCGCCTGAGCGGGCGGGACCGAGGCCGCGGACACGGTGGACCCGTGCCGCGGCCTCGACTCATGCGGTGCCCCGCCTACCCGCCGACCGCCTCCAGCGAGAGCGCGAAGACGTGGGCCCGGGCGGTGCCACCCGTCGGCGCGGCCAGGGTGATCCCGGTGAGCTGCCGGGTCGCGTCGACCTCGACGACCTGGTGGAAGATGGCCGCCTTGGTGCCCAACGGCCCGTTGCGCGTATGGACCTGACTGGTCGTCACCGCTGCCGTCTCGCCGTACGCGGGTCCCGACGCCAGCCAGCCGGTGAGCCGGAGCTGTGTGGAGGCGGTGGTCCCGTCGGCGTACCGGAGCGTCGCCGGGACGGTGACGTTCCCCGTGTCGCCCGCACCGAGCACATGCAACGTGCCGTAGGCGCCCTGCGGTACGGAGATGTCCTGGCCGCCCGCGACGACGTTGTTGTTCGTTCCCTCGCTGCCGTTGGTGAAGGCGAAGCCGATCCCGCTGTCGGAGGTCTGGCCGGTCTGCGGGAGCTGGGCCATGGGGTAGGTGCGGCCGGTGCCGTCGAAGTCCCCGTCGCCGTAGTACATCTCGGTGGTGATGCCGTCGTTGTCGAAGTGGCCCGTCAGGTCGAGCTGGGTGACGGTACCGGTCTGCGGCAGCTCCGGCAGGCCCCACCGGTCGGCGGGAGCGGAGATCGGTACGGGGGCGATCCGCAGCTCGGGGCGCCGGCCCGCCGGGTGGATCACGGCCTCCGCGCCCTGGGGCAGGTCGAGTTCGACGACGCCGTCGCCGAGGTCGCGCCAGTCGGGAGCCGGGCCGCCGATCCCGGCGACCGTGACGCGCCCGCCCAGTGAATGGCGCACCCGGCAGGGCTCTCCGGCGAGACTGCGGACGCGTACCCAGCGGGTACGGCCGCCCCGGCGGACGGCGCTGACGAGGAACGCGCCCTGGGTGCGGAAGTCGTGCAGCGTGACGTCCCGCCACTCCCCCGGCACCGCGGGGAAGATCCGGATGGTGTCGCCCCAGCTCGTGCAGAGCATGTCGTGCAGGCTCTGCGCGGCCGACAGCGGAGTCTCGATGACCGGGCCGGCCTCGTAGTACATGGTGTTGGGCTGGACGAACCGGGCCACCAGCTCCCGCAGATACGTCAGCGAGTCGTCGCCCCGGCCCATCATCGCGGAGAGGGACGCGGCACCGGAGAAGCTGTAGCCGCGCAGGGCGCCCTCGAAGCCGATCCAGTGCTTCAACGACCGCTCGATGAGGTCGCGTTGCTCGGGCTGTTCCCAGTTGACGAGGTAGAGGGGGTACACGGCGAGCATGTGGGAGTAGTGGCGATGCGACTTCGCGAAGGGAACCCCGGCGCCGATCATGAAGCCGTTCGCGTCCACCGGGTAGTCGGTGAGCCGGTCCAGGACGTGCCGCCACTTGGGCGCCAACTCATCCTCCACGCCGAGCAGTTCGACGGTGTCGAGCAGGGTGGCGCAGCTCCAGCGCAGCAGCGCCAGGTCGTAGTTGCAGTCGGGGGCGCTGCCGTACTCCGGTGAGAAGGTCTTCGGGAGGTGGAGCCGGCCGTCGTCGCCCTCGGACAGGAAGTGCAGGTAGTAGGTGGTGGAGCGGCGCAGAAGCGGGTAGAGGATGTCCTCCAGCAGGCCCCGGTCCATGGTGTGGCGGTAGGTGAGCCAGACGTTGTGCAGCGCCCAGGGCAGGTTGCCGACCTCCGGGTCACCGGAGCCGCCGGGGACGGCGACGCTGCCGTTGTCCTCGCACTGGGCGTCGGTGGAGCGGCGCAGGCCCGCCGAGTCGGCCCGGTACTCCGGCTTCAGGGCGCCGATGAGGATGTCGGTGTTCTCGGCGAGGGTGCGGGGGATCGCGTCCAGCTCCAGGTGGTTGGAGCCGTGCACCGGCCAGTACTCCAGCTGCACGTTGAGGTTCCACCAGACGGCGGGCCAGGGGGTGGGTTCCAGCCAGGGGCCGGTGGTGGCCATGACGGGGGCGTGCTCGCGGGCGGCGGAGGCGAGCTTGTAGAGCTGGAGCCAGTAGAAGCTCTGGAGCATGCCGTCCGGGAGTGAGACGAAGCTCTTGCGGTAGAAGGCGTGCCACCAGTCGCGGTGGGTGCGCAGCAGGGTGGAGACGGGCAGCGCGGACGCCTTGCGGACCGCCGTGCGGGCCCGGCCCTCGGCGTCGGTGCCGGGGTGGGAGTGGGTGACGGCCAGGCAGAACGTCCGGTCGTCGCCGTGGGCGCGTTCGCGGTGGGCGCTGGCCGTCTGCCCGCCCGCGACAAGCGACTGCACCACCAGAGTCGTGCCGTCCGGCTCCTTCGTGGTCACCGGTGCGGGGTTGGGTTCCAGGTCGTCGGGCGGATCCTCGCGGACGATGCGCGGGCTGACGGCGGGTGAAGGGACGTACTCCCAGCGGAAGTTCCGCTCGCCCGCGTCCGCGCGGGCCGTGACGACCAGCAGCGTGCGGTCGTTGTGGACCAGCGCGCGCAGCCGGATGGCGCCCTTGTCGGTGGTGAGGGTGCCGGTGACCTCCGCGTTCCACAGGTCGAGGCGCAGATCGGCGCCGGTGATGGTGCCGACGGGGTGTAACAGCAGGTTGCCGACCGGGAGGCGGGCCACGCCCCAGTCGCTGCCGAACTCCGGCCGGTGGTCCTGGACTTCGCTGTGGTGCACGGTGAAGCGCAGGGCGTTGCGGCCGGGCTCCTGGTACACGATCGAGCCGAGCAGCCCGTTGCCGAGGAAGGGCCCCTCGTACCAGGTGCGCGGCAGCCGCCTCCACACCGGGTCCTGTGCGGCGAGGAACTCCTGCCACTCGCGGTCGGTCCGCATACCGACCAGGCCCCCGGCGCCGCCGCCCTGTTGAGCGGCCGCCGCCGGTGCGGCGACCGACGTCGCGGCACCGGCGGCGACACCTCCGAGAAAGCCTCGTCTGCTGACTCTCATCATCGATCTCCCTCAGATTGATCCGATGACTTGGCTAGACGGGAGCGTAAGAAGCGGCTAATGATGCGTCAATACACCGAACAGCACGACAGATTCACCCGATGACTCGTGAGTGGGAGGCACACATGCGTGTCGTACGATCCACAGTCACCAGAGCCCTGACGGTCGCCGCCTGCCTGGCGGCGCTGTGCGTTCCGACCGCCGCCGAAGGCCAGGACGCCGGCCCGGAGCGGAGCTGGCGCACCGCGGCCCCCGGCAACGGCCCCGTCTCCGCCCAGCTGTCCCTCACCGACTCCGGCGGCCTGACCCTGACCGCCCGCGACGGCCGTACGACGGTGCTGCGGCCGTCCGCCCTCGGCATCCGTACCGCCGTCACCGACTTCTCCGCCGGGCTGAGCTTCGTCAGCCGCCGGGACCAGACGGTCCATGAGACGTACACGACGACCAGCGGCGCCCGGACCCGGCACACCCTCGACGCCACCGAATCCGTCTTCACCTTCCGCAAGCAGGACCGCATGCTGCGGATCGCCCTGCGGGTCGCCGCAGACGGCGTCGCCTACCACTATGAACTCCCGCGGGGCGACGGCGACTCCGGAACCGTCACCGTGCTGGGCGAGACCTCGCAGTACGCGGTGCCCGCGCAGGCGGACTCGTATCTGCTGCCGTACGACAACGGCCGCCAGGACTACGAGTCCATCCACCAGCACACGACGCTCGCGCAGGCCAAGACCGGTACCGACTACGGCTACCCGTCCCTGTTCCGCGTCGACGCCGACAGCTGGATGCTCCTCGGCGAGTCCGGCCTCGACAGCTCCTACGCGGGCTCCCGCCTCACCCTCGACCGCGTCGACGCGGACGCGGGCCGCTTCAGCCTGAAGCTGCCCGACCCCGCCGAGGTGGCCACGGCGCCCTTCGCGACTCCCTGGCGCACGATGGTGATCGGCGATCTCGCCACCGTCACCGAGAGCGACCTGATCACCGATCTCGCGGCGCCGTCCAAGGTCGCCGACACCTCGTGGATCAAACCCGGCAAGGCGGCCTGGTCCTGGTGGTCCGACGGGCAGAGCCCGACCAGCCTCGCCGCGCAGAAGAAGTTCGTCGACTTCGCCGCGGAACAGGGCTGGGAGTATGTGCTCGTCGACTCGGGCTGGAGCAACGACTGGATGCCCGAACTCACCGCGTACGCCCGGGAGAAGGGCGTCGGAGTCTGGCTGTGGGTGCGGTGGCAGACCATCGACGCGGCGAGCGAGATCAACACGTTGCTGCCGCGCTGGAAGTCCTGGGGTGCGGTCGGGCTGAAGATCGACTTCATGGAGTCGGACGGGCAGGACCGGATGCGCTGGTACGACGCGATCTTCGCCGGGAGCGCGAAGTACGAGCTGATGCTGAACTTCCACGGCGGCACGATTCCCCGTGGGCAGCAGCGGACGTGGCCGCAGTTGATGACCGTCGAGGCGGTGCGGGGCGCGGAGGGTACGCGTCCGCGGCCGGGGCGTGAGCCGTTCCCTGCGGGGCATTACACGACGCTGCCGTTCACTCGTAATCTCACCGGGTCCATGGACTTCACGCCGGTCACCTTCACCGGTGTGCGGCCCACCAGTGATGCGGCCGAGTTGGCGTTGTCGGTGGTGTACGAGTCCGGGGTGCAGCACTTCGCCGACAGTGTCGAGTCGTATGCGGCCCGGCCGCTTGCGGAGCGGTTCCTGGCGGGGGTGCCGACGGTTTGGGACGACACCGAGTTGGTTGATGGGGCGCCTGGGGATCGGGCGGTGTTCGCTCGGCGGGCGGGGGGTGAGTGGTTCCTGGGGGCGGTGACTTCTGGGGGTGCGCGGACGCTGGACGCGTCGCTCGGGTTCCTTGGGTCCGGGCACTGGCTCCTCGATCTCTATTGGGATGCTCCGGGTGGTGGTCTTGGCGTCGAGACGCGTGAGGTGACTGCTGATTCACGGCTTGTTGTGGATGTGCCTGCGAACGGTGGGTTTGCTGCGCGGGTTTGTCCGGCGGAAGAAGGGCGTGTGAGCTGCGGGTAGTGGTTCACCGTGCGGGTCGTGGGGGCTGGTCGCGCAGTTCCCCGCGCCCCTATCGGGGCGCTGTTGTGAACGTGGTGACCATGGGGCCGGCCTCGCCGAGGTGGACGATCGTGCTGGTGCCGTCCATCCAGTGGGCGGTGAGGGTCAAGTCGTCCACCTCGGCGGTGACTTGGTCTGTGAGTGGAGGTGGGTCCGGTTCGGCGGTGAGGGAGGCCAGGGCGGCGAAGATTGTGCCGGAGGGGGTGTCGGTGACGGTTCCGGTGAGTTCGGGGAGGAGGGCCCAGGGGCCGTAGGCCGTGCCCTGGGGGGCGCGGGCGATGCTCTGGTGGTGCCAGCCGTGCAGGCCCAGGAGTTGGCTGGTCACCTCCTCGCCGGTGATGCGGATCTCGTCGGCTTGTCCGGCTTCGGGGGCCGCCTCTGGTGACAGGGCGACCGCCCAGCCGGTGTGGTGGACGGGCGTTCCCGGCGGTACGCCGACCGTGCGGTGCACGCGTAGTTCGAGGTTGCCGTGGGCGAGGGTCAGGCTTTCGATGCGGGCCGACGGCAGGACGGGGCCGCCTTCGGGGAAGACCGGGCGGTGCCAGGAGGCGAGCCAGTTCGGGCCGCCGGCAAGGGGGTTGATGCGGATGCGGGCGCTGCGGGTGCCGCGGGCCTCCAGGGCGATGTGGTTGTCGGGGGTGTTGGCGGCGCTGGTGGGGCCGGTGCGGGTGGAGTAGGCGAGGCGGGCGTAGAGGGGGTTGCCGGGCGCCCGCTCCGGCTCGCGGGAGTCGAGCTTGTAGCTGCCGTGGTTGTGCAGGCGGACCAGGCCGTCCCGGGCGGTGGTCTGGACGAGCAGTCCGGGGGCTCGCAGGGCGAGTGCGCGGTCGGGGCCCTCGGCGGGGGCTCGCTCCTCCGTCGCCGTCCACACCGGGTCCTCGGGCGGGAGCAGCAGGGCGAGGAAGCCCTTCGACGCCCAGTACGGGGAGCCCGGCCCCGAGTAGCGCTGGAGCGTTGCCGCGTGCGGGCCGTACCAGCCGAGGGTGAGGATGCCGTCCTCGGTGAGGGCGCCTCGGTCGAGGAAGTGGCGCAGGGCTCCGCTGAGGATGCGGCGGGTGGTGCCGGGGGCGAGTGGGGTGCGGTCGGTGAGGGCGCCCAGGGCCACGGCCGCGGTCGCGGCGAAGCGGTACGTCAGGGAGCGGCCGTGGTGGATCGGGGCGCCGTTCGCGTCGAAGAGGAGGGCGAAGCCGTCGAGGAACTCGCGGAGGCGGGGGCCGAGCCGCTCCAGGAGGGGGCCGTCTCCGGCCAGGTGGGCGTGGAGGAGGGGGTAGAGGTGCAGGGCCCAGCCGTTGTAGTGGTCGAAGGCGCGGCCGTCGCCGTCGGAGTACCAGCCCTGGCCCTGGTACCAGCCGTCCAGCAGGTCGAGGCCCCGCTGGATCGCTCGGCGCGTCTCCGTGTCGCCCCGGCCCGCGGACTCCAGGAAACCGGCGACCGTCAGCGGGAAGAGGTACCAGTTGTTGGGTGCGGGCGTGTGCGTGAGCGCGCCGCGCAGCCAGCGTTCGACGCGGTCCTGGTCGGCGGCGGAGAGGGTGTCCCAGGTCCAGGGCGCGGTGAGACGGAGGGCGAGGGCCACCGACGCGGACTCCACCATGGGCTGGCCCTGGATGCCGTGGTGGCCGATCTCCGGCCAGGACTCGGTGTCGTCGCGGCCCGGGGCGCGGGTGCCGCGGACGAGGCCGGCGGTGTAGCGGTCCAGGAAGCCGTGCGGGTCCTTGCCCGAGGCCCCGGCGGTGCGGAGGGCGGCGAGCAGGAACGTACGGGCGAAGCCCTCCAGGCCGTCGGAGCGCACGCCGGACTTCGAGGGCGGGCCGGGCAGGTCGATGAGGGCCTGGCCGGGGGTGGTGTAGCGGAGCGCGGCGGTGAGCAGGTGGTCGGCCACGGCTTCCCAGTGGGCGCGGGTGTAGCCGGTGTACGGACTGAGGGTGCGGTCTTCGGGCGGGAGCGGGAGTTCGGGCATGGCCGGGCCACGCCTCCTGTTCGTCTCGGGCTCGCCTCAGGCGAGACGTGCCAGGCGTTCGGGCCGGACGGGGTGGGCGAAGGGGCGGCCGAGGACGTACGACTCGACCTCGGCCAGGGCCAGTTCGGCGAGGCGGCGCAGCTCACCGCCCTTGGAGCCGGCGATGTGCGGGGTGAGCAGGACGTTCGGGCAGTCGTAGAGCGGGGAGTCGGCGGGCAGGACGTCCGGCTCGGTGACGTCCAGGACGGCGTGGAGTCGTCCCGATACCACCTCGTCGGTGAGGGCGTCCTGGTCGACGACGGCGCCGCGTGCGGTGTTGATCAGGGTGCCGCCGGTGCGCAGCCCGGCGAGGAGGTCGCGGCTGACGAGGCCGCGGGTCTCGGGCAGCAGCGGCGTGTGGACGCTGACGGTGTCGCAGCGCGCGAACAGCTCGGGCAGCGGCACCGGCTGGGCGCCGAGGGCGCGGGCCTCGGCGTCGGATACGTAGGGGTCGTGGAGGAGCACCGTCAGGTCGTGCGGGCGGAGCAGGTCGATGACGCGGCGGCCGATGATCGAGGCGCTCAGGATGCCCACCGTGCGGCGGTAGTTGCCCGCGTCGGGGTGGCGTTCGTTCCAGTCGACGCGGCGGCGCTCGGCGCGGTAGACGCGGGCGGTCTCCAGGACGCGTTTGTTGGCGAGCAGGATCATGGCGAGGGTGTATTCGGCGACCGGTACGGCGTTGGCCGCGGCGGCGGAGGAGACCGCGAGGCCGCGCTCCCAGCAGGCCGGGGTGATGTGGTGGCGTACCGTGCCCGCGGTGTGGATGACCGCACGCAGCCGGGGCGCGGCATGCAGCACGGCCGCGTCGAGGGGCGGGCAGCCCCAGCCGGTGACGAGCAACTCGGCGTCGGCGAGGGCTCGGTGGGCGGCGGACGTGGTCAGGTCGTCCAGGACGAGGTGCGGGTCGATGTCGGTGAGGTCGGCGAGGCGGGCCCGCGCGTCGGCGTCGAGGACCTGGCGGGCGGTCCGCTGCGCCATGGCCAGGACGGCGCGCGGGCGGCGCCGGTGAGGGCGGGGTTCGGTCATTTCACGCTTCCGGCGGTCAGGCCCGACTTCCAGTACCGCTGCAGCGTCACGAACGCGACGATCAGCGGGACGACGGCGAGCAGCGAGCCGATGACGCCGAGCGGGTAATACTCGGGCGAGACGGTGGCGGAGCTGTTCCAGGTGTAGAGGCCGAGGCTGAGCGGATACAGGTTCTGGTCGGAGAGCATCACCATGGGCAGGAAGAAGTTGTTCCAGATCGCGGTGAGCTGGAAGAGGAAGACGGTGACGAAGCCGGGGCCGAGCATGCGCAGGCTGACCCGCAGATACGTCTGCAACTCCCCCGCGCCGTCCACCCGGGACGCCTCCAGCACCTCGGTCGGCACATAGCCGCTGCTGAGCAGCCGGGCCAGGTAGACGCCGAAGGGGTTGAACAGCACCGGGATGAACACCGCCCAGAAGGTGTTCACCAGGCCGATGTTGGACGCCACCAGGTAGAGCGGCAGGGCGAGCACGGTCGGCGGGACCATGACGCCGGTGAGGACCAGGCCGAACAGCTTCTCCTTGTGCGGGAAGTCGTACTTGTCGAAGGCGTACCCGGCGGCGACGCTGATCAGCGAACCGACGAGGGCGCCGACGACCGCGTACAGCAGGCTGTTGAGGTACCAGCGGCCGTAGACGCCGCCCTCCATGGCGAACAGGTCGGCGAGGTTCCGCCCGAGCGAGAAGTCGCCGAGGCTGAGGATGTCGCTGCTGAAGAGCGCGTCGGAGTTCTTGGTGGAGGCCAGCAGCAGCCACAGGCCGGGCAGCAGGGTGTAGAGGGCCGCGACGAGGACGACGACGTTGGCGACGGCGCGGCTGGTGAGTCTGCTCGTGGTCATCGCGGGCTCCGTTCGCGGCGGCCGGCCCAGCGGGTGACGGCGTACGACAGAGCGCAGGTGACGACGAGGAGGATCACGGAGGCGGCGGAGGCCAGGCCGTAGTTGTTGCGGCGGAAGGCGGCGTCGTAGATGTACATGTTCGGCGTGTAGCGGGAGTTGACCATCGGGGTGGCCTGGTTCATCAGGGTGGGTTCGGTGAACAGCTGGAGCGCGCCGATCAGGGCGAACATGCAGACCATGACGACCGAGCCGCGGATGATGGGCACCTTGACCCACAGCGCGGTGCGCAGGCCGCCCGCGCCGTCGATGCGGGCGGCCTCGATCACCTCCCGCGGCAGGGCCTGGAGGGCGGCGTAGAAGATCACCATGTTGTAGCCGAGGCCACTCCACAGCGCGATGTTGACGATGGCCGGCAGCACGGTGTGCAGGCCGAGGAAGTCGATGTGGATGTCCGCCTCGGCGAACACCTTGATGACGGGGCTGAGACCGGGCGTGTACAGGTACAGCCAGATCACCGCGGCGATGATGCCGGGCACCGCGTGCGGGAGGTACAGCATCATCTGCGCGGTGCGGCGCAGCCGGACGAGGCCGGAGTCGAGGAGCAGGGCGAGTGCGAGGGCGCCGACGACGACCACCGGGACGAAGATCACGCAGTACAGGGCGATCACGGCGAAGCCGGAGCGGAAGCTCGGGTCGTCGAGGACCGCGAGATAGCTGCGCAGCCCGGTGAAGACGGTGGTGCCGCCGCCGAAGCCGAGACCCTCGTGGTCCTGGGAGAAGAGGCTGAGGTAGACCGAGTAGCCGACGGGGACCAGGAACACGGCGATGAGCAGGGCCGTGAACGGGGCGAGGAGCGTGACGCAGGCGAGGAGTTGCTGGCGGCGTCCGGCGCGGCGGGTGCGGGCGGGACGCGTGGCGGGGGGTTTCGTTCCCGTGCGTTCTTCTTCGGAGAGCACTGTGCTCACGGCTGCTCCTCAGTGGGTGGTGACCGACAGGCCGAGGCTGCTGAGGTCGGGCAGCGTTCTGCGCTCCCCTTGGCGCAGGGCGCCGATGATGCTGCCGCTGCCGGCTCCGGCCTTGGCGAACCCGTCCTCGACGGAGGTGATGGTGGAGGTCATGCGCGGGCCCCACTGCCAGCGCGGGGAGACCAGCCGGGCGGACTGCTGGAAGAGCCCGAAGATGTCCTGGCCGGAGTAGTAGGCGGTGTCCATCTCCTTGCGGGCCACGGGGACGAGCGGGGGTACGGCGGGGTAGGCGCTGCTGATGCCGCTGGAGAGCTTGGCGCGCAGGGCGTCCGGGCTGGTGACCATCCAGATGATGAACTCCAGCGCCTCTTCGGGGTGTTGGCTGTCCTTGGTGACGGCGAAGGTGGAGCCGCCCTGGGTGCCGAGGGACGGTTTCGCGGGGTCCCACTGCGGGAGCGGCGCGATCGCCCACTTGCCCTTGCCGCCGGGGGTGGAGTTCATCAGCGAGCCGGCCGCCCAGGCGCCCGCCATATAGCCGACGGTCTCGCCGTTCTGAAGGTGCGCCCGCCACTGCTGGCTGTCCACGGGCTCGACACGCACCAGGTCCTGGTCGACGAGGCGCTGCCAGTAGGCGGCGACCTTGCGGGTCGGGGCGTCGTCCATGGTGATCCGCCAGGTGTCGTCGGCGGTCCGGAACCACTGGGCGCCGGCCTGCCAGGCGAAACCGGCCATGTGCTGGGAGCCGTTGGTGAAGAAGCTGGCGAGCCGGGAGCCGGGGTCGGCCTTCTTCAGCGCACGGGCCGCGGTCTCGAACTCGGCCCAGGTCCGGGGGACTTGGATGCCGTACCGGGTGAGCACGTCCTTGCGGTAGAAGAACATCATCGGCTCGATGTCCACCGGCACGGAGTAGATGCGGCCGTCGAGGGTGGTGAGGTCGAGGGCCTGCGGGAGGAACGTTCGGCGTACGTCGTCGGGGAGCAGGTCGGTGAGGTCGCGGGGCACGCCGTCGATGGCGTAGCCGGGCAGCTGGGGGTACTCGATGGTGGCGACGTCGGGGGCGTTGCCTGCGCGGGCGGCGTTGCTGAGCTTGGCCCAGCCGCCCTGGGGGCCGGACGGGACCTGCTGATAGTCGACCCGGATCTTGTCCTGGCTGCGGTTGTACTCGTCCACGACCTCCTGGGTGCCGCGCAGCGCCGACCAGAAGGTGAGACGCACCGGCCCGGTCCCGGCGGTGTCGCCGCCGCCCGAGGAGCAGCCGGCGAGCAACAGGGTCATGGCGGTGAACAGGGCGGCTGTGGCCAGGCGTACGCGTCGTCGAGCCGGCATGGGGCCTCCCGCGTCCTTGCTGGGTTACCCAAATCCTGAGCGGGAGACGAAAAAGGCGTCAATACATCGAACAGAAGAAACTAAAGCGGTCAAACGAACAAGTCGTGGGTGTCAGCGACCGGTGCGCGTGCCCGTGGACTCCCGGATCACCAGGCTCGGCAGCAACTCCACGTGCCGTGTCGCCCCGGGGCGCAGTCCCTCGCGGGCCGCACGGAGGCGGCGCAGCAGCAGGCCGAAACCGATCCGGCCGAGCTCGGTCTTGGGCGGGGCGACGGCCGTCAGCGGGACCGGGCCCATGTCGGCGACCACGTCGTTGTACGCCACCACCGAGCAGCGCCCCGGCACATCGATCCCGGCCGCCTGCAGCCGCTGCACCAGCACCAGCGCGTCCATGTCGCTGTGGATCAGCACCGCCGTCGCGCCGGTCTTCCGCACCGCGTCCACCAGGTCCGCCGAGCGCGGGTCGGCGGCGGACGGGTCGGGGCCCGCGGTACGTGAGCTGAGGATGGTCCGGCAGCCCGCGGCGAGACCCCGGGCGGCGGTCTGCCCGGCGAACTCGTCACGGATCACGCGCGCGGTGGGGCTGTCGTCGCGTGCGGCCAGGACGATCCGCCGGTGGCCGAGGCCGGCCAGATGCTCCAGCGCCAGGTGCACGCCGTACGCGTGATCCGAGCGCACGGAGTCCAGCGGGTAGATGGCGCTGGTGCGGGCGGGGCGCCGCTCCACCAGCACGACGGGTACGTCCAGGGCGGCCAGCCACGCATGGTCCGCGTCCATCTCCTCGGCGCGCGTGCGCCAGTGCGGCGACAGCAGCAGCCCGCGCGCGCCGCCGTCGAGCGCCTGCCGCACCGCCTCCCGCTCCGCCCCGCCGTCGTCGGCCGCGATGTGCAGTTCGAGCCGCAGCCCGGCCTTCTCCGCGGCCTCGCGGGCGCCTTGGACGGCCTCGGTGAGATACGTGTTCCGCTCGGGCACGATCATGGCGACGGCGTCGCCCCCGGCCAGGCTCTCTTCGGCTACCGGCCGCAGCGACCGCGCCACCCCGTGCCCCCGGCGCACCTCTCCGCGTCGGGCCAGGTCCTCGACGTCCCGGCGCATCGTGACGACCGAGACGCCGAGTTCGTCGGCGAGATCGGTGAGGCGCGCGACACCCCGCACCCGCACCAGCTCCGCGATCCGGGCCTGCCGCTGCTCCGCCGACTCCCGCATGCCCTCACCGTTTCCGATCGATCGCCCGCGACATCTCCATTCTACCGATCAATCGATCAGAACGAGCGGGCGCAGGACCGACCGTTACGCAGGCCGGCAGAGAACCGCCGTCAGCGCGTCCCGCAGCAGGCTTACGGCTTCGTCGGCGTCAGCGGCGCCACTCCCCCGGCGCCAGGCCACGTACCCGTCGGGCCGGACCAGCAGCACGCCCTCCTCGTCGATCTCCGCGCGGCGGCTCCACTCGCCGTACGCGTCATGGGCGTCGCGGTCGATGACGACGCCGCGCAGGTCGAGGCCGAGTTCCTGGGCCAGGGCGTCGGCGGCCTCGGCCCATCGCACACCGGCGAGACCGGTGACGACGCGGAATCCGCCCCTGCCGACCAGGTCGAGCGTCGAGATACGGCCGCCCTTGTGGTCGACGAGCCAGGCGTGCGGCAGCTTGGCGCCGGGGCGGGACGTCGGGCAGCCGAAGAGTTCGTCGTCGCGGGTGATCGTCTCGACGGTGCCGTCGGGGAGGACGGCGGCCGACTCGTAGCGCTGGTTGTGCTCGACGCCGTGGGCGTTGAACTCGTAGTGCTTCAGCTCGATCGCCTCGCGGATGGCCCGTCGCTTCTTCGCGCCCTCGGCGTCCGGCTGCCGCGCCGCGTGCAGGGCCTTGGTGATGCCCTCCTCGTCCCCGCCGACGACGCCGAGGGCTTCGAAGAGGGGCAGGAACTGGTCCCGGGAGAGGTTCGCGCGCTCGACGATCTGCCGGGCGACCGGGGCGCGTTCGTCGGAGTAGGTGTCCAGCAGTTCGGGCCCGGCGTGCCCCTTGAGGACGGCCGCCAGCTTCCAGGCCAGGTTGTAGGAGTCCTGGACGGAGGTGTTGGAGCCGAGGCCGTTGGACGGCGGGTGCCGGTGGACGGCGTCCCCGGCGCAGAAGACGCGTCCGGCGTGCAGCCGGGTCGCGTAGGCGTGGTTGACGGTCCAGAGGGAGGCGTTGTCGATGCGGACGTCGAGCTGGTCGTCGCCGACGAGGTCGCGGACGATCGCCGCCGCCGTCTCGTCGGTGACCTCCGGCGGAGGGTTGTCGATGTCGTAGCCCCAGACGATGAGCCACTCGTCCCACGGCCGCACCATGCGCAGCAGGCCCATGCCGATCCCGCCGACGTCGGCGCCCGGGCGCATGATCCAGTACAGGACGCTGGGGCGGTGCTCGACGTACCGCGCGAGGTCGGCCTTGAAGACGATGTTCATGCTGCCCGCCTTGCCCATCTGCCCCTCCATGGGCAGCGCGAGCTTCTCCGCGACGAGGCTGCGGCCGCCGTCGGCGCCGATCATGTACCGGGCGCGTACGGTGTGTTCGGTGCCGCCGGGCCGGTCGCGGAGGGTGGCGGTGACGCCGTCCGCGTCCTGCTCGAAGTCGACCAGTTCGGTGTTGAGCCTGACCACGGCGCCCCGCTTGGCCGCGTTGGACAGGAGGATCGGCTCCAGGTAGGTCTGCGGAAGGTCGATCATCCCGCAGGGGCTCTGTGCCGCGTACTCGGTCAGGCTCTCGTCCGCGGTGCCCCAGGTACGGATGCGGCCTATCTCGTCGCCGAGGAGCGACGTGGCGAAGACGGTGTCACCCATCAGATGGCTCGGTGTGCCCTTCTCCAGGGCCTCCTGCTCGATTCCCAGGTCGCGGAAGACCTCCATCGCGCGCTGGTTGGTGATGTGGGCGCGTGGGGTGTCCGCGAGCCACCCGTACTTGGTGACCAGGTGGGTGCGCACACCGTAGGTCGCCAGCAGCAGGGCCGCGGTACCGCCGGCGGGGCCGCTGCCGATGACGAGGACGTCGGTGTCGTAGTGCTGCTCAGGCGTACTCATGCTGTCTCCGTGAAGCAGTGTCAAAAACCGTGAGAAGAAGGGCTGTTCAGTCGCCGAGGCGCGCGATGTGGAACGTGAACTCGAGCAGCCGCCACTCCCCCTCGACCGGCCGGCCGTCGGGTGTGGGGCCGGTGCGCGGGACGAAGTCCGTGATCAGGTCGTCCTTGACGCCGAAGACCGCGTCGCGCTGCCCGGGGGCGCCGTCGAGGTAGGCGCCGCCGCGGACGAACAGCTGGGTGATCAGGGGCTGGTATCCGGGGGCATCGATCAGAAAGTGCACGTGCGGTGCGCGGTAGGGGTGGCGGCCCACCGCGGAGAGCATCCTGCCGACCGGCCCGTCGTCCGGGATCGGGTACTCGGACGGGAGGATCGACCAGAACGTGAACCGCCCGTCCTCGTCGGTGGTGAACCGGGCGCGCAGCACCGGCCCGTCCAGATCCGGGAGTTGGACGTCGTAGAAGCCCTCCTCGTTGGACTGCCACACGTCCACGACGGCCCCGGGGACCGGTGCGCCCTCGCGGTCGGTGACCCGGATGTCCGCCCACAGCGGTGTGCCGGTGAAGTCTCCCGCGATGTCGCTGCCATGTTCGGCGGAGGGTGGCCCGGCCACGTAGAAGGGGCCGAGGATCGCCGACGAAGTGGTGTCGGGCGTACGGGAGTTGGTGAGGGCGTCGACCACGCTGGACACGCCGAGGGTGTCGGAGAGCAGGATGAACTCCTGCCTGGTGTCGGTGGTGATGTGACCGGCCTCGGTGAGGAAGTCGATCGCGAACTGCCACTCCTGCGGGGTGAGGTCGTTGCGGATCGTGTAGCCGTGGAGGGTGCGGGCGAGATCGGTCAGGAGCTGTCTGAGGCGCGGGTTCTCGCAGCCGGCGAAGCTCGCCACGACCTCTTCGGTGAGCGGACGCAGGTCGGGAGGCCCTTCGGGGCGGCGGCCCTGCCAGGCGTTCCGCAGCAGGCCGGCGACTCCGGTGCGGGTCAGTTCGCGCGGGTTGGGGTACGGCTGTGCGGTGGCCAGTTCCGCCGCGCGGTCCAGGTCGGATTCGGACAGGCCGAGTTCGCGCAGGGAGGTGGGGCCGCCGACCCGGTGGATCAGGTCGAAGACGCCCGCGGGGGCGTCGGGCACGCCCAGGGCGCGTGCGACGCGCTCCATCGTCTCCGGTGCGGCGGGCGCGTTGTACGCCATCGCGTGCGGGAGGACCACGGTGTGGGTCTCGGCGTGCGGCAGGCCGAAGGCGCCGCCCAGTGTGTGGCAGAGCTTGTGGTGCAGCCCCATGCCTACGGCCCCCAGGCACATGCCCGCCAGCCAGGCGGCCTGCAGCAGCTCGGCCCGTGCCTCTGCGTCGGTCGGGTCGTCGTGGAGGGCGGGGAGCGCCCTGCCGATGGCGGTGACCGCCTCCACGGCCATGGCGTCGGTGACCGGAGTGGCGTCCGGCGAGTAGAGGGCCTCCACGGCGTGGGCCAGGGCGTTGATGCCGCTGGTCACTGTCGCCGGGACGGGCAGGCCGAGGGTGAGCTCGACGTCGTACACGACCGTTTCCGGCAGGATCGCGGGCGCGGAGCGGGTGGTCTTGCGGCCGTCGACGGTCTCGCCGAGCACGGGGGTGACCTCGGACCCGGCGTACGTGGTCGGCACGATGACCTGAGGCAGATCCGTGCGGACCGCCAGCGCCTTCGCGAGGCCGGTCGTCGAACCGCCGCCGATCGCCACCAGGCAGTCCACACTCCGGTCCCGCAGCAGGCGCAGGGCCTGCTCGGTCACCTCGACGGGCGTGTGCATGGCCGCACCCGCGAACTCGGCCGTCACCAGCTCGCCCAGGACTCCACGGAGCCGCTCGGTGTCCTTGCGCAGCGCGCGTGACCCGCCCGACAGGAGCATCACGCGGGACCCGCCGAGCCGCTCGGCCTCCTCGCGTACCCGGTCGAGGGTGCCCGCACCGAAGATCACCCGGCTCGGTCCGGCCGTATGGACGAAACTCCTCATGAGGCCGCTCTCCATGCTGTGCTCTGTGGGGGTCGAGGCGTCTGCGGCAGTATCCGTACCCGGTGGCGCCTCGCGCCTGCACAATCGCCGCATCCCGCTGCACGAAAACGGCGACATTCGCTGCCGCTTGCCCACGTGAGCGCGGGAACGGGAGACTGACCGGGGCGCGAAGGAGGGCCGTATGGGCGAGATGGGACTCGGTGACACCCACGGCATCCTGGCGCGGCCGGGCGTGCGTCCCGTCCGCAGCAGCGCGGGGCTCGGCTGGGAGCGGCTGTTCGTGTCGACGCAGCGGGAAGTGCCGTACCGGGACGCCTTCCCCGGAGCCGACAGCCATCTGCTGATCCTGCACCTGGACGGACCCGTGACCGTCCGGCGCGGACGCCGAGGACTGACCGCCGCCCGGCAGGTGCCCCCGGGCGGACTGTTCCTGCATCCGGCCGCCACGGAGCTGGACGTGGAACTCGGCGGCCATCTCAACACGGTGCATGTCTACCTCTCGGACGCCGCGCTCCAGGCGACGGCGGACGACGAGCGGACCGTGCGGCTGAAGGAGGAGTTCGGCACCACGGACCCGCTGCTGGAACAGCTCGTGCTCGCGCTCGACGGAGTCGTACGGCGCTGGGAGCCCAGCGGGGCCGTCTACGCGGACCAACTCGCCCTCATGACCGCGGCGCAGCTGGGCCGGAGACACAGTGTGCGTCAGCGCGACACCGACGAGCCCCAGCGGCAAGTGGGGCTCAGCGACCGGCAGTTCGCGGCCGTCCGGGAACTTCTCGACGCCCGGCTCTCCGAGCCGCTCTCGCTGGCGGACCTCGCATCGGCCACCGGGCTGAGCGTCAGCCAGTTCGCCCGGCGGTTCAAGGCCCGCACCGGGTGCCCTCCGCACCGGTATCTCGTGCGGCTGCGGGTGGAGCAGGCGGCCCGGCTGCTGCGTGCGGGCACCCTGCCGATCGCGCAAGTGGCCGCCGCGTGCGGCTTCTCCCACCAGGAGCACCTGACCAGGGTGCTCCGCTCCCACCTCGGTACGACACCGGCGGCGCTGCGCCGCGCGGGCTGACCGTCTGCCGAAGCGGCTCTCAGGGGCGTCGGCCCACGGCGATGAAGTGGGCGGCGAAGAAGCGGTGTCCGCTCGCGGTCTGTTCGGCCCGGCGGAAGGCGTCGTCCCAGCGGGCGATGTCGTCCGGGGTCGCCAGGCCCTCGGCGACGAGGGTGTCGCGGGCGGCCCAGACGGGTCCGCGCATCCCGGGCGGGGGCGTGAAGACGTCGATGTGGCCTTCGAAGGTGACGACGTCCAGGCCCGCTGCGGTGAGCAGTTCGTCGAGCCGGGTGCCCACGGTCAGGTCGTTGCCGCGGCGCCGGTGCAGTTCGCGGTAGCGGGCGTCCATCTCGTCGAACTCGGGAGGGGCGTTCCGCAGACCGGAGGAGTTCAGGTCGATGTCCACGAGGTACACCGCGCCGCCGCCGGGCCGGGCCAGCGCGGCGAGGTGGTCGACGATCGCCTGCTCACGGCCGCCGTTGTGGGCCAGCACATGCCGGAGCATCACCAGGTCGAAGGTGCCCTCGGCCAGCCCGGTGGCGTCGGCGGACCCGGCAGAAGTGTGCACGGGTACGCCGGTTCGTGCGGCTAGTACGGAGGCGACAGCCAGCGTGTCGCCGTCCCGGTCGACCGCCCACACGGCACCGTCCGGGGCCGCCATGCCCGCCAGCCGCACCGCGATCGCGCCCGGTCCGCATCCCACGTCGGCGATCCGCGCGCCGGGCACCGCGCCGGCGGCCACCCACAGATCGTGCTCCCGCCGCTCGGCGGCATCGGCCATGAGCCGGTAGCGCTCGATCTCCGAGTCGCTGAGGGTCAGTGCGTAGTCGGCCACTTCGGTCCTTCCTCTCCTCCGGTTCGCGTGCGGCCTGCATAGCGCACATGGCACGCTCAACGTCCCCCAAAGCGCGAAAAATCAGCGCCTTTGACATGAACTCATGTCTTTCCGTGAACGCCTTGACTCCGTCGCATTCTCACCCGTACTCGATGGAGGTACATCGCATGATCGGCAGACATGCCGCGGCCGGTCGCCGCACCGCCCTGACCGCTCTCGGGATCCTCGCCCTCACCGGGATCACCTCGGCCGCGGCGGCCGAGCCGCCCAAGCCGGTGCCCGGGTCCACCGCCGCCCAGACGGTCGGTGCCGACCGGCCGTCGGCGGCGCTGCTGCGTGCGCTGCAGCGTGACCTCGGGCTGACGCCGGGCCAGGCGGCCGAGCGACTGGTCAACGAGGCGGAGGCGGGCGTCCGTGCGGGCCGCCTCCGCAGCGCCCTGGGCGAGCGCTTCGCGGGGGCCTGGCTGCGGGGGGCGACCTCCGCCGAGCTCACCGTCGCGACCACGCGGGCCGCCGACGTGGCCACCATCCGGGCCCAGGGCGCGAAGGCCGCGGTCGTCAAGCGGTCGTTGAGCCAGCTGCAGGCCGTCAAGGAGAAGCTGGACACGGCCGCCACCCGGGTCACGACACGGGACACTCCGGTCTGGTACGTCGACGTACCGGCGAACCGGGTCGTCGTCGAGGCGGTCAGACAGTCGGCCGCCACCGCCTTCATCAAGGCGGCCGGCCTCCAGGGCCAGGACGTCGGCGTCCGCGTGTCGTCGGCGCGGCCACGGCTGCTGGCGGACATCGTCGGCGGCGACGCCTACTACATCGAGACCACGGCCCGCTGCTCCATCGGCTTCTCCGTCACCAAGGGCACGCAGCAGGGCTTCGCCTCGGCCGGCCACTGCGGCGACAGCGGCGACAAGACCACCGGCTACAACAAGGCCGACCAGGGCACGTTCAAGGCCTCCACGTTCCCCGGCAAGGACATGTCCTGGGTCGCCGTCAACACCGAATGGACCGCCACGCCCGACGTCAAGGGCGAGGGCGGCGAGAAGACGGAGATCACCGGCTCGGTCCAGGCACTCGTCGGGGCGTCGGTCTGCCGCTCCGGCTCCACCACCGGATGGCACTGCGGCACCGTCCAGCAGCACGACACGAGTGTCGACTACTCCCAGGGCACCGTCGACGGCGTCACCAAGACCAGCGTGTGCGCCGAGCCGGGTGACTCCGGCGGCCCGTACGTCTCCGGCAGCCAGGCGCAGGGCGTGACCTCCGGCGGCTCGGGCGACTGCACCAGCGGCGGGACCACCTACTACCAGCCGGTCAACCCGATCCTCAAGGACTTCGGCCTCGTCCTGAAGACCGCGTCCGCCGAGGCCCTGCCGCCCGGTCAGCAGGACAACGCGGTGCAGGGCGCATGGGCCGCCGGCCGCGTCTACGAGGCCGGCGACACGGTGACCCACTCCGGTGTGCGCTACCTGTGCCTGCAGACCCACCAGGCGCAGGGCGTGTGGTCGCCGAGTGCGACTCCGGCCCTGTGGCAGAAGCTGTAAGCGTTGTACGACGTCGGGTGCGGGGGCGCTGCTCCCGCACCGTCCGCTCCCCCATCGCCTGCTACTCCTCCGCGAGGAGCGCGTACGCGGTGGCGACGAAGGAGTCGCGGGCGCGGAACCGTCGGGTGCACAGCGCGACCAGGGCCGTGCCCGTGTCGGGCCTGAAGCCGAGGAAGGCCTGCTGGCCGAGGGTCGCCCCGCTGTGGAAGTACATCGGTCCGCCGTTCGTGGGATGCCGGAACCACGCCATCGTGTGCGTGTGCCGGTGTCCAAGACCGCGGCGCAGCAGGGGCGTGCGTACCGCCCGCAGTGCGCCGGCCAGCGGGGAGCCGACCGGGTCGAGGTGGGCTTCGAGAAAGGTCAGCAGATCGTGCGGGGTGGCGCGGACGGCACCGGCCGCCGGGAAGCCGCCCGCGTCGAAGGCGGCGGTGCGGGTGCGGCCGTCCTTGCCGTGTCCGACGGCGTCGGTCTTGGGGTCCTCCGGCCGAAGCGCGGTGCCGCTCAGGCCGAGAGGACGCAGTATGTGCGCGCCGAGCAGCTCGTCCCAGGCCGTGCCCGTGACCGCGGCGAGGGCGTGGCCGAGCACGGCGACGCCGAAGTTGGAGTACTCCCATCGTGTGCCGGGCCGGTGCCGGGGGCGGTGTCGCAGGAACGCCCGGGTCACGCGCTCGGCGGGATAGCGGCCGTAGGGGTTGGTGCGCCAGGCGGGAAGCGCCCGCACGTAGAAGTCGGCCGGCAGGGTGGGCAGTCCGGCGGTGTGCGTGATGAGGTGGGCGAGCGTCACCGGGGCCGGTTCGGTCCGCCGGGCCGGGTCCAGGCAGGCGGCGGCCGGCTCGCCGCCGGTCAGCAGGCCGCGCTGGATGAGCTGGGCCAGCAGCAGTCCCGTGAACGTCTTGGACGCCGACCCGATCTCGTACCGCAGGTCTTCGCGGGGGACCGGCGGGGGCGGGGCCGTGCCGCCGCAGTACAGGGTGCGACGGCCCGCCCGTGAGACGGCGAAGACGGCGTCGGGCGCGTCGACGGCGTGGACGGCGCTCTCCAGCCGCTCCCGCACCGTGTCGTCGCTGCCGGGGGTGCCGCCCGTGCCGTGCCGGTCGATGTCGTCGGCGCCGCCCGGCCAGGGCGTGGAGCGGCCGGTCATGGGGTGGCGTGCGCCAGCTCGGTCAGGGCGCGGGAGGTGGCCAGCACGGATGCGAAGGCGGCGACCAGCGTCGGGTGGTAGACGAGGTCGAACACCTCGTCCGGGTCGCCCTCGGGCATCGTCCCGAAGGCGGGCATGGCACCGTCGGGCTGCTGTGCGGCGGCGAAGCCCTCCCATGCCCGTACGTCCAGGGTGGGGCGGGGCAGACAGGCGTCGACGACGAGGAGTTCGCCGAGCAGGTCCCAGCGCTTCAGGTCCAGCCAGTCGTCGATCCAGACCGGCAGCCACATGGCGAGGTAGTCGGCGATGTCCGGGGGCAGGCCGTCGGGGTGCTCTCCCCAGTCGGTGAGGTGGAACACCGCGTGGGTGACGTCGTAGGCGATGTGCCCGCTGACCGTCCAGGGCTCGGGCGTGCGGGCCAGCCAGGTGGCGCCGACGAGGTCCGCCTCGGGCGGGCTGGGCGTGAGGCCGAAACGGCGCTGGAACGCGGCCAGTCCGAGGCGTCGGGTCGGATCGAGTTCGAGGGCCGCCCAGCTGTCGAGCCGGTGGTAGAGGACGGTGGCGCGCTCCACCTCGGGTTCGCTGTACCCGAGTTCCTTGTAAGGGAGGTACACCTCGAAGGGGATGGGCGAGAGCGGCTCGATGCGCTGCCCGCGGACCAGCATGCGGCCGCCGTCCAGGGTGTGCCGCCAGGTGTGGTCCACGAGCTTGCGCGCCAGCTCGGCCTGCTGCGATCCGGCCACGCCCTCGCGGAACAACACCCGGCAGATCAGGGCCAGTTCGCCGACCGGTTTGAAGCGCTCGAGGAAGCCCACTTCCGGATCGACGTCGGGCTCCAGGCGGAATCCGTCGCGATGGGCCCACAGCCACTCCAGGGCGCGGACGCCGACGGTGTGTATGAGACGGGTGTCGGTCATCCGGGCGCTCCTTGTTCCTCGTACCCGTGGTGCGTACCGCCCTCGTCCGTAAGGCACTTGAGGGTCTGTGCCGCCGCGAACGCGGCCATCAAGGTGGAGTGGTAGCAGCGGCGGAAGTCCGGCTCCGGATCTGCTCCTTCGTCGCCCTGCGGGCCCTGTTCCGGGAGCGCACCCGAGGCGTGCTGCGCCTGCGCGATCCGCGGCCAGGCGTGCTGAAGGGTCGCGGGGTCGGGCGGGGACGGGAGGCTCGCGGCGACGATCAGCAGCTCGCAGCTGAGGTCCCACATCCCGGCGTCCAGGCAGGTGTCGAGCCAGGGGGGCAGCCAGTCGGCGAGGTAGGCGGCCAGGTCCGCGGGGACGCCCTCAGGGGTGCGGCCCCAGGCGGTGAGGTGGAAGACGACGTGAGTGAGCGCGTACCCCGAGGAGCGCTCGAACGTCCATGGTTCCGGCAGTCCGCCCAGCCAGGTGCGGCGCAGTAACCGCGTGTCCTGTTCCGGCCGGTGGATGCCGCTGCGGTGCTCGGCCTTCAGGACGCCGAGCCTGCGGGTCGGTTCCTGCTCGGTCAGCCGCCAGCCCCGCGTGCGGGCCGTCGTGGCCGCGGCGGCCTCGTACCCGGAGTGCCGCAGTCCGGCCGAGGCGAAGACGGAGTAGACCTCCAGGGGGTACGTCGCGAAGGGCTCCAGCGCCTGGAGCCGCAGGAACAGCTCACCCCGGCCGGTCTGCCGCCACGCGAACCCCAACAGGTCGGAGGCGCAGGCGTGCAGCGGGTCCGACGGTGGGGTGTGCGCGCGTACGCTCGCGCAGGTCTGGGCGAGTTCCCCGAGGGGTTTCCAGGTCGCGTCCACGTGGCCGTCCGCGGTGAGCGCGTCCTCCCCCAGCGTGAAGTCGACGCGGTGCGCGGACAGCCAGGCGAAGGCGCCCGCTGCCACGTCCCGGATCTCGCCGACGTCCATTGCCGTCATACGAGCGCTCCGGCGGCCCGTATGACGCGTGCCGCCTGTGCCTGGAGAGCCACACGGGGGTCCGTGCCGCCCATCAGTTCCACGAAGTCCAGTCCCGCCTCGAGGCCGAGTGCGTCCGGTACGTCCTCCAGCAGGGTCAGCCAGCGTCCGGCGCCGGCCGCCTGCTGCCAGTCCCTGCGGCGCACCGCCCGTACGAAGCCCCGGGCCACGTCGACCGTGCGGCGCCGGGCCGCGCGCGCCACCGCGCAGTCCTCGCCGGGCACCGCGAGCGGGGCCAGGACGGCGAGTTGGTGGGTCAGCACCTGCCAGGTCGCCTCGTCGAGCCAGCGGGCGTCGGGCTCCGCGGTCGCGTCCGTGCCGGGCGGGCCGGTCGTGGGTGGGTCGAGCCGCCGTAGCGTGCGACGCATGGCCCAGTGGCTCCACATGACGGTGGGAGCCGCGTCCGCGCGAGGCGGAAAGGCCTCCACTGTCTCCCGGAACACGGTGAGGGTCTCCGGAGCGGGCGGGGTGCGGAAGAGGACGTGCGGCAGCAGCAGATCCGCTCCCAACACGCGTACGGCTGCGAGCGCGAGGCTTCCCCCATGGCCGTCGACGGCCTCTGTGCCGGACACTCGCACGTGGTCCCCGCCACGCAGGGCGGAGACCACGTCCGACGCAACGTCCTGCACCGCGCCCTGCAAGAGGGTCGTAGCGCCTGACTGCTCCATTCTCAGCTGCTCCCGTCGTCCGCTCAGCCCTTCTTGGGGCGAGGGGTCGGCGGGGACAGCAGCAGCTTGGTGTCGGCGGAGAGCAGCGCCAGTGCGGCGCACTCCCGGCTGTCGCGGAAGACACCGTCGGGCTCCGCGGGGTCTAGCGCCGCCTCGATGTCGATGCTCCGGACCTCCGTGAATTCCTTGAACGCCTTGTCAGTGGAAGGCATATCACCATCTCCTCTGGGTTCACCCCCTCCACAACCCAGATCACCACAGAGTCACAGAGCACGCATCTTTTCCCAGGCGTGGCAATACGTCACTTCTTCAACATTTTGGTGCCTAGTCCTCCTCCGTGAGCGGGGCGACGTCCAGGACCGCGGGCGTGGCGTCGTACTCGCAGAGGATGTCGGCGATCAAGGCCGGCACGCGGCCCCGTTCGTCCCTCGGGGCGTGGCCGAAGTCCACGGTGATGTCCCAGGGCCCGTGCCCCGCGCCCGCCGGCTGGGAGATGTAGGACGGCGTCGGGAGGTCGCCGGTGGGCAGCGGGGTGGTGCTGCCCACCTCCCACAGGGCCTCCCAGATGCGGCGGAGTGCGGGCTTGACGCGCTCGGGCGGAGCGTCGGCAAAGACGGTGATGCTGAGCGTGACGTCCGCGTAGTCGCGCAGCGCTTCCACGAGTTGGGAGGTGATCTCGATGTCCTGAGGGCCGTTGCTGTTCGGCATGGTGTTCTCCGGTCGGGCCGTTCCGTCAGACCGGCACCGGGACGGATACGGGGATGGGGATGGGGATGGGGATCGGGAGCGGCGGTTGCTGCTGATTGAATTCGCGCTGTTCGCGGTTCCCCTCGGCCTTCAGCGCAGCCCGGTGATGACGTCTACCGAGTCGGCCCAGTCCTGGAGTTCCTTGCCCTTGAGGAACAGCAGGTTCCGCACGGCGCCGTTCGTCAGGTATTGGTCCAATTGCTGTTCCGTAGGAGAAGCGCGCGGTGGCCAAGTCACGGCCGACAGGGGCGGTGTTGGAGTTCTGCGGCACCTTCGTGTCGATGTGCTGGTGGAGGATCTGCGGGAGGCTGTCGCCGACCGTCCACTGGTAGCAGACCTCGGTGTGCGGAGCGGAGTCGTCGCCGGTACGGCCCTGCCGGCGGACCAGGTAGCCGTCGCCGTCGTCCGCGCGCGTCAGGCGTCCGGCACCGTCGTAGGTGTAGCGGATCCGCCGTCCCGTCGACTCGATGGCGACCAACTGGTCGGCGGCGCCGTACAGATAGCGCGTGGCGTGGCCGTCGGTGACAGTCATGGTGCGGTTGCCGGCGATGTCGTAGCCGGCGTCGGTGGCGACCGTCGTACCGGCGCGCGTGAGGTGCGCGGCGACGAGTTGGCCCGCGGGGTCGTAGGTGTAGTCGCGTACGGCGGTGCCGTCGGCGTGCCGGGTGATGGGGCCCTCGCTGTCGCGGTCCAGGGTGACGTAGGGGGCGACGACGTTCGAGCGGAGCTCGGTGATTCGGTCAGGCTGTGGTGCGCGGGGCGGACGGCGGGGGCGCGAGCAGGCTTGTGGTCGGTGAAGTCGGAACTTGTTGCGCCGCGTCGCGTACTCCTGATGTCCGGGGTGAGGGATGCCCGTGGTGAGGGTGCGGGCCCACCCTCGCCCGCGCGCCCCAGCGCGCCTCGGCCATAAGGTCGGCGTCTCGGCAGCTCCCTCGGTCATTCGGCCGATCCCGCTGCCGGGGGTTCGGCCTACGGTGATCGGCATGAACTCCGTTTCCGCCCAGGGCTGCGTCCGCGGCCTCGCCGTCGGTGTCCTGCTCGCCGCATGTGTCGTCGACGTGCTCTTCGCGGGCTCCGACGGGACGAGCGTCCTGCCGATGGCGGGTCCCGTCTGGCCGACCCTGGCCATGGTGCTCGTCGGGCTGGCCGCCGTGCTGTGGCCGACCGGGCGGCGGCCCGAGTGGCTCACGCCGCAGGTGCGCACTGCCGTGCCCGCTCTCCTCTCGGCCCTCCTCACAGCCGCTTCGCTGCTGGTCCTGGAGGCGGTCATGCTCGGCCCGGGCGAGATCATGATCCTGCTGTGCCTGCTCTTCATCGCTGTACGGCACTGCCCGCCGCGCTGGGCCGTGGTATGCGGCGCCCTCGACGCGGGCGCGCTGCTGGTTCTGCCAGTGCGCCACGGCGTAGCGCTGAGCAGCGATGTGCTGGGCCTGCAGATCCTCGGTCTGCTGCTGGTCGGCCTCGTCGCGGGGTTCGCGGGCTATCTGCGCTCGATGGACTACCGCCGCACCGTCGCCGTCAGCGATACCCGCCGCAGCGAACGCCTGGCCATCGCCGCCGACCTGCACGACTTCGTCGCCCACCACGTGACGGGCATCCTCGTGCAGACCCAGGTGGCCCGCATGATGGCGACCACCCAGCCACAGGACCTGGACCCCGTCCTGGCCGGCATCGAACGCGCCGCGACCGAGGCCCTCGCCTCGATGCGGCGCACCGTCGGCGTGCTGCGCGACACCGGTCCCGAGGCGGCCGACCGCCGCCCGGTAGGCGACCTCGCGGGCATCGCGGAACTGGTCGAGGGCTTCGCGACGCCGGGCCAGCAGGTCGCCCTGCACCGCGACCCCGCCCTGTCCCCCGACACCCTCCCCCACGAGGTGCAGGCGGCGGCCTTCCGGGTGGTCCAGGAGGCCCTCACCAACATCCGCCGGCACGCGGCCGACGCCACGCACATCGAGGTCCGCCTGCGATACGACACCGACACCGAGCGCCTGGTGGTGTCGGTGGCGGACGACGGCCGCGGCGGCACCCAACTCCCGGCCGCCGCCCACGGCGGCGGCTTCGGTCTCGTCGGCCTGAAGGAACGGGTGACCGCCCTGGGCGGCGAACTGGAGGCCGGGCCGCGGGGCGGCGCGGGGTGGGAGGTGCGGGCGGTGTTCTCGGCGGGGCGATCCTGAGGGGAGTCCTCCTGAGGGAGTCCTGAGGGGAGTGTCACTTCCGCCAGAAGAGGTGGTGCGTCACGCCGCTCGGGCTGGGCACGACGTCCAGGTGGAACCGGTCGAGCAGTTCATCGGGCGACTCCCAGAGGCGAATTCCTGACCCGAGCTTCACCGGCGAGACCGCCACATGCATCGTGTCGACGAGGTCCGCGTCAAGGAACTGCCGGATGGTGGTGACCCCGCCGCCGAGCCGGACGTCCTTGCCCTGCGCCGCCTCCCGGGCCTGCTCCAGGACGGTGGCAGGGTCCCCGTCGACGAAGTGGAACGTCGTGTCGGAGAGGGTGAACGACGGACGCTTGTGGTGCGTCATGACGAACACCGGCGTACGGAACGGGGGCTCGTCCCCCCACCAGCCGCGCCACTCATGGTCGTGCCAGGGCCCACGCTGGGGGCCGAACTTGTTGCGGCCCATGATCTCGGCGCCGATGTTGCATGCGAAGTCCCGAGTGAAGTAGTCGTCGAGGCCCCGGCTGCCCCCGGGGTCGGTGCGGTTGGGCCAGCTCGCCGTGGCACCGGCCCAGGAGAACAGCCTCGCGGCATCGGGGAGGCCGAACGGACTCTCGAAGCTCTGGTCCACGCCGGCGCCCACTCCGTCACTCGAGACGTTGAAGTTCTGCACTCTCAGCAGCTGATCCATGGGTTCTCCTGTGCTGTCGCCGGGCGGGGCCTTCCCTGCCTCTCACCCCTGCGTCGAATGGGAGACGGCCGGATCGACAGTTCCCCCGGAATTACATCGTGTGCTCCGCATACGGTGGCGTCATGAGCGATCACTCGGAAGCGCCTGTCGCGCCCGTCGAGGCCCATGAACCTCCCTACTACGTCGCCGTCTTCACCACGGTGCGAACCCAGGACCAGAGCGGCTACAGCGAGACCAACGCACGCATGGAAGACCTGGTGAAGGACATCCCTGGGTTCCTGGGAATGGACCACGCCCAGACTCCCGGCGGGCTGGGCATCACCGTCGGGTACTTCCGCGACGCCGACGCCCTCACGGAGTGGCGGACCAACACCGAGCACCGCGCGGCACAAAAGCGCGGGCGAGCCGAGTGGTACCAGAGCTACACGCTGCACGTGGCGAAAGTGGAGCGGAGCCACGGGTTCACGCGAGCGGAATACGGGCAGAGCCCGACGGGGGCTGAGCAACCGAGCGCTTGACCACCGAGGAACGAGGAAAAGGTGCTGCCCCGGATCACCCCGTACGGCGGCGGCCTCCTGCACACCTCACGACGCCACTCGAACACTCCCGCGGAGCGGATGGCCCACGCCCGACGGGTCCCCGTCGACGAGCCTGGCGCCCACTCGCCCACAGGCACCGCTGGCTGACCAACCGACCGAGGTCCCGCTCGCCCAGACCCTTCCCAAGCGCGCCCGCACGGCCGAGGTCGACGTGGTCCGTCCTCACGGAGGGTCGGGTCAGCGCATGCTCGAGTGACCGTGTCCGTGACCGCGGCGGGGTGCCGCCGTGCGGCCGACCGTGGCCGCCAGTTTGCGCAAGCGGCGCCAGTTCAGGGGCGGTTGACGCTTGGGAACGCCGGGCCGCTTGCGGGGAAGGCGGACGCGCAGCGCGCCGGGGGCGATTCGGCAGTGCACCGGGGTGGGCAGGACAAGGGCTTCGCCGTCGAGGCCGACCTCGATCTCCGCACGGTCGGCGTCGATGACGACCTCGGGAGCGGTGAGGATGGTGAGACCGTCCGGTTCGGGGTCCAGGAGCAGCGCGGCGGCCTCGGCCGCGCTGTCCACCCGGACGCCCAGGACGCCGAGCGCGGCGCTGTCGAGGCGTTCGCGCCGACCGAATCCGAAGGGGTCGTCCGTGCGGTAGGGATTGTTGCTGACCAGCACGGCCTGCGGGTCGGTGAGGGTGCTGACCCCGGCGCGGGCGGTGAGCCGCGGGCCCTGCTGCCGGGTGAGGAGATCGGGTAGCAGGTCGAGACTGGTGCCGATTTTGTCTTCGCGGTACGCGGGGCTCTGGACGACGGCCGCATACGCGCCGAACGAGGCGTTGTTGACGAAGGGGTGCCGGCCGGCGAAGCCGAGGTCGACGCGGACCTCCACACCGTCGGTGAGTGCGTCGAGGCAGGTGGCGGGGTCGGCCCGGTCGAGGCCGAGGTCCATGGCGAAGTGGTTGCGGGTCCCCGCGCTGATCACCAGGAAGGGGATGTCGTGCTCGGCGGCGACGGCCGCGACCAGTGCCTGGGTGCCGTCGCCGCCGGCGACGCCCAGCAGGTCCGCGCCGTACGCGACGGCGTCACGGGCGAGGGCGGCGACGTCGTGGGGGGACTCCGGGTCCAGCAGAACGACGCGCGCGCCCAGCCGTTCCGCTTTGTCCTTGAGGTCGAACCGGGTCACTTTGCCGCCGCCGGAGCGCGGATTCATGATCAGGAACGGGCGCCGGGGTGGCGGCGTACGGCGCTCCCTCATCACACGGCTCCGGTGATCGCCGGTGCCTCGCAGGGCGTACCGGCCAGCCCAGACGGCCACCGCCCACAGCGCCAGGGACAGCGGCAGGGCCCAGAAGAAGGTGGCTGCGAACAGGACGACGAGGACAGCGGGCACCGCCACGGCCAGGACCGCCGCGGCTGCGCGCACCGGACCGCGCAGGGTGAGCGTCCACCACACCGCGGCCGCGGTGACGGCCAGGCCCGCCGCCGCGGCCACCAGCAGCAGTACGCCGCCGATGCCGTCGTAGGCGAGGGGGACGACGACCGCGAGCGCGGCCGCGGCCAGCGCTGTCCTCGCCGCCCATCTCTGCGTGCGGTAGGCCCGCCTGCTCAAGTCCTTCGCCACCCTGCCTCCCCTCGCCGACGTCATCGTAGGACTACGCCCTTTGTCCTGTTCCGGCGCGACCGGCGCCGCGTGATGTCGAGGTCGGGCTGAGTCCTGCCTGCGTGTGGGAGGTCCCTTCTCCTGCGCCCCGTCTACTCGCCGTCTGAAACGGCGCATCCTGGACGCCTTCGACGCGAGCCGGCTGCCCGGCGGCCTGCCGTGAGGAACCCTGTTCCACAAGAGGAGCTGTGGAGTCGCGTACGCGCACGGAGAGGCCGACTCCAGCGGCCGCCCAGCTCAGGGTGTCGGGTCGGCGGTCAGCCGCGCACGTGCAGCCCGAAACCCGTGCGGCCCGCCGGCTCCAGTCCCTCCTTCAGGTGCAGCGAGGGGATCTCGTAGTCACCGAAGTTCTGCCGCCGGAACGCGATCGGCTCGGTCGACTCCAGGGTGAGCAGGCGCTGCTCCCATGCCTTGGCGACGTCCGGGTAGTCCTCGTCGCGCATCCGGTCGGTGCCGTACAGCACGAACGGCGGCAGCGCCTCGATGCCCGGGTAGTAGAGGATGCCGTGGTGGATCGGGAACAGCAGATCGTCGATGGGGCCGTTGATCCCGCGAGCGGCGTAATGCGACTCCGGGCCGCCGGCGGTCACCGACAGCAGCGCCTTCCTGCCTGCGAGGGTGCCTTCGCCGAAGCGCTCGCCGTACTTGGTGTCGCTGTGCTCGCCGACGCCGTACGCGAAGTGGTAGGTGAACACCCGGTCCACCCAGCCCTTGAGGATCGCGGGCATCGTATACCACCACAGCGGGAACTGGAAGATGATCGTGTCGGCCCACAGCAGCTTCTCCTGCTCGGCGAGGACGTCCGGGGTGAGCGTCCCGGCGTCGAAGGCCCGGCCCGAGTCCAGGGCGACCTTCAGCGGACTTGAGGCGTTGGGGCCGTAGTCCGCGGCGTCCACGACCGCCTTCCAGTTCATCGCGTACAGATCGCTCACCCGTACCTCGTGCCCGGCGGTCTCCAACGTGGACACCGCGAGGTCCTTCAGCGAGCTGTTGAGCGACTGCGGCTCCGGGTGGGCGTAGACGATCAGCGTCTTCATGGGAACTCCTTCGGATCGGATGCCGTCGATCCTGGGCGCAGCGGCGTCCGGCGTTCAGGGGCTCCTCTTCCATCGGACGGGACTTCCTGGTACTGGCAGGACCACCTTCAAGGGCGCCACCGACGCGATACTGGGAACATGGACGATCTTGCGGGCTTCCTGCGGACCCGGCGTTCCCGGGTCGACCCGGCGGCCGTCGGCATCCCCACCGACAGCCGCCGCCGGGTCGAAGGGCTGCGCCGCGAAGAGGTCGCGCACCTGTCCGGAGTCAGCGTCGACTACTACGTACGCCTGGAGCAGGGCCGCGCGACCCAGCCCTCCGAGCAGGTCCTCGACGCACTCGCCCGCGTCCTCGGCCTCGACGAGACCGAACGCGGGCACCTCTACCGGCTCGCCCGGCAGCGCCGCCGCCGCGCGAAGGCGCCGGGCGGGCGGGTCCGGCCGGAGCTGCTGCGCGTCCTCGACCTGGTCGCCGACGCACCCGCGCTGATCGTGGACCACCGCCTGGACGTGCTCGCCGGGAACCGCCTCGCCGGGCTCCTCTACGGCCGGCCGATGCCGGGTCTGAACACCGCCCGGCACATCTTTCTCGAGGAGGCCGAGCGCGGTCTTTACGCGGACTGGGAGAAATGCACCCTCGACGTGGTCGGGCACCTGCGGCTGGCCGCCGGCAAATACCCCGAGGACCCGCGCCTGGCCTCGCTCATCGGCGAGCTGGCGATGGGCAGCGAGCGTTTCCGCCGCCTCTGGGCCCGCGCGGACGTGCGCGCCCGCACACATGGACGCAAGGCGTACCGGCACCCGCTGGTCGGACTCCTGGAACTGCACCAGGAGAACTTCGCACTACCGGACGAATCAGGCATGGAGCTGCTGGTGCTGTCCCCGGCCCCCGGCAGCCCCGCCGAGGACGGGCTGCGCCTGCTCGCGGGCCTGGGCGCGGACAGCGGCGACGCGCATCCCACGGCGAACGCTCAGGTCCGCGAGTAACTCAACTCAACGACGCCCACCCACCGCAACCGACACCTCAGCCCTGCAGGCCAGCGGACCCGCCTCTACAAGATCGAGGACTCACGGAAGGGCGGTCACAACCCGCTGGTTGGCTACGCTGAGCACGCAGCCGACCGTCAGGCGTCGAAGCGGCGGCGAGCGGCCTCGATGTGACCGAAGTACTGGTGGGTCCAGCCGCACATTCCGTCGACCGTTGCGCGCAGGGCTTGACCCGGCTCGGTGAGGGTGTATTCAACCCGCGGTGGAACGGTGGGGTGCACGGTGCGCTCGACCAGGCCGTTGCGCTCCAGCATGCGCAGGTTCTGGGTGAGCATCTTGTGGCTGATGCCCTCGATCTCGTTCCGCAGTTCGGTGAAGCGCAGGGTGCGATCACCGAGACCCTCGACGATGAGGAACGCCCACTTGTTGGCGACGTCGGAGAAGATCTCTCGTGCCAAGGAGTCCGCACGCGCCAGGTCTGCATCCTCGGGCAAGCCTGTGAACTGCTTGGTCACCATAAGGTTCTCCAGTCACTGAAAAGTGCGTTCTTCCACGTCAGCGCCCACTCTCTTACAGTTCCCGAGTAACCACAAGAGACCGACAGCGTCTTGGTCGGCGCGCGCGCGAGCCCACAGGCGCTCAGGACGAGGAGACAGACAGCATGGCCATCACCTTTGTGAACCCCGACGGATTGCCCAAGATCGACGTCTACCGGCAGGTGTCGATCGCATCCGGGTCGAGGCTCGTCTTTATCGCCGGGCAGGTCGCCTGGGACGCCGAGGGCGTCACGATCGGCGAAGGCGACCTCGCCGCCCAGGTCGAGCAGAGCTATCTCAACGTCGGCACCGCCCTGGCCGAGGCCGGTGGCTCCTTCGACGACGTGGCGAAGCTGACCTTCTACGTCGTCGACTGGACCCCCGACAAGATGCCCTCACTCCTGGAAGGCATCTCCCGGGCAACCGCGAAGCTCGGGATCACCCCGGCCCCGCCGGCCACGCTGATAGGCGTCGCGGCACTGGACGTCCCCGACCATCTGGTCGAGATCGAAGCCACCGCGGTCCTCGACTGAACAGATGCCCTTTGCCACTGAGCGCCGGAATGGCCAACTACGGCGCCCAGTGGCCAGTTCGTTCACGTCCCTGTGGCGTTGGCGTACTTGGTCAAGGAGGGGTGTCGCCGGTGCAGTCAGTGTTTAGACGCTAGCCCGGGGCGCCCGCCGAGTTCTCTCGCGACCTCCCTCGTCGCCGAGCGTGCTGGCGCGGAAGAACGGCGCCGCGGTTCGGTCAGGCCCGTCACCTGTTCCACGACGGTCCGGCGTTGACTACGAGTTGCCGTACTTCGAGGTTCACGCCCGGCAAGAGGACATCCTCGCGCGTCTCCACCCGCATGCCAGCGGGATTCCCAGGCGGAACGGTCCTGCAGTCCGGGCTGTGCCAAGCCGGGGCCACTGCGGAGTCAGAGATTGGGGCTGCTGAAGGCGGCCTGGTGAAAGCCGAGGTCAGTCAGCGCGGCCAAGACTGGGCAGCGGCGCCTGGTGGGGACGGGCGCGCAGCCCGTCGAGAAGGATCGCCAGATAGCGTCGCCACGTCTCGGAGGGGTGTTCGGCGGGCAGGGCCATGACGGCGTCGATCATCGCGGCGATGGGTGCGATGTCGGCCTCGGTGACTCCGTCACGCAGCGCGCCCTGCGTACGGGCCCGTGCCAGTAGTTGCTCGCAGTGCGAGGTGATCTCCTGCCGCGCTCGGGCAAGGCCGGTGCCTTCGATGATGCCGTGCCGCATCAGCTCACGCAGCCCGCGGTTGTGCGCGGCCCGCGCCAGGGCCCTCTCAAGGAAGCTGGCCAAGGCGGCGAATGCGTCGTCCTCGGCCCGAGCCTCCCGCGCCATCGCTGCGATCTCGCCGAGCTCTGCACCGAAGACGGCCTCCGCGAGCGCCTGCTTGTCGGGGTACTTCCGGTAGACGGTGCCGACTCCGAGGCCGGCGTGGTGCGCGACATCGTTGAGCGTGGCCTGAAGGCCGCGTGCGGCGAAGACCTCGCGTCCGGCCTCGAGAATGCGCCGACGATTGAGCTCGGCATCCCGCCTCAGCGGACGCCCCCCTGCCGCAGCGGGTTCCGCGCCTGCAGTCTGCCTGCCCATGAACGACTCCTTCTGCTGTGCCCGAACCCGAACCGGATAAATCATATCCGCTTCGTGGTACGGTCCTCGCGTAAGCGGATACGCGATATCCACATAGTGGTTCCGTGGCATCGGGCTGCGTGCCGGTCGCACAGCTCGGAGGGGAAGGAGAGTCAGGGATGCAGACCGTGGTCATCACCGGAGGAACCGACGGGCTCGGCAAAGGGCTCGCACTGCACTACCTGCACCAAGGAGCGCGCGTGCTCGCCGTGGGCAGCACGCCCGCCAAGGGCGAGGCCCTCCTGGCGGAGGCGACGACCCTCTCAGCCGGTGACCGTGCCACTTTCCTGCAGGCCGACCTGACCTCCGTAACAGCGACCCAGGAACTCATCACCACGATCGAGAGCACCTGTTCCTCGGTGGACAAACTCATCCTGTGCGCCCAGCGATACCGGCTCTTCGGCCCCCGCACCGTCACCCGCGAAGGATTCGAGCACAGCTTCGCCCTCGCCTACCTGAGCCGATACTTCCTCAGCCACGGCCTGCGCAAGACATTGGAGTCCGCACCGCGACCGGTCATCATGAACGTCGGCACCCCCGGCATCCCCCTGGGCCGGATCCACTGGGACGACCTGCAGCTGACGCGCCGCTACAACGGCACCCAAGCCACCCTGCAGTCCTTCCGCGCCAACGACCTGCTCGGCGTGGCCTTCGCCGCGGTGCACGCCAACACCCCGATCCGCTACATCGGCTACAACCCTGGCGTCGTAGCGACCGGCATGCCCAACCACCTTTCACAGCCGCTGCGCGCCCTCACCAAGACGTCCTTCGCCCTGCTCGCCACCTCCGTGGCAAAGGCCGTCATCCCGATGTCTCATCTCCTGGACGAACCGCCGGACGAACGCTTCACCGCCTACCGCACCACACGCCAACTACCCCTTAAAGGCACAGCTTTCGACCAGGACGCCGCACTGCGCCTGCACCGCCTCACACAGGACCTGGTGCTCCGGCAAGGGGCGTAGCCACCACGGAAGAGCGGTCAGCACCAACCAGCGTGCTCAGCCACAACTGTTGTGGCCGGGAACTCCCGGGAAATCCAGAGAACTGGAGGGAAGTATTCCGCAGTCGCTACAGCAACTCCCCAGGTCAGCAAGTACTCAGCTCAGCCCCAGGCCCCCACCGGCACGAACGAGCTGTCCTGCCGGAAGAGATCCGTCCCGTTCGAGCGCTCAACGCGTAGTTGGTAGCCGTAGTGGCGCAGGTAGTGGCCCGGGTAGTTGTAGGACTCGAAGCGCAGCGCGCCGCCGCTCGTGCCGGTGCGGGCGATGAAAGTGGCGTCTCTGGCGAAGGTGGTCGTGCCGTCGTGGGCGTCGAAGCGGGCGCGGAAGTCGTAGTGGCGCAGGTAGTTGCCGGACGCGTCACGGAAGGAGTAGGCGTTCGCGTCGGCCAGGCCGGCGACCACCGAGAAGGTGGCGGCCTGCTTCTCCGCCGTCGTGCTGGAGCCGCTGACCACGGGGAGGTTGAGCAGGGAGGACTGGGTCTGCCAGTAGCGGGTGGGGTAGTTGGCGGACTGGAAGGAGCGGGTGATGCCCTTGGCGAGGGCCGGGCCGCCGGAGACCGTCTCCTTGATCACCGTGAAGTGGCGGGCCGTTCCGGATACGGCGGGGAGTCCGGCCGGGGCGGACCAAGCGGCGAACGTGTCGTAGCTGTCGCTGTAGTAGTACGTGCCGTCGCCGTAGCCGTCGAAGAAGATGCGCCAGCCGCCGTTGTCGAGTTGCACCAGCGCCGGGCCCTCGCGGTAGCTGCCCCAGCCTGCCCAGTTGCCGGTCCGGCTGATGGTGTAGGGGCCGGTGAGGCTCGACGCGGTGCCGTACTCGATGTACTTCGTCGTCTCGTTCTTCGTGAACGCGTGGTACGTCGAGCCGGTCTTCACGATGAACGTGTCGATGTGGTTGGCGCCGATGCCCGACAGGGCCACCGGTGAACTCCACGCCGTGAGCGCCGAGTTGGTCGCCTTCAGCAGGTACGGCGTGAAGATCCACTCGTCGTTCGTGGTCGAGCAGGACACGATCACGTTCACGCTGCCGTCACTGTCGACGAACCACTCCGGCGCCCAGGCTCGGGACAGGTTGGCGATCGGGACCGTGTAGTCGTACAGGAAGGTCCAGTTGACGCGGTCGGAGCTGCGGGCGAAGCCGATGGTGGTGCTGGTGTCCTGCCAGGTGTGTGTGGTGTAGGTGATGTAGTAGTAGCCGTTCGTGTGTCTGAAGATGCTCGCGTCGCGGATGCGGTTGCTCGGCGGGGTGTACGCGGAGGACCGGGCCAGGCGGAAGTCGGTCGCGTCGTCCGACGTGTAGACGTTCACCGTGCCGTCGTCGCTGTTGAGGAACGGCACGATCGTGTAGCGGGTGGCCGACCCGCTCGGCGGTGCCGCGGCCGCGGCCGTGCCGAGGAGGCCCGGCACTTCGCCCAGTACGAGTGCCGTGGCGGGCAGGGCGGCCATCGCGCGCAGCAGGGTGCGGCGGGACGGCGTGGGGGGACGTGTGGTGGTCACGGGCGGCTCTCCCTCAGACACTGGGCCCGCAAAAGACACTGGGCCGCAAACACGGGTGTACGAGATGTCGAACACAGTTCGGCAAGTCGATCAGAAGGTAAGGGCGAGGTGGAGGGCCGTCAATGCTTTGGACGCGAGCCGGTGACACCGGTGTGACATCCGGGAAAGCGCCTGTCCGGCCAGGGACGTTCCGTCACCGCCGCGCGGACGTTACCGTTCGGTAGACAATGTCCTTCCGGAGGTGTCCGTATGACGCTCGACCGTGCCGCAGGCCTCACGGAGTCCGTCCGTGCGCTGGCCGACGGGGAGATGACGTCCCGGGCCATGGTGGCCGAGGCCCTGGCGCGGATCGAGGCGAGCCAGGGATCGCTGAACGCCTTTCGGATCGTACGGGCCGAGGCCGCGCTCGCCGAGGCGGACGCCGCCGACAAGGAACTGGCGTCCGGGGTGCGCCGGCCGCTGCTCGGGGTGCCGGTGGCCGTGAAGGACGACATGGACGTGGCGGGGGAACCGACGGCGTTCGGGTGTGCGGGCGAGTTCCCGCCCGTCGCGGAGGACGGTGAGGCGGTACGGCGGCTGCGCGCGGCCGGAGCCGTGATCGTCGGCAAGACCAACACCTGCGAGCTGGGTCAGTGGCCGTTCACCGAGGGACCGTCCTTCGGCGCGACCCGCAATCCATGGCACCCGGAGCACACTCCGGGCGGCTCGTCCGGCGGCTCGGCGGCAGCGGTCGCCGCAGGCCTGGTGCCGGCCGCGCTCGGTTCGGACGGCGCCGGTTCGGTGCGGATCCCGGCGTCCTGGACCCATCTGATCGGCATCAAGCCGCAGCGCGGGCGCATCTCCACCTGGCCGCGCGGCGAGTCGTTCCAGGGCATCACCGTCAACGGCACCCTCGCCCGCACGGTCGCCGACGCCGCCCTGCTCCTCGACGCGGCAAGCGGCAACCACGCACAGGACCCGCACCGGCCGCCCGCCCTGAACCTCTCCGAGGCGGTGGGGCGCGACCCCGGACGGCTGCGTATCGCGCTCTCCCTCAAACCGCCCTTCACCGCCCTGCCCGCGCGGCTGCTGCCGGAAGTGCGGGACCGCGTCATCGAACTCGCCGAGAAACTGGGCCGGTTGGGGCACACCGTCGAGGAGGCCGACCCACCGTACGGGCAGATCGGCCTGACCTTCGTCCCCCGCGCGACCGTCGGAATCGCCGAGCGCGTCCGCGACGTGCCCTTCCCCGACCTCCTCGACCGGCGCACCCGGGACGCCGCGCGCCTCGGCAGGCTGCTGGGCGGGCCCCCGCTGCGTGCCGCGCGGCGGGCCGAGGCGGTCCTGCACCGCCGTATCGGCGCGTTCTTCACGTCGTACGACGTGATCCTCGCGCCCACGACGGCCGCTCCCCCGCCGCGCATCGGCTCGATGCTGAACCTCGGCGGCCTGGCCACCGACCGCGCGATGATCGCCGCCTGCCCCTACGCCTGGCCGTGGAACGTGCTGGGCTGGCCCGGCGTGAACGTCCCCGCGGGCTTCGCCACCGGCGGACTGCCGGTCGGCGCGCAACTCCTCGGACCGGCGAACAGCGAGCCCCTGCTGGTGTCCCTGGCCGCCCAGCTGGAGGCGGACCGGCGCTGGCACGACCGGTGGCCGCCGCGGCAGGCCACCGCTGATTCCCCGGCGGCGTAAGGGCGTTCGCCCCATAACGCCGTGACCATGGAGCCCGTACGCTGTGACGATGGACGATGCGTCGATGGTCGGGCTCATGGGGCGGGTCACCGGGACGATCGGGCCCGGGCTGGTCGGCGAGGTGATCGTCCGGGTGCGCGGGGGCGCCGAGCACTTCCTCGCCTATCCCGCGTCGGGGACGGACCGCATCGAGCGCGGCACAGTGGTGATGGTCGTGGAGTACCTGCCGCCGAGGACCGTCTACGTCCAGGCGGCGTACGACAGTTGAGTCCGCACCGGCGCAGGTGAGAGCCGTATGCGTCAAGGTTGTGACAAGGATCCGCCAGCGTCTTCACCCCGGCCCCGGACAGGCGCACACTCCCCTTCATTCGGTGCCGAGCGGGCACCATGAAAAGGGGGCGAATGCCGATGGTTGTCGGCGTCGTAGCGGGGGTGGCGCTGGTCGCCGTCCTCGTCGTGATCGGTCTGTTCAAGCTGATGTGGCGGGTCGCGGAACCGAACGAGGCATTGATCATCTCCGGGTCCAAACACCGGACCGAGGGCCTCGAGGAGGGCATGGGATTCCGCATCGTCACCGGGCGCGGCACGCTGGTGCTGCCCGGTGTGCAGGCGGTGCGCAAGCTCTCGCTCGACCTGAACGAGACCGAACTGTCCGTGGACTGCGTGACCCACCAGGGCATTCCGCTCAAGGTGCGCGGCGTGGTCATCTTCAAGGTGGGCGACGACTTCGTGTCGATCGCCAACGCCGGCCGCCGCTTTCTGGACCAGCAGAAGCTGATGGCGGAGCGGGTGCACAACGTGTTCGCCGGTCATCTGCGGTCCATCGTGGGCGGGTTGACGGTCGAGGACATGATCCGGGACCGGGAGAAACTGACCGGGCAGACCCGGGCCGCGTGCGGCACGGAGATGGAGAAGCTGGGTCTGATCGTCGACTCGTTGCAGATCCATGAGATCGAGGATCCGACCGGGTACATCAAGAATCTCGCGATGCCGCACGCCGCCGCCGTGCAGCGGGACGCGCGCATCGCGCAGGCCGAGGCGAACCGGCGTGCCACCGAGGCCGAGCAGCAGGCGGCGGCCAGGATGTCGGAGGCCACCCGGGACAGCGAGATCCTCCAGGCCGGCTACCAGGCGGAGCGGGACAAGGCGGCGGCCGAGGCGCGTCAGGCGGGGCCGCTCGCCGATGCCGCGTCCCGCCAGGAAGTCGTCGTCCAGGAGACGCGGGTCGCCGAGTTGGAGGCGCACCGGCGTGAGCAGCAGCTCCAGGCGGACGTCCGTAAGCCCGCGGACGCGCAGGCGTACGAGAAGCGGACGCTGGCGGAGGCGGAACGCGACGCGCGGATCTCTGCCGCGCAGGCCAAGGCGAAGGAGACGGAGCTGGCGGCCGCCGCCGAGGCGACGCGGGTGAAGACGGCCGCGGGCGCCGAGGCCGAGGCGACGAAGGCGCGGGGCGCCGCGGCGGCTACGGCGACCAAGGCCACCGGTGAGGCCGAGGCGGCTGCCGCTCAGGCCAAGGGTCTGGCGGCGGCCGAGGCGACCAAGGCCAAGGGCCTCGCCGAGGCGGAGACCATCAAGGCGCGGGCCGCCGCGCTGGCGGAGAACCAGGAGGCCGTGGTCGCCCAGCAACTCGCCGAGAACTGGCCGGAGATCGTGAAGGCGGGCGCGAGCGCCTTCGGCAGTGTCGACAACATGGTGGTGCTCAACGGCGCCGACGGTATGGCCGACATGCTGGCCAAGGCACTCACGATGGGCGGCACGGGGCTGGGGCTGGCCCGGCAGCTGCTGGCGTCCATGAACCAGAACGGGCAGAGCCCGAACGGGACGCCAACGCCCGCGCAGCCGGTGCCGGTGGAGAAGGACCCGAACTGACCGACCGCGGGCCCTCGTTGCCGGGGGCCCGCACTCACCCTCTACTGTGAGCCGGGTGAGCGCACCCACCGATGACATCCCCGGCCGCTACGGTCCCACCGCCACCATCGAGGCCGACCCCCGTGAGGTCGGCCGGGTGCGCACCGAGTACTCGCCCGCGCACGACGGCGACCCCGATCCCGGGGAGATCGTGTGGACGTGGGTGCCGTATGAAGAGAACGACGGGCGCGGCAAGGACCGGCCCGTTCTCGTGGTCGCCCGCGAGGCCGCCGGGACGTTTCTCGCCGTGCAGTTGTCCAGCAAGCGGCATGACGGCGACCGTGAGTGGGTGCCGATCGGGAACGGGCCGTGGGACAAGTCCGGGCGCGACTCGTGGGTCGACGTCGACCGGGTGCTGCGGCTGCACGAGCAGGGCATGCGGCGGGAGGCGTGCGCGCTGGACCGCATGAGGTTCAACCTGGTGGTGCACCGGCTGCGGTTGCGTTACGGCTGGAGCTGACGCTCCGGAAACGCCCGTACGAACGCTTCTCGCACCCCGGCTCCCGGCGTGCGGTCCAGCACCCCGAACACCACGTGCTCGAAGCACCCGGCGAACCGGCCCTCGACCAGCAGTCCCCGAAACACCCCCGCCACCTGCGCCGGATCGTTGCGGAACACCCCGCAGCCCCAGGCGCCCAGCACCAGCCGTCGGTAGCCGTTCGCCGCGGCCGTCTCCAGTACGCGCTCGGCCCGCACCGCCAGGGCCCGCGGCAGCTCTTGCGCGCGCTCCGGCACCGTACGCAGCACCACCCCCGCATTCGGTGCCGCCGCCGTCAGGAATCCGGCGGTGTGCGGCTCGTCCAGCAGGTGGCCGCGGTCGTCGCGGAAGACGGGTACGGCCGGTGAGTGGATGACGCGGTCCGTGTAAAAGACGTCGCGGTGGGCGCGGTGGTGGTCGTAGAACTCCCGCACCCCGACCAGGCACGTGTACAGCGCGGAGGCCCGGCACAGGGCCTCTTCCTGGGCCTGCGCGCCGTTGAGGAAGCCGCCGCCGGGGTTGCGGGCCGAGGCGAAGTTCAGGACGGCCGTTCCGGGGCCGAGCCGGCGGGCCGCCTCGAGGCTGCTCTCGCCGGTGACCTCGAAGAACGTGTCCGCCGAAGGCGTCGCAGTCACCGGCACCGGGTCCGGGCCGTACATCCGCGTGCCGGACCGGGCGGCCTCGATCGCCGCCGCGAGGGACACCTCGCGGCCGTCGGAGGCGCGGTACGCGCCGGCCGCCACGATCTGCTCGGTCTCTCGTGCGATGCCACGGAGGCGCGCGCTCATGGCGCCACCCCCGTAGGCGTCATGAACGCGCGCCCCGCGCGCTCCCCCGTCGTGCTCATGCAGGCATCGTGAGCGATGCTGGTCATGCGGTGCAACAGAGTTTTCCGCCCCCGGAAAACGCCCGGACAAGCACCCGGGACGCGGAGGTTACGGGTCCCGAACGTGCCGGTACGCACTCTTGTGCGAAGCGACGCGAGGGTCTTGGGTGGATCGGTGTGCCGCCTCCGGCCTACCCGGAAGCCGGGCCGGCGGCATGGTGGAATCTCAGGAGGATCCCGACATGTCCGATTCGGCAAGTGGTTGTACGAAGCCTCGTACATCCATCTCCGAAGCCGAGGTCGAAGCGCTCGTCCGCGGCATCTGCTTCAAGACCGGCCCGCCCCGCAGCCTCGGGGTCGAAGTGGAATGGCTCGTCCACGAGCTGCGGACACCGCAGCTCCCCGTGACACCCGAACGACTCGCGGCGGCCTACGCCGCACTGCGTACCGTGCCCCTGAGGTCGGCGCTCACCGTCGAGCCCGGCGGCCAGCTGGAGCTCAGCTCGCCGCCCGCCGCCTCCCTGATGGAGTGCATCGGTACCGTCTCCGCCGACCTCGACGCCGTCCGTACGGTGCTCGCCGGGAGTGATCTCGGCCTCGTCGGCGTCGGCCAGGATCCCTGGCACTCGCCCCGCCGGTTCCTCCACGAACCGCGCTACGAAGCCATGGAGACCTATTTCGACCGCACCGGCCCGGCCGGCCGCGCCATGATGTGCACCTCGGCATCGGTGCAGGTCTGCCTGGACGCGGGATACGAGGAGCCCGGCCCCCTCGGGCACGGGCGGCGCTGGTGGCTGGCGCACCAGCTGGGCGCGGTGCTCCTCGCCGCGTTCGCCAACTCCCCGCTCGCCGCTCGGCAGCCCACCGGCTGGCGCTCCAGCCGGCAGCTGCAGTGGGTCGAGATCGGCGCGGGCCGCGCGGGAGCGCCCCCGCTGGACGGGGACCCTCGTGCCACCTGGGCCCGGCATGTGCTGGACTCGCCCGTGATGTGCGTACGGCAGGACGGCGGCCCCTGGGACGTCCCGGACGGGCTGACCTTCCGGGAGTGGACCAGATCGGCCGCTCCACGGCCGCCGACCCACGAGGATCTCGACTACCACCTCACGACCCTGTTCCCGCCGGTCAGACCGCGCGGCCATCTGGAACTGCGCATGATCGACGCGCAGCCCGGCGACGACGGGTGGATCGTGCCGCTTGCCGTGACGACGGCCCTCTTCGACGACCCGGAGGCCGCCGAGACCGCCTACCGGACCGTGAAACCGCTGGCCGAGCGCGCCGTGGCGCTGCCCGCGCCGCACAATCCGCTCTGGCTCGACGCGGCCCGGCACGGGCTGGCCGACCCCGAGCTGCACGAGGCGGCGGTCGCCTGCTTCACGGCCACGCTGGACGCCCTGCCCCGGCTCGGCGCCACCACCCAGGTCACGGACGCCGTCCAGGCGTACCTGGACCGCTATGTCATCAAGGGCCGCTGTCCAGCCGACGACTTGTTGGACGGGTTGAACGGCACGAGCAGCCCCTCGCACGGGCCCTCACACGGGAAGGACATCCGCACATGACCGCCCCCGAAGAAGACAAGCTCCGGGAGCAGGCGCTGGCCACTCTCACCACGGCCCGCGACCGCACCACGCTCCTCACCTCCTGTGTCGAGGACCCCGACCTCACCGCGCAGCACTCGCCGCTGATGTCCCCGCTGGTGTGGGACCTCGCCCACATCGGCAACCAGGAGGAGCAGTGGCTGCTGCGGACCGTCGCCGGGCGGGAGGCGATGCGGCCCGAGATCGACGGCCTGTACGACGCCTTCGAGCACCCGCGCGCGGAGCGCCCCTCGCTGCCGCTGCTGCCGCCCGACGAGGCCCGGCGGTACGCGTCGGAGGTGCGCGGACGGGTCATGGACGTGCTGGAGAGCACCGCGTTCCACGGGACGCGGCTCACGGAGGCCGGGTTCGCCTTCGGGATGATCGCCCAGCACGAACAGCAGCACGACGAGACGATGCTGATCACCCATCAGCTCCGCAAGGGCCCGCAGGCACTCACCGCCCCGGACCCTGAGCCCGTTCCTCTGTTCACCGGTCCGGCCGAAGTCCTGGTCCCCGGCGGCCCGTTCACCATGGGCACCTCCACCGAGCCCTGGGCCCTGGACAACGAACGTCCCGCGCACCGGCGCGAGGTGGCGCCCTTCTACATCGACACGACTCCGGTGACGAACGGCGCCTACCAGGCGTTCATCGAGGACGGCGGCTACGACGACCCGCGCTGGTGGACGTCCGAGGGCTGGGCGCACATCCGCAAGAACGCCGTCACCGCGCCGCTGTACTGGAACCGCGACGGCAAGCAGTGGCTGCGCCGCCGCTTCGGCGTGACCGAGGTCGTGCCGACCGACGAGCCGGTGCTGCACGTGTGCTGGTACGAGGCGGACGCCTACGCCCGCTGGGCCGGGCGCCGGCTGCCCACCGAGGCGGAGTGGGAGAAGGCGGCCCGCCACGACCCGGCCGGCGACCGCTCGATGCGCTACCCGTGGGGCGACGCCGATCCGGCGCCGGAACACGCCAACCTGGGTCAGCGGCACCTTCGCCCGGCCCCGGCGGGCAGCTATCCGGAGGGCGAATCGCCGCTGGGCGTACGGCAGTTGATCGGCGACGTGTGGGAGTGGACGGCGAGCGACTTCCTGCCGTACCCGGGGTTCCAGGCGTTCCCGTACAAGGAGTACTCGGAGGTGTTCTTCGGCCCCGATTACAAGGTGCTGCGCGGCGGCGCGTTCGCCGTGGACGCGGTCGCGTGCCGGGGCACCTTCCGCAACTGGGACTATCCGATCCGGCGGCAGATCTTCTCCGGCTTCCGCACGGCCCGCTCGGGGGACGTCTGATGTGCCGTCATCTGGCGTACGTCGGCCCGCTGTTGCCGGCGCGCCGACTGCTGGTGGAGCCGCCGCACGGCCTGTACCAGCAGTCGTGGGCGCCCCGGCGGCAGCGGTACGGCACCGTCAACGCCGATGGTTTCGGCGTCGGTTGGTACGCGGAGGGAGACCCGGTCCCGGCACGTTACCGCCGCGCCGGGCCCATCTGGGCGGACCTCTCCTTCGCGGACCTCGCCCGGGTCGTCCGGACGACGGCGCTGCTCGCCGCCGTCCGGGACGCGACCGAGGCAGGCGCGGACGGGGAGGCCGCGGCGGCACCGTTCGCCGCGGACCGCTGGCTGTTCAGCCACAACGGCGCCGTCAAGGGCTGGCCCGGCTCACTCGCCCCGCTCGCCCGTCAACTGCCCGCCGCGGACCTGCTGTCACTGGAGGCCCGCTGCGACTCGGCACTCGTCTGGGCCGTGGTGCTGAACCGGCTGCGCACCGGCGACGACGCCGGCCAGGCGCTCGCCGACACGGTCACGGAGGTCGCCGCGGCGGCCCCCGGCTCCCGGCTCAACCTGCTCCTCACGGACGGCGCGACGATCGCCGCGACGGCCTGGGGCGACACCCTCTGGTACCTCCCGGGCCCCGGCACGGTCGTGGCCTCCGAGCCCTACGACGACGACCCGCGCTGGCAGGAGGTCCCCGACCGCACCCTCCTCACGGCGAGCCGCACCGACGTGCTGCTCACCCCGCTCAAGGACCCCACCGGCGACATGGCAACGGCACCACCGAAGGAGCCCCGTACGTGAGCCCGTTCCACCTCACCCGCACCCTTCCCGAGGACGCCACCGAGGCCGCCCTGCGCGCCGACGTCCTGCACGGCCTGACCCGCACGCCCAAGACACTGCCGCCGAAGTGGTTCTACGACGCCCACGGCAGCGAACTCTTCGAGCAGATCACCGAGTTGGCCGAGTACTACCCGACCCGCGCCGAACGGGAGATCCTGATCACCCGGGCCGATGAGATCGCCGCAGCGACCCACGCGCGCACCCTGGTCGAACTCGGCTCCGGCTCCTCCGAGAAAACCCGCTACCTCATCGACGCACTCACCGACCTGCACACCTACGTCCCGGTCGACGTCAGCGACAGCGCCCTCACCCAGGCCGGGCACGCCCTCATCGAGGAGCGGCCGGGGCTGAGCGTGCACGCGCTGATCGCCGACTTCACCGCCCGGGTGGAGCTGCCGGACACGCCGGGCCCCCGGCTGCTGGCCTTCCTCGGCGGCACGATCGGCAATCTGCTGCCCGCGGAACGTGCGACCTTCTTCGCCTCGATCCGTGCCCTGCTCTCCCCCGGCGACACGCTGCTGCTCGGCACGGACCTGGTCAAGGACGAGCAGGTCCTGGTGCGGGCGTACGACGACGCGGCCGGGGTGACGGCCGCGTTCAACAAGAACGTACTGACCGTCGTCAACCGTGAGTTGGGCGCCGACTTCGACCCCGAGGCGTTCGAGCACGTGGCGCTCTGGGACACCGAGAACGAATGGATCGAGATGCGGCTGCGCTCCCTTACCGTGCAGACCGTGAAGGTGCCGGCGCTCGATCTCGCCATCGATTTCGCGGCGGGCGAGGAACTGCGCACGGAGGTGTCGGCGAAGTTCCGGAAGGAGGGCGTGCGCGCCGAGTTGTCCGCGGCGGGGCTCGATCTGGCCCACTGGTGGACGGACGGCGAGGGCCGGTTCGCACTGTCGCTGAGCGTCGTGCGCTGACGTTTGCCCACGCAGCTGGGGCAGGTGCCGTTTTGGCACCTGCCCCACTTTCTTGTCCGGAATTTCTTCGAAACATTCGAACGATGACTCTCGGCCATGGCCTCTCAATTACACACATCAACACATACCAGCTGCACAGAACCACGAATGTTTCGCGATCATTGCCGAAACTGTTGACGCTTGACAGAGACAGGCCAACACTGATGGACCAAAACCCGGCCCCGGCCAACGAGGAGGAAACCCGCACATGAACATCGCATCCGCACACCCGATGAACCGCAGGACCGCCTGCGCGCTGCTGCTGGGCACGACGACGGCGCTGGCCCTGCCCGGGACCGCCCGCGCCGCCACGGTCATCACCACGAACCAGGAGGGCACCAACAACGGCTTCTACTACTCGTTCTGGACCGACGCGCAGGGCACGGTCTCCATGACCCTGAACAACGGCGGCAACTACAGCACCAGCTGGCGCAACACCGGGAACTTCGTCGCCGGCAAGGGCTGGAGCAACGGCTCACGCAGGACCGTGTCCTACTCGGGCAGCTTCAACCCGTCCGGCAACGCCTACCTGACGCTGTACGGATGGACGTCGAGTCCGCTCGTCGAGTACTACATCGTCGACAACTGGGGCACCTACCGGCCCACGGGAACGTACAAGGGCACCGTCAACAGCGACGGCGGTACGTACGACATCTACCAGACGACGCGGTACAACGCCCCCTCCGTCGAAGGCACCAGGACCTTCAACCAGTACTGGAGCGTGCGGCAGCAGAAGCGGACGGGCGGCTCGATCACCACCGGCAACCACTTCGATGCCTGGGGCCGCGCCGGGATGCCCCTCGGCAGTTTCCGGTACTACATGATCATGGCGACCGAGGGATACCAGAGCAGCGGGAACTCCAACATCACGGTGGCGGGATGAGCACCGCACCGGGTGTCCCGTTACGTCCCCTGACGGCGACCCTGGCCGCCGTCACGCTGGCCGCCACGGGCGCCCTCACCGTCCACGCCACCCCGGCGCAGGCCGCCGCCTGCAACGGATACGTCGGACTCACCTTCGACGACGGCCCCTCCGGCACCACACCCGCCCTGCTCAACGCGCTGCAGCAGAACGGGCTGCGGGCCACGATGTTCAACGAGGGCCAGGACGCAGCCGCCTACCCGGCACAGGTGAGGGCCCAGGTCGCCGCGGGCATGTGGGTCGGCAACCACACCTACACCCACCCGCACCTGACCCGGCTCGGCCAGGCCCAGATCGACGCGGAGATCTCCCGGACCCAGCAGGCCATCGCGGGCGCGGGCGGTGGTACGCCGAAACTGTTCCGCCCGCCCTACGGCGAGACCAACGCGACGGTGAAAGCGGTCGCGGCCAAGTACGGGCTCACCGAGATCCTCTGGGACGTGGACTCGCAGGACTGGAACGGCGCCGGCACCGACGCGATCGTGGCAGCCGCCGGCCGGCTCACCAACGGCCAGGTCATCCTCATGCACGACGGGCCCGCCAACACGGTCGCCGCGATCCCACGCATCGCACAGGGGCTGGCCGCACGCAATCTGTGCGCCGGCATGATCTCCACGCAGACGGGTCGCGCCGTGTCCCCCACGGCGGCAACAGCGGCGCCCGGCTGATCCCGCACACCCGACGAACACTCCGTGGCGCGGCGGCCCCTGGCCGCCGCGTGTCGCGTTCCGCCGCGCCTTGGGGCACGGTGGAGTGACGATGTGACGCAGGTGTCACGGCGGAGAGGAGCACCCGCATGACGAACCACATCTACCGGGTCACCGAGATCGTCGGCACCTCGCCAGACGGTGTCGACCAGGCCATCCGCAACGGCATCACCCGTGCCTCGCAGACCCTGCACAACCTGGACTGGTTCGAGGTGACCCAGGTGAGGGGCCAGATCGAGGAGGGGCAGATCGCGCACTGGCAGGTCGGCCTGAAGGTGGGGTTCCGGCTGGACGAGCCGGGCTGAGGTTCGGACACCGGCGCTCAGGTCCGCCCCTCCCGTTCCTGCGCCACCTTCAGCGCGGCGGAAGGGGCGGTCCAGCGCGCCCGTACGACGGTGAACCCGGCCCGTTCGGCGTCCTCGCACACCAGCTCGTCGTCGTCCACGAGAACCTTGATCTCCCGGTCCCGGGCGAGGCGACGCAGGATCTCCAGCTTGGTGTGCCGAGCGGGCCGGAAGTCACCTCTTCTCCCACCCGCCCGCCCTGCGTTGCGCCGCATGAAGACCCGCCCCTCCGGCAGCCCTTGCGCCGCCAGCCAGTCGAGCGTGTCCCGCCGGCAGCGCTCGGGCCGCCCGGTCAGATAGACGACCTCGCACTCCTCGGCGCTCTCCAGCAGCAGCGCGACGCCCTCCGCGATCGGCGGGTCCTGCGGTGCGGCGGCGAAGAAGGCGTCCCAGTCGCGCGGCTTGCGCTCCAGGAACCGCTGCCGATGGGCCGTATCGGCGAGGGTGTTGTCCAGATCGAACACGGCCAACGGGCGGTGGTTGCTGTCTGTCACGCCCTCACTCTAGCCAAGGGGGCAAGCCTCGTTTGTTAATGGGATCCATTTTCATATAGCGTCGCGGGGTGCACGCCGGTGCACCCCGCACCGCTCGCGAAGAAGGAGTCCCATGGCCGTCCCCAAGCGGAAGATGTCCCGCAGCAACACCCGGCACCGCCGCGCCCAGTGGAAGGCCACGCCCGCGCAGCTGGTTCCGGTCACGGTCGACGGCGTCCGTCACCTTGTACCGCAGCACCTGGTCAAGGCCTACGAGCGCGGCCTGCTGCGACCCGAAAGCTGACCGGGCGCCATCCTGGGTGACGGCGGGAATGCCACCGTCACCCGGGCGTTGAACCCCGTATGAGCTCCCTGATCGCCTCGACCCGCTTCTCCGTGCTCGACCGTTCCCGCACCCGCGAGGGCGGCACCAACGCCGAGGCACTGCGCGACACCGTACGGTTCGCGCGGCAGCTGGAGGAGCTCGGCTATCACCGCTTCTGGGTCTCGGAGCACCATGGCGTCCCCGGTGTCGCCGGTTCCGCGCCCACCGTGCTGGCCGCCGCCGTGGCGGGGGCGACCCGGACGATCCGGGTCGGGACGGGCGGTGTGATGCTGCCCAATCACCGGCCCCTGGTCGTGGCCGAGCAGTTCGGGGTGCTGGAGTCCCTCTACCCGGGCCGGATCGACATGGGTCTCGGCCGGTCCGTCGGCTTCACGGACGGCGTCCGCAGGGCACTGGGGCGCGACAAGGACGACGCCGAGGACTTCGCGGCCCAACTCGACGAGTTGCTGAGCTGGTTCACCGGTACGTCCCCGACGGGTGTGCACGCGCGTCCCGCGGAGGGCCTGGCCGTCCCGCCGTTCGTGCTGGCCATGGGCGAGGGCGCCGCGATCGCCGCCCGCGCGGGCCTGCCGATGGTGATCGGCGACCTGCGCAACCGCGACAAGATGCAGCGCGGCATCGACCACTACCGCGCCCACTTCCGCCCGTCGCCTTGGGCGAGCGAACCGTACGTCGTCATCTCCGGCACCATCGCCGTCGCCGCCACCCCCGAAGAAGCCCGGCGCCTCCTCGTCCCCGAGGCCTGGTCGATGGCCCACTCACGCACCCACGGCATCTTCCCGCCCCTGCCACCCGCCGAACGCGTCGAGACCCTTGCCATGACCACCAAGGAGCGCGGCTTCTACGAGTCCGGCCTCACCGGACATCTCGCCGGAACCGAGGAGCAGGTCACCGACGAACTGGAGACGGCGCTCAAGGAGACGGGCGCGCAGGAGGTCCTGGTCACCACGAGCACGTACGACCGGGAGGCCCTGCTGGACTCCTACCGGCGGCTCGCCCGGATCGCGGGTCGGGCGAGTCTTCCCTCCGCGTAGTCGTCGGAGGGAAGACCCTCCGTTCCTGCTTGGCTCTGCGAGGAGCCCCTGGCCGAGACGGCGAGCGTGCGTGCCCGTGACTCCTCGGAGATCAGGGCGGCGTGGGCCCAGCCCAGTTCGGCGCCCATCATGCCGGGCTGGGCGGCATGGGCGAGTGCGCGGCGGTCGGGGTGGCTGCCCGCGGGGATCTCGTCCCGTATCTCGACCTCGGCGACGAGCCCACGGGCCGTGACCACCCGCCACATCGAGGAGAGCAGGGAGTCCTCGCCGACGAAGGCGGGAGCCGTGCTGGACGGCCCGTTGTCGAACCGGTAGTGGAGGCGGACCGGCTGGACGGGCACGCCCGCGTCGAGCGCGGCCTGGAACACCGCCCGGCGGAAGGGTCCCTGAGCCCGGCCGCACCAGGTGCTGCCCTCCGGGAAGGCCACGACCGCGGCTCCCGCCCGCATCGCCTCGGCGATCCGGGCGACCGTCTCGGGCAGCGCCCGCAGGCGGTCCCGCTCGATGAACAGGGCGCCGCTGGCGGCGGTGAGCCCGCCCGCCACCGGCCACTGCCGGATCTCCGCCTTGGCGAGCATGCGGGCCGGGCGTACGGCGGCGAGCAGCGGGATGTCCAGCCATGAGATGTGGTTGGCGACGAGCAGCATGCCCCCGGTGGGCGCGGCCGCGCCGGTGATGCGGACGCGGACGCCGGCCGCCTGCACCACGGTCCGGCTCCAGTAGCGGACCAGCGCGTCGCGCCGGGCCGCGGGGAAGCTCCCGAACACCGGCATCAGCATGATGCCGAACAGGAGCACCGACAGCATCGCCACGATCCGCAGCACGGCGCGCGGCACGTCCGCCAGAGACCGCACGGACGTGACACAGATCTGCGGCGAGCAGGGTGCGGTGGGCAGCCAGGCGCTGCTCGGTATGACGGGGCGGTGCACGGCCGTCGCCCCGGCCCCGCGCCGCTGGGTCCAGGTCCGTCCGACGGCCGCGGCCGGGCCGAGGCGCTGCGGCAGTCCCGTGCGCAGGACGCTCATCAGGCCGGGACGAGGGAGAGGAAGTGCTTCAGATAGCGCGGGTTGACCCGGCGCATCGACAGCAGCACGTACAGGTCGGCGACCCCGAAGTCCGGGTCGTGAGCGGGCTCCGCGCACACCCAGGCGCCGAGGCGGAGGTAGCCGCGCAGCAGGGGCGGCAGCTCGGTCCGGGTGGCGGGACGTGCCACGCCCTCCGCGCTCCAGGGCAGCAGCGGACGGACCCGGTACTCCTCAGGAGCCAGGTACTTGTCCTGCACCCGGTCCCAGGTGCCGGCCGCGAGGGCGCCGCCGTCGGCGAGCGGGATGGAGCAGCAGCCGGCGAGCCACTCGTGGCCGCCCGCGACCATGTAACGCGCTATCCCGGCCCAGATGAGGCCGATGACCGCGCCGTCCCGGTGGTCGGGGTGGACGCAGGAGCGGCCGACCTCGACGAGGCCCGGGCGGATCGGGTCGAGCGCGGAGAGGTCGAACTCGCCCTCCGAGTACAGGCGTCCGGCGACCGCGGCGCGGTCCGGCGGAAGCAGCCGGTACGTGCCGACGACCTGATCGGTGATCGTGTCGCGGACCAGCAGGTGGTCGCAGTACGCGTCGAAGGCGTCGATGTCGTGACCCGGCTGCGGGGTGGACAGGAGCGCGCCCATCTCACCGGCGAAGACGTCGTGGCGCAGCCGCTGCGCGGCCCGGACGTCCTCCTCCGTTCGCGCGACGGTGACGGTGTAGCGGGTGGGCGCCGACGGCTGCGGGGGGCGGTCGAGCGTGGAAACGCCGGTCATGGCACTCTCCTGAACACGGGCCGGGGACGGCTGAGCGGCTTGCTGGCCGGTTCACTACGTCCGGCCGCAACAGTTCTTCCTATGCCGGGCGTCGTGCGCGTGACCCGCGAAGGGAGAGCGGGTGTGGGCTTGTTGAATGCCAGGGGTGCCTGGCGGGACCGGGCCTGAGCACCACCCCGGTCCCGCCCGTCCGCACCCTGTCGGCGAACGTTCCTTGAGCTGCGGCGTCTAGCGCCCGGTCACCTTCCGGGTCGCGCGCAGCCACTCCTTGTTCATGCTCGTGATGGACACCAGCGGGATGCCCTTCGGACACGCGGTGGCACACTCTCCGGTAAGCGTGCAGCCACCGAAGCCCTCCTCGTCCATCTGCGCCACCATGTCGAGCACCCGGGTTTCGCGCTCTGGCGTGCCCTGCGGCAGCACGTTCAGGTGGTTGACCTTGGCGGAGGTGAAGAGCATCGCGGCGCCGTTCGGGCAGGCGGCCACACAGGCGCCGCAGCCGATGCACTCGGCGTGCTCGAAGGCGAAGTCGGCGTCCGGCTTCGGCACGGGCGTCGCGTGGGCCTCCGGCGCTGCGCCGGTCGGGGCGGTGATGTAGCCGCCCGCCTGGATGATCCGGTCGAACGCGGTCCGGTCCACCACCAGGTCCTTGATCACCGGGAAGGCGGAAGCCCGCCACGGCTCGACGTCGATCGTGTCGCCGTCCTTGAAGGACCGCATGTGCAGCTGGCAGGTGGTGGTGCGTTCGGGTCCGTGGGCGTCGCCGTTGATCACGAGCGAGCAGGCCCCGCAGATACCCTCGCGGCAGTCGTGGTCGAAGGCGACGGGGTCCTCGCCCTTGAGGATGAGTTCCTCGTTGAGCGTGTCGAGCATCTCCAAGAAGGACATGTCCGAAGAGATGCCATCGACCTCGTATGTGGACATGGCGCCGTCGGCGTCGGCGTTCGGCTGCCGCCAGACGCGCAGGGTGAGCTTCATGCGTAGCTCCGCTGAGTGGGGTGGACGTACTCGAAGACCAGGTCTTCCTTGTGCAGGGCCGGGGCCTCGCCCGTGCCCGTGAACTCCCAGGCGGCCGCGTAGGTGAACTCGTCGTCCCTGCGGGCGGCTTCGCCGTCGGGGGTCTGGGACTCCTCGCGGAAGTGGCCGCCGCAGGACTCGGACCGGTGCAGCGCGTCGAGGCACATCAGCTCGGCGAGCTCCAGGTAGTCGACGACGCGGTTGGCCTTCTCCAGCGACTGGTTGAACTCCTCGCCGGTCCCGGGCACCTTGATCCGCCGCCAGAACTCCTCGCGGATCTGCGGGATCCGCTCCAGCGCCTTGCGCAGTCCGGAGTCGGTGCGGGCCATACCGCAGAACTCCCACATGAGTTCGCCGACCTCGCGGTGGAAGGAGTCGGGAGTGCGGTCGCCGTCGACGGACAGGAGAAGGTTGAGCCGGTCCTCGGTCTCGGCCAACACCTCCTGTACAACGGGGTGTTCGGCGGTGACGGACTCCTGGTGCGGGTTGCGCGCGAGGTAGTCGTTGATCGTCGCCGGGAGCACGAAGTAGCCGTCGGCCAGGCCCTGCATCAGCGCGGAGGCGCCGAGCCGGTTGGCCCCGTGGTCGGAGAAGTTGGCCTCGCCGATCGCGAACAGACCGGGGATCGTGGTCTGGAGGTCGTAGTCGACCCACAGTCCGCCCATCGTGTAGTGCACGGCGGGGTAGATCCGCATCGGCACCTCGTACGGATCCTCGTCGGTGATCCGCTGGTACATGTCGAAGAGGTTGCCGTACTTCGCCTCGACGGCCTTTCGGCCCATGCGCTTGATGGCGTCCGCGAAGTCCAGATAGACGCCCTGTCCGCCGGGGCCCACTCCCCTGCCCTCGTCGCAGACGTTCTTCGCGGCGCGGGAGGCGATGTCGCGCGGGACCAGGTTGCCGAAGGACGGATAGATGCGCTCCAGGTAGTAGTCGCGCTCGTCCTCGGGGATCTGGCTCGCGGGCCGGGTGTCCCCCTTGGCCTTCGGCACCCAGATCCGGCCGTCGTTGCGCAGCGACTCGCTCATCAGCGTGAGCTTGGACTGGTGGTCGCCGGTGCGCGGGATGCAGGTCGGATGGATCTGGGTGAAGCAGGGGTTGGCGAAGTACGCGCCACGCCGGTGCGCCCGCCAGATCGCGGTGGCGTTGGAGTTCATGGCGTTGGTCGACAGGTAGAAGACGTTTCCGTAACCACCACTCGCCAGTACGACGGCGTCCGCGAAGTACGTGTCGATGCGACCCGTGATCAGATCGCGGGCCACGATCCCGCGCGCCCGTCCGTCGATGACGATCAGGTCCAGCATCTCGGTGCGCGGGTGCATCTCGACGTTGCCCGCGGCGATCTGCCGGGACAGGGCCTGGTAGGCGCCGAGCAGCAGCTGCTGGCCCGTCTGACCGCGGGCGTAGAAGGTGCGGGACACCTGGACGCCGCCGAAGGAGCGGGTGTCGAGCAGACCGCCGTACTCCCGCGCGAACGGCACGCCCTGCGCCACGCACTGGTCGATGATCTCCACGGAGATCTGCGCGAGCCGGTGCACATTGGACTCGCGCGCCCTGAAGTCGCCGCCCTTGACGGTGTCGTAGAACAGCCGGTGGATGGAGTCGCCGTCGTTGCGGTAGTTCTTCGCCGCGTTGATGCCGCCCTGCGCGGCGATCGAGTGAGCGCGGCGCGGGGAGTCCTGGTAGCAGAACTGGACGACGTGGTAGCCCTGTTCGGCCAGCGTGGCGCCCGCGGAGCCGCCCGCGAGGCCGGTGCCGACGACGATGACGGTGTGCTTGCGCCGGTTGGCGGGGTTGACCAGCTTGGCCTCGAAACGGCGCTTGTCCCAGCGCTCGTTGACGGGCCCGGAAGGGGCCTTGGTGTCGACGACCGGTGCGCCGGTCTCGTAGTCGGTGTAGGTCATCAGCTCACGACTCCAGTCATGACACCCACGGGTACGGCGATGAAGCCGACTGTGAGGAGCAGCGCGAGGGCGTTGGCGGTGGTCTTCAGGGCGCGGTCGCGGGTGCGGCTGCCGGCGCCGAGGGTCTGGGCGGCGCTCCAGAAGCCGTGCTGGATGTGCAGGCCGAGGGCGAGCATCGCGACGAGGTAGATGACGTTGCCGTACCAGGTGGAGAAGGTGTCCACGACGTTCTGGTAGGGGTGGCCCTCCTGGAAGCCGCCGGAGTGCACGGTGCCGGTCGTCAGGTCGAGGATGTGCCAGACGATGAACAGGCCGAGGATGATCCCGCCCCAGCGCATGGTGCGCGTCGCATAGCTGGCCCGCGGCTTCTTGTGCACGTACTTGGTGGGGCGTGCCTTGATGTCGCGGCGGCTGAGCTGGTAGGCGGAGGTGGCGTGGGCGACGACCGCGACCACGAGGACGACACGGATGAGCCAGAGCGTCCACTCGTAGTGCATGAACGGCTCGCCGATGGTGCGCAGCCAGTGCGCGTAGTGGTTGAACTCGCCGGGCCCGAAGAAGATCTTCAGGTTTCCGATCATGTGGACGACCAGGTACAGCAGCATGATCAGCCCGCTGACCGCCATCACGGTCTTCTTGCCGACGGAGCTGTCCCACACCGTGCGTGCCATGGACGGCCGTCGGTCCGTCCGCGTTACCAGAGCCATGACTCAAGACGCTAGGGCCCGGGCAGCCGATCGGTCCAAGACATGGTCCGGCTCGATTCCATAGGTGATGGCTATCGTAGGGCTATGCAGTTCCAGCAGCTCCAGTACTTCGTGGCGGTCGCCGAGACCCGGCACTTCACCCGGGCCGCCGATCTGGTCCACGTGGCGCAGCCCTCCCTGTCGCAGCAGATCAAGGCGCTGGAGCGGGAGTTGGGCGCGGATCTGTTCCTGCGAGCGCGCGGCAACATCACGCTCACCGACGCGGGCGAGGCGCTGCTGCCGCTGGCCCGCCGGATCCTGGCCGACGCGGACACGGCCCGGCACGAGGTGCAGGAACTGGTGCAGCTGCGTAGCGGACGGGTCCGGCTGGGCGCGACTCCGAGCCTGTGCACCGGTCTGCTGCCGGACGTGCTGCGCGCCTTCCACGACCGCTATCCCGGCATCCGGCTGATGATCGAGGAAGGCGGCTCGCACGATCTCGTACGGGAACTCGCGCGCGGCGCCCTCGACCTCGCGCTGATCGTCCTGCCGCTGCCGACGCCCTCCCCGGCGCTCACCTCGGTGGAGTTGCTGCGCGAGGACCTCGTCGTGGTCTCCTCGCCGGACGCCCCCAAGCCCGGCCACGGCCGGCGTACCGTGCGCATCGCCGACCTGGAGGGCGAACGGCTTGTGATGTTCCGGCACGGCTACGACCTGCGCGAACTGACCGTGGCCGCGTGTCGCTCCGCTGGGTTCGAGCCGGATTTCGCGGTGGAGGGCGGGGAGATGGACGCGGTCCTGGGCTTCGTGCGGGCCGGGTTGGGGATGGCCGTCGTGCCGCGCATGGTGGCGACGCGGGCCGGGCGCGGGCTGCGGGTGACGCCGTTGGCCCGGCCCGGGCTGCATCGGACGATTGCGCTGGCGCATCGCAGTGATGTGGCTCCGCCGCGGGCGGCGCGGGAGTTGCAGCGGATGCTGCTGGAGCGGTGACGCTGCGCTCTGCGGGGGCGGGCAGCGATGGGTCGTTTGTCGTCTGCGGCGCCGTTGTGGCTGGTCGCGCAGTTCCCCGCGCCCCTATGGGGCGCGTCTTACTTAGGCCAATACAGCTGGCTTGAGTACCTCCTCGCACCACTGGCGGAATGATGTGGGCGCTTCCTCGGGTGTGCTCGGGGCTGTGGCGCCGTACAGGCCCTGGTCGTTCTGGGCGTTCACCATGTCGGCGTATGCCTGGGCCCAGGCCTCGCTCATGCCGCGGTTCAGGAGCATCTGCTTCTGGTCTGTGCTGGTGACCGGCTTCATGTGTACGGGGCGGTCCAGGACGTCGGCGATGATCTGCGCCATGTCCTCAAGGGTCAGGTCGTCGGGGCCGACGAGCGGGACGTCGGCACGGCCGGTCCAGGTGGTGTCCAGCAGGAGCCGGGCCGCTGTGGTGGCGATGTCGGCGACGGCGCAGGTGCGCAGGACGCGGTCGGGGGCGAGTGCTATGGGCAACGCGCCCCCGGTCGCGAGCGACTCGGTGTGGCGCAGGAAGTTCTCCATCAGGAACGGCGCGCACAGCGCCCGGTAGTGCACGCCCGTGGCCGCGATGGTGTCGTCCATGGCGAGCGACGCCGATATCTGGCCCGCGTTCTCGGCGATGCCGCGGCCCAGTGAGGAGACGGCGACGACCCGTTCGATGCCCTGGCTTCCGATGGCCTCGCAGAGGGCCCCGGTGAAGGCGTGGAAGTGGTCCTCGACGCTGTCGGTGGAGGGCATCGGGGGTACCAGCCAGAACACGCGGTCGGCGCCCGCGCACGCCTCCTTCAGGACGGCGGGGTCGGCGTGCGATCCCTGGACGACCTCGACGTGCTCACGCACGCGCGCGGGGAGACGGTCGGGGTCACGGGCGATGACCCGGATGCCGGGAGTGGCGTCCGGGGAGTCGAGGAGACGGTCGAGGACCAGTCGGCCGATCTGGCCGGTCGGGGTGGTGACGACGATCATGAAGAGCTCCAAGGGGGATGCTTCAGTGGATGCCGTCGAGCCTGCTGGCTGGCGCCCCCGAACTGAAGGATCGATCCGCTCCCGCTTGTTACCCTCAGGGCAATACCGAGGCCAGGGAGAGACCATGGAATCCCGCCCGCTGCGCTACTTCGTCGCCGTCGCCGAGGAACTCAACTTCGCCCGCGCCGCCGAGCGGTTGGGCATCTCCCCGCCGCCGCTGTCCCGCGCGATCCGTCAGTTGGAGTCGGACCTCGGCGTGACCCTCTTCGAGCGGACCACCCACAGTGTGGCCCTCACGCCGGCCGGCACGGTGCTCCTCGACGAGGCACGGGTCGCCCTGGATGCCCTGGAGGCCGCCGGACGGCGAGCACAGCGCGCGGCCGCCCCGGAGCCGAAACTGATCCTGACCGTCAAAGCGGACGGGGACGCGGGTCTGCTGGAACCGATCCTGGCGCGCTACGCGTCGGAGGAGGCAGCCGTCCCGGTCTCAATCCAGCTGAGCGGCTGGCTCGAACAGCCGGGACTCCTGCGCCAGGGCGAAGCCGACGCGGCGCTGATCTACGAGCCGTTCGACCGCACCGGCCTGGACACCGAGGCGCTGACCACCGAGCCGCGTGTCGCGGCGCTCGCCGCCGGGCATCCGCTCGCCGCCCACGAGCAGCTGACCCTCGCCGGCCTTGGCCTGGACCCCGGCACCGTGGGCCCGTACCTCCGCGCGACCCGCAGCAGGGGCCGCGACCTCGCCCAACTGCTCACGCTCGTCGGCCTGGGCGAGGCCGTCCCGCTCCTGCCGGCCTCCGTCGCCGCCCGCTATCCGCGCCCCGGCGTCGTCTACCGGCCGGTGCTGGACGCCCCGCCCGCGGTCCTCGTCATCGCCTGGCCGCAGCAGTCCCGGTCGACGGCCGTGGGGGGGCGGGGGGCCCCCCCCCCCCCCCGGGGGGCGGGCCGGAGACCCGGAAGGGGGAACCCCGCCGGGCGGCCCAACCCCCCAACGGGACACCCCCCCCGGCGGGGGCCCCCCCCCCCCCCCGCTCCCCTCCACACGCCCCGCCCGCCCCGCCCCCGCCCGGCCGCGGGGGGGGGGCCGCCCCCCCCCCCCACGACCGTGGCCGAGGCCGTACGACCGTGACGGCTCACCCCGTCGCGTCGACCAACGCCAGCTCGTGCAGCCGCTCCGGTGGGCCCGGGCGGGCGTAGTACCAGCCCTGGGCCGTGTCGCAGCCCAGTATCCGGAGCTGCTCGGCCTGAGCGCCCGTCTCCACGCCCTCCACCGTCACCGCGAGGTTCAGGCTGTGGGCGAGAGAAACGATCCCTTCGACGATCTTGAGGTCGACGGAGTCCGCCGGGAAGCGCTGCATGCTCTGGGTGAAGGACCGATCCAGCTTGAGGATGCTCACCGGCAGCCGGCGCAGATTGGCGAGGTTCGAGTAGCCGGTGCCGAAGTCGTCCAGGGCGATATCGACGCCCATCTCGGCCAGCCGGCGCAGCGGCTTGAGCAGGGCGTCGTCGGCGCCGATCAACGCCGACTCGGTCACCTCCAGGCAGAGCGCGTCGGGTGCGACGCCCGCGCGCTCCAGGATGTCGACGGTGTCCTGGACCAGTCCGGGATGCGTGAGCTGGCAGGGCGAGAGGTTGACGTTGATGCGCAGCGGGCCACCGGCCCCGGTCGCGCCGTACCGCTCCCGCCACTCGCGGGCCTGGCGCACCGACTGCTCCAGCACCCAGCGGCCCAGCGGAACGATCAGCCCCGTGTGCTCGGCGAGCGGAATGAACCGGTCCGGGCTGAGGACGCCGTGCTGCGGATGGAGCCAGCGCACCAGGGCCTCGGCGCCGCGGACGCTGCCGTCGCCGAGGTGCACCAGCGGCTGGTACTCGATGAAGAACTCGCCGCGGTCCAGGGCCGTCGGCAGTGAGGTGGTCAGCCCGTGCCGAGTGATGGCGCGGGCGTCGGCCTCGGCGTCGGCCAGCTCGAAGCGGTTGCCGCCCGCCGACTTGGCGCGGTACATGGTGATGTCGGCGCTGCGCAGCACCTCGGCCGCGCTCCGCTCCCCCGCCGGCCCCTCGACGATGCCGATGCTGCCGCGCACGGTCAGCTCCCGGCCGTCGACGCTGACCGGGGCGACCAACGCGTTCATGATGCGCGCGGCCAGCTCGTCGACCTCGCGCTCGGTGTCGGTGCCGGTGGTCAGCGCCACGAACTCGTCGCCGCCGAGCCGGGCGACCATCTCGCCGGGCGCGGTCGCGCAGGACTGCAGCCGGTCGGCGACCTCGACGAGCAGCCGGTCGCCGGCCGCGTGGCCGAGGCTGTCGTTGATGGTCTTGAAGCCGTCGAGGTCGAGATAGCACAGGCCGAAGCGCTGGCCCTCGCCCGCGGTGAGGGCCTTCTCCAGGCGCTCGAAGAACAGCGTGCGGTTGGGCAGTCCGGTGAGCGCGTCGTGCGTCGCCTCGTAGCGCAGCCGGAGGTTGAGCAGCCGCCGCTCGGTGGTGTCTTCCATCAGGGCGAGCTGGTACTCGGGGTTGCCGTCCGCGTCGCGGAGCAGCGAGACCGTCAGATTGGTCCACAGGACCGTTCCGTCGGGGCGGTAGAACGCCTTCTCCACGTGGTAGTGCTCGCGCTCGCCGCGTACGAGTTCCTCGTACAGCCGCCAGATCTGGGGCGCGTCCTCGGGGTGGGTCCACTCCATCACGTTGCGGGTGCGCACCGTCTGCTCGACGCCGCCGAACATCCGCACCAACGCCTCGTTGACCTGCAGTATGTTGCCCTCCAGGTCGGCGATCCCGATGCCTATGGCGGCGCCCTCGAAGACCGCGCGGAAGCGGGCCTCGGTCGCGTGCAGGGCCTGCGCCACCACGCCCTGCGCCTTCAGCGCGGCCGAGGAGATCGCCTCCTGCTCGACGAGGGTCCGCTCACGCAGCGCCGTGGCGAACCCGGCGGCCATGGCGTGCTGCAACCGCGAGGAACGCGCGCGCAGTTGGTCCTGCGTGCCGTCCCCGCCGCAGTACAGCACCAGGTAGGCGTCGACGCAGTCCAGGGTGCGGCTGAGCGCCTCCGGGTCGGTGCAGTGCGCGGCGACCAGCGCGGCGCCCACCGCCTGTGCCTCGTCCGCCTGGAAGGTCCTGGCCCGCAGCCCCTCGCTCAACCGCCGGGCGAGCGGCAGCAGTTGCTCCTCCAGCTCGGGCCGGGTCAGCGACGTCGAGGTCACCGGGAAGACCGCCCGGCTCCAGATCGTCGCGAACCGGCGCAGTCTGTCCTCCGGCCCGTCCGGCTCCTCCGCGCTCACGCCTTGCGCCCCACGCCGGCGAAGCCGGAGAAGGCATACGGATCCTCGTCCTCCGGCGCGGTGTCCGGCCGCCAGCGCGGCATAGCCACCAGTCCGGGTTCCACCATGTCGTACCCCTCGAAGAACTGCGCGATCTTCTCGCGCGAGCGCATGATCAGCGGGTTGCGAATGTCCTTGTATACGCCCACCGTGCCCTCGGCCCGCTCCGCCGGAAGAGGGATTCCCTCGTACGAGGCATGGGTGAGGATCAGCAGGCTGCCGGGCGCGAGCGCGTCGCGCAGCTCGGCCACCGCTCCGTACGGGTCGTCCGCGTCTTCCACGAAGTGCAGTATGGCAACGAGAAGCAGCGCCACCGGGCGGTTCAGATCGATCAGTCGCCGCACCTGAGGGGCGGCGAGGATCTCCTGGGGCTTGCGCAGGTCGGCCGCGACCACGTCGGTGCCGGCGTTGCCCTCGAGGACCGCCTGGCTGTGCGCGACGGCCACCGGGTCGTGGTCGACGTAGACGACATGCGCGCCGGGGCTCGCCGTCTGGGCCACCTCGTGGACGTTGCCGAAGGTCGGGATGCCGGAGCCGATGTCCAGGAACTGGGTGATGCCCTCGTCGACGGCGAAGCGCACCGCGCGGCGCATGAACGCCCGGTTCGCCTGCATGATTTTGGGGAGCCCCGGCATGAACTCCATGGCCTTGCGGGCCGCCTCCCGGTCGACCTCGAAGTTGTGCGAACCGCCCAGGTAGAAGTCGTAGATCCGGGACACGCTGGGCACCGAGATGTCGATGCTCCGGGGGGCCCAGGCGGGACGCTCCATCAATCTCTCCAAGGCGTAGGCGATCCGGTGTTCGAGCTGAGGCTACTGATCGCCCGCCAAAGGAGCGAGCGGAAACGGAAATTGACCATCCGTTCCCGGTCACTGCCTGCGGCACGTGCCGAATTGATGCCCTGTATCGCCTCTACTAAAAGTGTCCGAGGCGTTCCGGAGAGTTCCCAACGGCAAAACCGGCCGCCCCCTCCGTGCGGCGCGGAGGGGGCGAACCGGGGTTGATGGCGGAAGGCTGTGGTCAGCCCTTCACGGCCTTTCCGTCGGGTGCGACGGCGTACCAAGCACCGGCCACACCCTGGCCGTTGGTGTCCCCGGGCTTCTTGTCACCGGCGAAGGTGTAGATCGGGACACAGTCGATGGTCTGCTGCTTCAGTCCGTCGGGCCGGTCGAAGACCACGTAACCCTGACCCCTGGGACCGGACCCCTTCAGGTCGATGCCCTTGGTGTTCTTGGCGTCGACCGGCTCGATGACCGGCCACTTCTCCAGGCAGTCGCCGGTGCACGCCGTCTTCATCGGCCAGGGCGAGTCCTTCAGGAAGCGGTAGACCGTGTGGCCGTTCTTGTCGACGACGATCTCGCCGAGTTCCGGGTCGTTGCGGGTGGACAGCCCGGGCAGTCCGGCCTGCTCGACCCCACCGCCCTGATCGGCGTCACCGCCCTGCTGGGCCTTCTTGCCGTCGGGCGCCAGCGCGTACCACTTGCCGCCCACACCCTGGCCCTTGACGTCGCCGGGGGTGGTGTCCTTCGCGTAGCGGTACGCCGGCCAGCCGCCGACGGTCAGCTGCTTGGTGCCGTCGGCGCGGGTGACCTCGCCGAGCAGCGCCTTGTCGATGCCGGCGCCGGCCGTGGCGTCGTCCGCCGGTACCGGAGGCCAGGTCGTGGCACAGTCGCCGTCACAGTTCGTCTTCGGCGGCTCGGCGGTGTCCTGGTCGAACCGGTACAGGGTCATGCCCGCACTGTCGGTCACCATGTTGCCGACTTCCGCGTTGGCGGAGACTGCCAACTGGCCTGCGAGAGAAGCCTGGTTGGCGTTGCTCTGTTCGTTCTGGGCGCCGGTGCCGGCTCCGGCCCCGGCGCCTGCCTGTCCGTAGTCACCGGCCGCGGCCGTGGCGCCCACGTTCTGGCTCGGCGACGGGCTGCTTTCCTGACCGCACGCCGTCGTCAGCGCCAGAACAGCCGCAGCGCTCGCCACGAGTGAGGCGCTCCGCCAGGAGGTCTTCATCTTCAACTCCCCGATCATCGCAACGATGTTGCAGCGCCCTGCTGCGCCGCGCACGGTCCTATGTACGAGCAGTGACCGCCGTTGTGTTCAAACGCCCCGCGGATTTCTTTCCGAAACGTGTGCCACACCGCGCCCGCGACCTGCGCCCCTGCCGCGACGACGCTCGTATGAGCGTGCGGTTCCCCGGACACGCGGACGCGCGCGGATCAAACCGGCGACGCCCCGCTGTCCCTCCTTCGGGGCATTCCCCCGGCGCTCGGGCGTACGCCGGTGCGCAAAGGCCCATGATCTTCGTCGTGCATGGACCCGAACCGACCCAAGGCACCATCGCCATACGGGTGTTGTCCCTCGTCACGCTGGCATGGATGGTCGTCGGCGCCCCGGCGGGCACGGCGGTCGCCGACGTCTGCGCGTACGCGTCGACCGGCCCCGGCGGCACGGAGGCGGTGGCGGTCGTCGGGAGCGCCACCTGGCCCACTCCCGCGACCTGGCCCACCCACCCCTCGTGCCCGGCCCCCACGCCGACACCGACACCGACGCCCACCCCGACGCCGACGCCTGAGCCGCCGAAGCCCACCCCCACCCCGGACCCGACGCCCACGCCGAAGCCGCCGCCGAAGCCACGGCCCACGCCGCCCCCCGAGCCGCCGCCCGCACCGGCCCCACCGGCTCCGCAGCCCGCGGCCTCACGTCCGGCACCCACACCCCCGCCCAGCCCCACACCGACACCGACACCGTCGGCCAAGCCGACCCCGCGTCCGTCCGTGACCCCCGTGAGCTATCCGGCGTACCACCCGGCACCGCGCAAGCGGGCGACGCACAGTGCTACGTCGCCGCTCACCTTCGTCCTGCTCATCACCGTGCCCGCGGTGGCCGCGATCGCCGCGCTGCGTCCCCGCTGATTTCTGGAGGCACCTCTTGCCGGAATGGCTTGTTCTCATCCTCGCGATGCTGGCTGTCTGCGTCGTGGTGGTCATCATCACCGTCCTCCGCCATCGGACGGCGGCGGACGACGAGGATCCCAACGAGACACCCGACGTCATCGAGTACATGACGATGTGGATCGGAGTGGTGTACGCCATCGTCCTGGGCCTGGCCATCGCCGGTGTCTGGGAGGGCCGCAGCGCCGCGCAGGACCACGTCCAGGCCGAGGCGGTCGCCCTGCACGAGATCTCGGAGCGGGTGCGGGTCTATCCCACCGACATCCGCGACCGCATTCGGGACGATGTCAACACCTATGTCGGACACGTCGTGAACACCGAGTGGAAGGTGATGTCTGACGACGGCAAGGTCACCGAGCGCGGCACCGAGCTCCTCGACCGCATCCGCGAGGACGTCACCGACTACCAGCCGAGGACCGACTTCGAGGCGCAGGCCTACCAGCCGCTCGTCGACCAGGTCACCGCTGCGGACCAGGCACGCAGTGCCCGCGCCGGCGCGACCGGGGAGACGATGCCGGGGGTGGTGTGGTTCGGGCTGATTGCCGGGGCCGTGGTGACGATCGGGATGATCTTCGCCCTGCAGATCCGACGTACGACACGGGAGCTGATCCTCGCCGGGCTGTTCTCGGCGCTGATCGCCTTCCTGCTCTTCCTCATCTGGGACTTCGACGCGCCCTACAGCCGGGGTGTCACGGCCTCGGCCGATCCGTTCCTGGACCTCTTCCCCCACATCGGCGGCTGACGGACCCCGCGCCGGGACATCCTCGGGGGACGGCCGCCACACCGCGGCGGTCCCCCGATCGAGGCAGCACCGTCCCCTGTACGGCCCACACGGTTGACCCGTTCGCGCTACTGCGATCGCGCCCCCGCATGCACCTTTCTAGCGTTTCGATCATCGAGGTGCATTTCTGGCGCAAGCGGAAAAGGTCCGCAGCTGCTCCTCGGGGACCGGAGGATCCACCATGCGCGCGATACGCGTCGCCTCGGCCGCACTGCTGGGCGCCACCGCCCTGGCACTGGCCTCTCCCGCCGCTCACGCACGCGGTGACGAGCACACCGGCTTCCGGGCCAGTGTGCTGCCGACGACCATCGAGCCCGGCGGGCAGGTGTCCCTGCGCGTCACCGGCTGCGACCAGGATGTGTACGTCTCCTCGGGGGTCTTCGACACGGTGACGATCCGCAGGGGCCAGAACTCGGCCACGGCGGTGGTCGACCGGGACGCGCGCGAGGGCGCGGTGTACTCGGTGAAGTTCAGCTGCGGCACCTTCTGGCAGGAGGTGGACCTCACCATCGCCGAGGGCCGCCCGGGCCACCACCGGGTCCCGCCGAAGGGCGTCCACGCCGGTGAAGGCGGCAGCCTCGGCGGTTTCAACCTCCAGGAGATCGGGCTCGGCCTCGCGCTCATCACCGGCGCGGTCGGAGCGGCGTACCACTTCTCACGGCGCCGCACGGACGAGGACGGCGCCTGACCGACCCTCTCCCCCCACCCGCACAGACCTTCGCCCCGGACCCTTCGAAGGGTCCGGGGCGAATCGGTTCCGGGGATCGGTGGCGGTCAGATCCGCTTCTCGGACCGGCGCCGCATCCAGAACACTCCGCCGCCGACGACGGCCGCGGCCACGAGACCGCCGCCGATGACCATGTCGGTCGGGGTCGCCCCGGTGGAGCTGCTGCCGCCGATGCCGCCGCGGACACCGCCGATGACGGTGAAGGCGTTCGGCCGGGTCAGGGTGGAGCCGGAGCAGTGGACGGTGACGTCGTACGGGCCGGGTCTGGCGTTGGTGTGGACGGTCGCGGTGCCTCTCGCTGTGTCGTTGGCGCCTCTGATCGGGAACAGCCTGGCCCGTGGGAAGGCACGGGAGGTCGCGGTGCCGCCGTTGGGGCAGCCGTCGACCGTGATGGTCAGCTGACCGCCTCGGGCGATGACCCGGGGCAGCACGACGATATTGCTCGGGAAGAACCGGCCGTTGCCGCCGTGGTGCCCGCCGTGTCCGCCGCCATTTCCGCCGAAGCCACCGTGGTGGTCGCCATTGCCACCGAACCCACCACCATTGCCACCGAAGCCGTCGCCACCAAAGCCGTCGCCGCCGAAGCCGCCATTTCCGCCGAAGCCACCGTGGTGGTCGCCGTTGCCACCGAACCCACCGCCGTAGCCGCCGCTGCCGTCGGCGTCGTTCATGCCGTCCCAGGCGACGGCCGCGGGAGCGGCGAGCCCGAGGACGGCGACCGCGGCGGCCGAGACCGCCAGGGAACGAGTAGTACGCATGTGATCCTCCGCGGAAGACGCCCCGGGACCCGTCCCCGGTCGATCGGCGAGAAAGCGCCTCCAAGAAAGACCCTCAGATGCCCTGCTCGCGCCCGCATTTCGGGAATGGTCCGTCCTGGTGAGAAGACACGCCGAAGGAAAACCACACAATCGGATATTGCCGCAGGTCACGCACCGTCAGAAAATTCCTGTTCGCGGCGACTCGGATGGCGCACCACGGTGGCGTTCGGGCCACCCGTTCGCTTCTGCCCCGTCGCTGGCGGTGCCCGCGGGACTTAGCGTTCTCCTATGCGCCATTGACGTGGCGACGGCCGCGTCGAGAGGGGAAGTCGAATGTCTGGGTACGAGGTGGCCGAAGAGGAGGAGCATCGGAAGAAGCGCGCTCCTTGGGGCGTGATAGCGCTTGTTCTGCTGACCGGCCTCGCGCTCATTCGCAATGGTTCGGGAGAGTTCGACGAGGGGCCCCCGCAGCCCGCCTCGGCAGCCGCCGCGGAGGCCCGGACACCGCAGGGCGCCTTCCTGCGGGCCCCGGACGCGCTGCCGTACGCCGTGCCGGACCGAGTCAGGATCCCGGCGATCCAGGTCGACGCGCCCATGATGCCGGTCGGCCTGGACGCGGCCGGCTGGGTCGACGCACCACCGCCGGAGGACCCGAATCTCGCCGGTTGGTTCACCGGCGCCGTCACCCCCGGCGAAAAGGGCACCGCCGTGATCGTCGGCCATGTCGACAACACGCAGGGTCCCGCCGTGTTCTACGGACTCGGGGCCCTCAAGAAGGGATATCGCGTCGAGGTCGCGCGCAAGGACGCGAAGACGGCCGTATTCGAGATCTACGGCATCGAGGTCTTCGAGAAGAACAACTTCCCCGGCGACCGTGTCTACGCCTCCAAGGGCAGCCCCGAATTGCGGGTCATCACCTGCGGCGGCGGTTTCTCCAAGCAGAACGGCTACGACGGGAACGTCGTCGTCTTCGCCCGCCTGGTCGAGGTGCGCTGAGCGTCGCGGCCGGGCGGGCGCGGCCCGTCAGACGTGCCGTCGGCGCGGGACGGTGATGTGGTAGCCGTCGTCCAGCAGTTGGGGCAGATAGTCGCGCAGGGCCCGGACGCTCTCCGAGCGGTCGCCCCCGGCGTCGTGCGCGAGTACCACGACGCCGGGGGCGGCGCCGTTCTCGACCCGGTCGACGATGGTGCGGGCGCCGGGCTCGGTCCAGTCGAGGGTGTCGACCGTCCACGCCAGCGGCTCCATGCCCAGTTCGGCGCCGAGCTGGAAGGCCGCGCGGTTCCAGGCACCGTAGGGGGCGCGGAACCAGCGGGGCCACTCGCCGGACGCGTCCTCGATGACCTCGCAGGTACGTTTCATCTCGGAGCGGATCTGCCTCCGGGTGAGGCGGGTGAGCAGCGGGTGGGACCAGGTGTGGTTGCCGACGACATGCCCTTCGTCGGCCATGCGCTCCACCAGGTCCGGGTTCTCGGCGGCCATCTCGCCGCAGACGAAGAACATCGCGCGGACGTCGTACGCCTGCAGCGTGTCCAGGATGTCCGGGGTGTAGCGGGGGTCCGGGCCGTCGTCGAAGGTCAGCACCATGGTCCGGCCGCGGCCGGAGATGCCCACGAAGAGTTCGCGCCGCACGAAGAGCCGCCCAGCCGCGCGCCGCCCCGCACCCAGCCCGGGCAGGGGCTGCAGCCGGTACGCGGAGGGCTTGAGGGCGCTGCGCGCCTGCGGGCCCGCGGCCCCCGCGGCGGGCGGCCGGACCGGCTGGTCGCCCGCGCGCACCGTGAGCAGTCCGGCGGTGCCGGCCGCCCCGACCGTGGCGGCGCCGACGGCCAACGCCCGGCGCCGGGTGAGCAACTGATCCTTCTTCATGACTCATCAGTCGCCCCTCGGGGCCCCGACGCACCACGCAGGCACCTCAGCGGCGGCATGATTCCACCCGGGCGGCGTATGACGGTTCGTCAGGGAAACGGCGGGTGTCTCCCGGGTGGGCGAATCGATGGGAAGCCCGGCAACGGCTGGGGGACCTGCGGGTTCCGATAGCCTCACAGGCGTGACGGATCAGCAGCACTCGCCCTCGCAAGGGTTCGAACGGGGCACGGACGGGCCGAAGGTCATCGTCGTCGGCGTGGACGGCTCCGACTCCTCGCTGCGGGCCGCGGCCTACGCCGGTGGACTGGCCCGGCGGCAACGCGCACTCCTCGCGATCGTGTACGTCCAGCCCGTGATGAGCGCCGGCGCGGCGCTCGGGGCGCCGGTCGCGGAGACGACGGACGCGATCGCCGAGGGCATCGTCGCGGAGATCAGGGACGCGACGGAGCGCGTGAAGGGGATATTCGACGTCCGCTGGGAGTTCCACACGTTCCGCGGCGACCCCTACAGCGGCCTGGTCAAGGCGGCCGACGAGCTCAAGGCGGACGCCGTGGTGGTGGGCGCGTCGGAGCAGGCGGGCCACCGGATCATCGGGTCGGTCGCGATTCGGCTGGTGAAGGCGGGGCGGTGGCCGGTGACGGTCGTGCCGTGACGCTCCGCTGGTAGTGCCGGGTTACGCCGTCGGTCGGCTGCAGCGTCGTCGTGGCTGGTCGCGCAGTTCCCCGCGCCCCTACGGGGCGCTCATCACCAGGCCGTCTTTTGCTGCGCCTCGGCTGAGGACCGCGTCTCTGATTTGGTCGCGTACGCCCTGTACCTCGGCGCCGTTCTTCAGTGCCTCGTTGAGGTTCACCACGCGGCCGGCGTCGATGTCGAACAGTTGTGGGATGAACTCGGCCTTTGTCACCGCCCAGCGGGCGCCGGGATTCGCGGGCGGGGTGAAGGTGAAGCGGGCGAGGGTGGACTGGTTGCCGCGCGGGTCCTGTACGCCCTGGTGGTTGAACATGGCGCCGGCGATCTGGTCGCCCATTCCGTAGACGACCCAGGTGCCGTTGACCTTCTCGTAGGCCTGCGGGACGTGGGCGTGGGTGCCGAGGATCAGGTCGATGTCCGGGCGGTTCCCGGTGCGGGCGGCGGTGAGGGTCCGGGCCAGGGACTGCTGGCGCCGGTCGGGGGCGTCCTGCCATTCCGTGCCCCAGTGCATGGACACCACGACCACGTCGGCGCCGGACTGCCGGGCGGCGCGGGCGTCCGCGATGATCTTCTGCTCGTCGATCAGGTTGACGGCCCAGGGCTGTCCCGGCGGCAGCGGGAAGCCGTTCGTGCCGTAGGTGTAGGCGAGGTGGGCGACCTTCGCCTTGCCCGCGGGCAGGACGGTGGCGGTGCGCGCCTCGGCTTCGTTGCGCGCCGATCCGGCGTGCCGTACGCCCGCGCGGTCGAGGGTGTCCAGCGTGCGGCGGATGCCGTCCGCGCCGTCGTCCAGGCTGTGGTTGGAGGCGGTGGAGCAGCCGTCGTAGCCGCTGGCGGCGAGGCCGGTCGCGACCTCGGGCGGGGACTTGAAGGTGGGGTAGCCGGTGTACTCGCCGTTCTCTCCGTACACCGTCTCCATGTGACACAGCGCCAGGTCGGCGCGGGAGACGACGGGTTCGACCCCGGAGAACATCGGGCGGAAGTCGTAGCCGGTGCCGCCCGCGTCGAAGCGCGCCCGGTCGATGATCGTGCTGTGCGGGAGGACGTCGCCGGAGGCGACGAGCGTGAATCCACCGGCCGCCGAGGGGGCCGGACGCCCCGCCGGATCGGTGTCGTCGCGGGCCTCGGCCTGGCAGGCGGCGCCTGCGGCGAGGACGGCCGTGAGGGCCAGGGCAACCTGCTGTCTGCGTGCAATCATCGCTCACCCCGTCGCGATCATATTTACAGACAAATAGGTATGAATCTGAACGCTTCCGCAAACAACCTGACTGGTTTCATTAGCCCGTCCGGCGCTCACCGGCAGCGGAACGAACCGTTCGTCGTACCGTTCGTCGACGCGATCGACCGTCCGCCGCAGATCCGTGTGCGCGCTCTGTCCGAAAGGCACACCCTGCGATGCCATACGGCCATGACGGCCGGAATCACCCTCTCAAACGGGACGACGACCGCCGAGCACGAGCTCGCCGCACTGCAGCGGGAGCACGGCCGGCCTCTTTTCGCGCTGCTGCTCCGGCTCTGCGACGGTGACCGGCAGCGCGCCGAGGACCTCGTGCAGGAGACGCTCGTACGCGCCTGGCAGCATCCCGAGGCGCTACGCGCCGATGACTTCGACTCCGTACGGCCCTGGCTGCTGACCGTGGGACGGCGGCTCGCCATCGACGCGCGGCGGGCCCGGCAGGCGCGGCCCGCCGAGGTCGGGGACGCGGTCCTGGAGAACGCGCGTGTGATCGCCGACCATGCCGAACGGGCAGCGGCGGCACTCGATGTGCGCGAGGCTGTGAAGACACTCACTCCGGAGCACCGTGAAGTCCTGGTGCTCGTGTATTTCCACGGGGCGAGTGTGGCGGAGGCCGCGGCGGCGCTCGGAATTCCTCCCGGTACGGTGAAGTCCCGCGCGTACTATGCGCTGCGCGCCCTGCGCAGGGTGCTTCCGGGATACGCGGCCGACCTGCGGTGAAACCAATGGGTGAGTCAAACCTCCGTAAAGCGCCTTGCTGAAGACCCCCGTTGAGCAATCAGCTGTCTTCATCCGTGTTCCGGACTGGGGCCCGGGGTCGGGCGACGCGCACGCACCGGAGGAAGGCAGGAAGGGATGCTGCACAGAGGTCAAGAGAGCACGGACGGCACCGGCGGCGGTGAACTGACCGTCCCCATGGCGTGGTTGTACGCCGAGTACATTGCCGACGAGCTGCTGCGGACCGGCGATCTGATGCCGCCGACGTCCTTCGAGTTCCGCGCCGGACGGGATGCCCTGGCGCTGACCATCTTCCTGTCCGACACCGACGGCGAGCTGTCGGGCATCCGGGTCGTCACCCAGCTGGAGACCTGGCTTTCGCTGACGGCGTACGACCAGCCGTGGCAGGACTGGGTGCGCGAGCGTCTTGCGAAGCTCGCCGCCGAGACGATCGAGACGGGGGACCCCGCACCCGACCTGGAGCTGGCGGAGGCGGCCTGGCGCTGGCTGGAGGAGACCGAGCTGCTCGCGCCCGACCTGAACGCGGTGCCTGGAGGCGCCGCGATGGCCGGTGAGGACGAGGGGCCGAAGGTGTGGACGCCGGCCTGGCAGCTGGGGCTGCCGCTGGGACATCTCGCCATCCATCTTTTTTGAGATTCGGCGCCGATCCGACCAATCCTCGGCCCGAGCCGCTCCGAATCCTTAGGTTGCGATTCGGTAAGGGGCTTGAGTGATTCTTCGGCTTGGTGCGTACCGATGGGAGCAAGGAGTAACCCCACCCGCACCCAACGGCACGAGGATTCGGCATGAGGTCCCTGGAGAGGCATCGCGACGTCGCCGCGTACGCGCTCGGCGTGCTGGACGAGGCGGACGCCTTCCGCTTCGAGGACCACCTCATGGAGTGCCCCAGCTGTTCGGCACACGTGACCGAGTTCGGGCCGGTGACCCGGCAGTTGATGTTGTACCGACGGGCCACGCCGCGCTTTGTGAACCCCCTGACCCAGCCCGGAAACCGGCTGCTGGACCGGCTGCTCGGCGAGGTGACGGCACGGCGACGGGTCGGGCGCAGGCGGGTGCTGTACGCCGTGGCGGCCTCGGTGGCGATCGCTGTGGCGGCGCCCGCGGTGGCGATCACGGCGGGCGGCGGCGACGGCTCCGTGCGCATCACCGCGACCGACGAGCGGTCGGGCGTATGGGCGCAGGTCACGGCGGAGAACGCGGCCTCGGGCAGTCAGATCGAGCTGCGGGTGAAGGACGGGGCCGGACCGCGCCCCTGCCGCCTGGTCGTCCTGGGCCAGGACGGCTCGGAGGAGACGGTCACCCACTGGATGACACCCCGCCACGACGCCCGCCCGAACACCATGCACGGCAGTTCGTCGATGCACACGGACCAGATCGCCCGGTACGAGGTCCGCACGACGGACGGCGAGCATCTGGTGACACTCGACGCGCAGTAGACCAGGCGGCGACGGCGGAGACCGGTGAGCTGACCGACGTCTCACTTCAGCAGCCGGGACATCCTCCGGTCGGCCAGTGGCTTGCCGCCCGTCTGGCAGGTCGGGCAGTACTGGAGTGAGGAGTCGCTGAAGGAGACCTCGCGGATCGTGTCGCCGCACACCGGGCAGGGCTCGCCCGTCTTGCCGTGTACGCGCAGGCCGCTCTTCTTCTCGGCCTTGAGGCGTCCGGCGGCGAGGCCGCGGGTGCGCTCGACGGCCTCGGTGAGGGTGCCGCGCAGCGCCTGGTACAGGCGGGTGGTCTCCTCGGGGGTGAGGGACGCGGCCAGTTTGAAGGGGGACATCTTCGCGGCGTGCAGGATCTCGTCGCTGTAGGCGTTGCCCACGCCGGCGATCAGGCTCTGGTCGCGCAGGGCACCCTTGAGCTGCCGTCGCTCGCCCTTGAGCAGGGCCGCGAACCGGGGTTCGTCGAAGTTGTCGGCGAGCGGGTCGGGGCCGAGGCGGGCGACGCCCGGGACCTCCTGGGGGTCGTGGACGACATACACCGCGAGCCGCTTCTGGGTGCCGGCCTCCGTCAGGTCGAAGCCCTCGCCGGTCTCCAGGGCGACGCGCAGCGCGAGGGGGCCCTTGCCGGGCTTGGGCGGACCGTCGGGGAGCTTGTCCTTCCAGTGCAGCCAGCCGGCGCGGGCGAGGTGGGTGACGAAGTGCGGGCCGCCGTCGGTCTCGAGGTCGAGGAACTTGCCGTGCCGGTGCACGGCGGTGACCGCGTGGCCCTCGACCGCCGTGAGCGGAGGGTCGTACGTCTTCAGCACGCTGATCGCGACGGGCAGCACCCGGACGATCTCGTGGCCGACCAGGTTCTCGGTCAGGAAGTCCTTGAGCGCTTCCACCTCGGGCAGTTCCGGCATACGTCCAGAGTGCCATCCGGGACCGGCGGACTCAGCCCCGTTCCCCCACCACGAACTCGCACCACACGCATTTCCCGCCGCCCCGCGCCTCCACGCCCCACACGTCCGTGAGCAGGTCGACGAGGAGCAGTCCGCGCCCGGAGACGCCCGACTCGCCGGCGTCGCGGCGGCGGGGCAGGGCGCTGGAGGAGTCCTCGACGTCGACGCGCAGCCGCCGGTCGGTGGCGGTCAGTACCCGCAGGGTGACGACGGCGGAGCCCTCGGTGTGCATCAGGGCGTTGGTGATCAGCTCGTCGGCGACGAGTTCGATCTCGTCGGCGCGCTCGCGGGCGCCCCAGGCGAGGACTGCGGCGCGGATCATGTGCCGGGCCTGGGTGAGGGCCTCGGGGTCGCCGGGGGCGACGTGCTGCTGGAGCCGGCCGCCGGACTGGGGGGTGTCCAGGGTGCGGCGGCGTAGCAGGAGCAGGGCCACGTCGTCGCCGCCGCCGCGTTCCTCGGCCACGTCGATGAGCCGCTCGGCGAGGTCGTGTACGTCGTCCGGGCCGGTCTTGATCATGGCCACGAGAGTCTGCATGCCGTCGTCGAGGTCGGCGCCGGGCTGTTCGACCAGACCGTCGGTGCACAGCAGCAGGGTGTGGCCGGGGTCGAGCTCGATGGTGCCGACCGGGTATTCGAGGCGGCCGAACTCGGCGGACAGACCGAGCGGCAGCCCGCCCTCGACGGCTATCCGGCGGCAGGTCCCGTCGGTCTGCCGGATCAGCGGGTCGATATGGCCGGCCCGGACCACCTGGACGACTCCGGTGGACAGGTCGGCCTCCGCGTACAGGCAGGTCGCGAAGCGGTCGGTGTCGAGTTCGTGCAGGAAGACGGAGGCGCGGGCCATCACGGTGGCGGGGGTGTGGCCCTCGGCGGCGTAGGCGCGCAGGACGATGCGGAGCTGTCCCATGACGGCGGCGGCGTGTGTGTCGTGGCCCTGGACGTCGCCGATGACGGCGCCGACCCGGCCGCCCGGCAGCGGTATCAGGTCGTACCAGTCGCCGCCGATGTCCCGGCCCAGGGAGCCCGCGGCGGAACCGGCGCGGTAGCGGACGGCGATGTCGGCGCCGGGCACGCTGGGGATGGTGCGCGGCAGCATGGCCTGCTGGAGGCCGGTGGCGAGGTCCTTCTCCTGCTCGTAGAACATGGCCCGCTGCAGGCTCTGCGCGATGCTGGAGCCGAGGGCGACGAGGACGTTGCGCTCGTCGGGGGTGAAGCCGCGCCGGTCGCTGTAGAGCAGGCCCATCGCGCCGATGGGTTTCGCCTGGGCGATCAGCGGCAGATAGGCGGCCGACGTGATGTTCAGGTCGGTGATGTGCGGCCACAGGATCGGATAGCGCTCGGCGAACTCCTCCGGCGACTCGATGAACCGCGGGGCGAGGGTGCGGACGACCTCGCCCATGGGGTAGGGCTCGTCGATGCGGGTGACGAGGGTGCCGGGCACGAAGCTGCCCGCAGGGCCCTCGGCGATCAGCCGGATCCGGCCGGCCTCGACCAGGCCCATGACCAGGCTGGTGGCGCCGAGATGAGTGAGGCCGTGGGTGTCCTTGAGGACGTCGATGACGTCCTGGACGGTACGGGCGTGCGCGAGGGCGGCGGTGGTGAGCTGGACGACGTTGGTCTGCCGGCGGCGGGCCTCGTCCTGGGCCGCCTGGTCCCGGCGAGCCTCGATCTCTTCGAATTCCTGGGTGGCGTCCCGGACGATGCCGATGATCCGGCGCGGCCGGCCGGTCTCGTCGCGGCGGATGTAGCCCTGGGTGTGGGTCCAGCGGAGGCTGCCGTCGCGGCGCCGGATGCGGAAGTAGGTGCCGTAGTTCTCGCTGCCGTCCTTCATGGCCTGGGCGACCAGGCCGTCGAGCCGGTAGCCCTCCGGGGGCGGGACCCGGACGCCGAGGGTCTCGGGGTTGCCGTCGTATTCGTCGGGGCGCAGGTCGAAGACCTCGTGGGCCTGGGCGTCCATGTGGAAGAGGCCGGTGTCCAGGTCCCAGTCGAAGCTGCCCATGCGATTGAGCGCCAGGATCGGATCCGGGTGGGCGGGCCAGTCGTCCGGGAGTGACAGGGCGCTCGCTCCCCGATCAACCATGGGCCTACCTTGCCAGGATTCGACTGATTCTTCGACCGGTGAGCGGAGTTCCCGCAAACAATCTGGCGGTCGTCGGGAGAGCGCGGGCCATGACGACGGTGCCGGTGGGTACGGCATACCAATGGATACAGAGAGTGACCTGAGGTTCCGGCGCGACAATGGGGTCAGGAGAGGGCCGTGGAGTGGTTCATCGCACCCGACTACTGGCTGAGTCGGCTGGTCTTCCAGCGGGCTCTGGCCGCCGTGTATCTGGTCGCGTTCCTCACGGCGGCGCTGCAGTTCCGTGCGCTGCTGGGCGAGCGCGGCATGCTGCCGATCCCCCGGTTCGTCGCGCGGGTGCCTTTCAAGCAGGCGCCGAGCCTGTTCCAACTGCACTACTCGGACCGGTTCTTCGCGGCCTCGGCCTGGGCGGGCTGCGCGGTGTCGGCGGCGCTGCTGGCGGGGCTGGACTCGCTGCTGCCGCTGTGGGGCGGCATGCTGCTGTGGCTGGTGCCGTGGGTGCTGTATCTGTCGATCGTCAACGTCGGCCAGACCTGGTACGGCTTCGGCTGGGAGTCGCTGCTCCTGGAGGTCGGCTTCCTCGCGGTCTTCCTCGGCAATGACGAAGTGGCCCCGCCGATCGTCGTCCTCTTCCTGCTGCGCTGGATCCTGTTCCGGGTGGAGTTCGGCGCCGGGCTGATCAAGATGCGCGGTGACGCCTGCTGGCGGAACCTGACGTGCCTGTACCACCACCACGAGACCCAGCCGATGCCGGGCCCGCTGAGCTGGTTCTTCCACCATCTCCCCCGGCCCCTGCACCGCGCGGAGGTGGCCGCGAACCACGTCACCCAGCTCGTCGTGCCCGTCCTGCTGTTCACCCCGCAGCCGATCGCGACGGCCGCGGCGTCCTTGATGATCGTCACCCAGCTGTGGTTGGTCCTGTCGGGCAACTTCTCCTGGCTGAACTGGATCACGATCGTGCTGGCCCTGTCCGCGATCGAGTTCCCCACCACGCCGCCGTCCGTCGCCGACGCACCGCTCTGGTACGAGATCGTCGTCCTCGCCGTCGCCGCGCTGCTCGTGGGCCTGAGCTACCAGCCAGTCCGCAACATGATCTCCCGCCGCCAGGTGATGAACCGCTCCTTCGATCCGCTGCACCTGGTCAACACGTACGGGGCGTTCGGCAGCGTCAGCCGGATCCGCTACGAGGTGGTCGTCGAGGGCACGACCGATCCGGTGCCGCACGAGGACTCGGACTGGCGGGAGTACGAGTTCAAGGGCAAGCCGGGTGATCCCCGGCACTGGCCGCGCCAGTTCGCGCCGTACCATCTGCGGCTCGACTGGATGATGTGGTTCGCCGCGCTGTCGCCCGCGTATGCCGGCTCCTGGTTCGGCGCGCTGGTGGAGCGGCTCCTGGAGAACGACCGCGCCACGCTGAAGCTGCTGCGCCGCTCGCCCTTCCCGCCCGACGAGCCTCCGCGGTTCGTCCGTGCCCGTCTCTTCCGTTACCGCTACACGACCTGGCGTGAGCTGCGGGAGACGGGCGCGTGCTGGGAGCGGACGTATGTGCGGGAGTATCTGCCGCCGACGCGGCTGGCGGAGGTGGCTCAGAGGTCGTAGACGCGGGTGGCGGTGGCCTCGAAGATACGGGAGCGGTCGCTCGCGTCCGTCAACTCCCTTGCCGCCGACAGCACTTCACCGTAGGTCGCGGCCAGCGTACACACCGGCCAGTCCGAGCCGAACATCAGGCGGTCCGGGCCGAAGGCCTCGAGGACGGTGTCGGCGTACGGGCGCAGGTCGTCGGCCGTCCAGGACCTCGGGTCGGCCTCGGTGACCATGCCGGAGAGCTTGCAGACCGTGTTGGGCAGTGCGGCGAGAGTGCGGACGGCGCTCGCCCAGGGTTCCTGCCGGCCGGAGGCAATGGGGGGTTTGCCGAGGTGGTCCAGGACGAAGGTGAGGTTCGGGTGGTCCGCGGCTGCCTTGGCGCAGGCGGGCAGCTGGTGGGGCAGGACGACGAGGTCGTAGACCAGGCCCGCGTCGGCGACGGCGGCGAGTCCGCGGCGGACGTCGGGACGCAGCAGCCACTCCGGGTCGGGTTCGCCCTGGACCTGGTGGCGAATGCCCTTCAGGTGGTCGCCGCCGGGGAGTTCACGCAGCCGCGCCAGCTCGTCGGCGACGTCCGGGCGGGTGAGGTCCGTCCACCCGACGACCCCGGCGATCAGGTGGTGCGCGGCGGCGAGGGCGAGGAACTCCGGGGTCTCGTCGGGCACGGTGACCGTCTGGACGAGGATGGTACGGACCACTCCGGCGGCCCGCGCCTCGGGTTCCAGGTCGGCGAGGCCGAAGTTCCGCCGGATCGGCCGGAGTTCTTCTCCGGTGATCCAGTCCTGGTCGCGTACGGACAGGTCCCAGACGTGGTGGTGGGCGTCGACGGTCACGGCAGCTCCCATACGACGGGCAGGCCCGCGTCGGCTCCCTCGTCGCTGTAGTCGTGCACCACGTCGAGGAGTTCCGCCATCCGCGCCTGCCAGGCGACGTTGACCGGTAGCTGCTCCAGCTCGGCGAGGAGCCGGGCGTAGTCCGCGCACTCCAGGACGTGGAAGAGGTCGGTGCCACTGCGCCAGATCGTCCAGGAGGTGGCGCCGGCGGCGCGGATGGCGTCCGTCAGCTCCTTCGGGACCTCGCGGTGCGCGGCCTCGTACTCCGCGACCCGGTCCGCGCGGACCTTGGTGTGCAGGGCGACTCTCATGACGGCTCCTCGTCGGACAGCAGGCCGGTCTCTCTCAGCTCCCGCCAGAACGCCTCCGGCACCTGAGACGCGAACTGCTCGGCGCAGTCCCGGACTTCGGCCGCCGATCGCGCACCGACGAGGACGCTCGCGACGGCCGGGTGCGCGGCGCAGTAGGCGAGGGCGGCGGCCCGCAGGGTGATGCCGTGGCGGTCGGCGACGGACCGCATGCGCAGGGCGCGGTCCAGCATCTCCTGTGGTGCCCGGTCGTAGTTGTACGTCGATTCCGGTCTCGGGTCCGCCAGCAGGCCGGAGTTGAAGGCGCCGCCGATGACGACGGACGTGCCGCGGTCCACGGCGGCGGGCAGGAGTTCGGTGAGCGCGCTCTGGTCGAGCAGCGTGTAACGGCCGGCGCACAGCACCACGTCGACGTCCGTGTCGCGGACGAAGCGGGTCAGCATCCCGGCCTGGTTCATGCCCGCGCCGATGGCGCCGACGACGCCCTCGGAGCGCAGCTTCTCCAGCGCCGGATAGCCCTCGTGGAAGGCCTGTTCGGCGTGGTCGTCGGGGTCGTGGAGGTAGACGACGTCGACGCGGTCGAGGCCGAGCCGTTCCAGGCTGGCGTCGAGGGTGCGTCGTATGCCGTCGGCGCTGAAGTCCCAGACGCGGCGGTGGGAGGCGGGTACGGCGAAGCCGTGCGCGAGGTCGTCGCCCGGGGTGTCGACCGGTTCCAGGCGGCGGCCGACCTTCGTCGAGATCGTGTACGCGTCCCGTGGGTGCTCGCGCAGGGCGGCGCCCAGGCGGCGTTCGGACAGGCCGAGGCCGTAGTGCGGGGCGGTGTCGAAGTAGCGGATGCCCTGCTGCCAGGCGGCGGCGACAGTTTCGTGCGCCTGCTCTTCCGTGACCTCGGCGAAGAGGTTGCCGATGGGGGCGGCGCCGAGGGCGAGCGGGGTGACCTCGACGCCGCTTCCCCCGAGGGTGTTCACCGGCCGCGCGCCGGGCGCAGGCGGGGTGCTCACTGGGCCGCCGGGCGCAGGCGCAGACCCTGCATGCCGCCGTCGACGGCCAGGGCCGTGCCGGTGGTGGCGCCGGAGAGGGGGCTCGCCAAGTAGGCGATGGCGCCCGCGACTTCGGCCGCGCTGACCAGGCGGCCGGTGGGCTGGCGGGCCTCCAGGGCGGCGCGTTCGGCGGCCGGGTCGGCGGCGGCACCGAGGAGGCGGCCGACCCACGGGGTGTCCACGGTGCCGGGGTTGACGCAGTTGACGCGGATGCCCTCGCGGACGTGGTCGGCGGCCATGGCGAGGGTGAGGGAGTACACGGCACCCTTGGTCGCGCTGTACAGGGCGCGTTGCGGGAGGCCCGCGGTGGCGGCGATGGAGCAGGTGTTGACGATCGCGGCGTGCGAGGACTCGCGCAGGTGCGGGAGGGAGGCGCGGGCGGCGCGCACCATCCCCACGACGTTGACGTCCATCACGCGGTGCCATTCGGCGTCGTCGTTGTCCTCGACGGTGCCCTGGGCGCCGATGCCCGCGTTGTTGATCAGGATGTCGAGTCCGCCGAGTTCGGCGACCGCGGCGGCGACGGCCTCGCGGACGGAGGCGTCGTCGGTGACGTCGGCGCGGTGGGCGAGCAGCGGCTTCTCCACGGAGGAGGGGTCCAGGTCGAGGACGGCGACCTGGGCGCCGCGCGCGGCCAGGAGTTCCGCGGTGGCCCGGCCGATGCCGGAGGCACCACCCGTCACCAGGGCCCTCAGTCCCTCGAAGTCGTTCATGCCGCCTGCCCCTTCTGCTGCGTCTGGAGGTCGGCGGCCCAGAAGGCGCCGCCGGGGAACGTGTACCGGGCGATGGACTCGGGCCGCATGTCCGCGGAGAAGCCCGGCGCGGTGGGTGCCGTGTAGTGACCGTCGCGGATCACCACCGGGTCGAGGAAGTGGTCGTGCAGATGGTCGACGTACTCGATGACGCGGTCGTCGGTGGTGCCGGAGACGGCGACGTAGTCGAACATCGAGAGGTGCTGGACGAGTTCGCACAGGCCGACGCCGCCCGCGTGCGGGCACACCGGCACGCCGAACTTGGCGGCGAGCAGCAGGATCGCGAGGTTCTCGTTGACGCCGGCGACGCGGGCCGCGTCGATCTGGAGGACGTCGATCGCGCCGGCCTGGAGCAGTTGCTTGAAGACGACCCGGTTGTGGACGTGCTCTCCGGTGGCGACCTTCACCGGGGTCACGGCCTTGCGGATCGCGGCGTGCCCGAGGACGTCGTCGGGGCTGGTGGGTTCCTCGATCCAGTACGGGTCGAACTCGGCGAGGGCCTTGGTCCAGCGGATCGCCTCGTCGACGTCCCAGCGCTGGTTGGCGTCGATCGCCATGCGGATGTCCGGGCCGACCACGGACCGGGCGACCCGGCAGCGCCGGATGTCGTCCTCCAGATCGGCGCCGACCTTCAGCTTGATCTGCCGGAAGCCATCGGCGACCGCCTCGGCGGCGAGCCGGGTGAGTTTCTCGTCGTCGTAGCCGAGCCAGCCGGCGGAGGTGGTGTAGGCGGGGTAGCCGCGCTCCAGGAGCCGGGCCCTGCGGTCCTCGGCGCCGTCCCGGCCACGTCGGAGGAGGATCAGCGCCTCCTCGGGGGTGAGCGCGTCGGTGAGGTAGCGGAAGTCGATCTGGCCGACCAGCCACTCGGGGTCGGCGTCGGCGAGGAACTGCCACAGCGGCTTGCGCGCCCGCTTGGCGGCGAGGTCCCACACGGCGTTGGTCACCGCGCCGATCGCCATGTGCATCACGCCCTTCTCGGGCCCGAGCCAGCGCAGTTGGCTGTCGCCGATCAGATCCCGGAACAGCACTCCGGGGTCGGCGCACACCTCGTCGACGGACCGTCCGACCACATGATGGCGCAGTGCGTGGATCGCGGCGACCTGGACCTCGTTGCCCCGCCCGATGGTGAAGGTGAAACCGTGCCCCTCCGGACCGTCCTCGGCGTCCGTGCGCAGCACGACATAGGCGGCCGAGTAGTCGGGGTCCGGGTTCATCGCGTCGGAGCCGTCGAGCTCGCGCGAGGTGGGGAAACGGATGTCATGGGTATCGACCGCGATGATGCGGACGGGCGTCTGGGACACAGAGGGCCTTTCGGTCGCTGGCGGGGAACAACGCGGGTCAGTCCTGGGCGCGGCCCGTCGTGACGCGGGCGATCATGAGGGCGACGAGGATGATTCCGCCGTAGATGGCCTGGATCCAGAAGGACGGCACCTGGGCGAGGGTGAGCAGGTTCTGTACGACGCCCAGGAGCAGTACGCCGGTCAGGGCGCCGAACATGGTCCCCTTGCCGCCGTCCAGGCTGATGCCGCCGATCACCGCCGCCGCGAACACGGTGAAGATCATGTTGTTGCCCTGGTTGGCGCTGATCGCACCGACGTAGCCGGTCTGCATGATCCCGCCGACCGCCGCCAGCACACCGGCGACGACGAACACGCCGAGCATCACGCGCTCGACCCGGATTCCGGCCGCCCGGGCCGCGTCCGCGTTGCCGCCGATGGCGTACAGCGCGCGCCCGATGCGGTGGTACTTCAGCACCAGCCCGGCGACCGCGAAGGCGATGGCCGCCAGCCACACCGACATCGGGACGTTGAGGAAGGTCGTCGTCGCGAGGGAGTAGAAGCTGTCGGGCATCCCGAACAGCGTCTTGCCCTTGGTCGCGCCGACCAGCAGACCACGCAGCACGATCAGCATCGCCAGCGTCACGATGAACGCGTTCAGCCGGAACTTCACGACCAGGATCCCGTTGAACCCGCCGATCGCCGCACCGACCACCAGGACCGCCAGCAGCGAGAGCGCGGCCGGGAATTCGGTGCCCCAGCCGGACTGCGCGACGGGCAGCACGAGCAGCGCTCCGACGGCGGGCGCGATACCGACGACCGATTCCAGCGACAGGTCGAACTTTCCGGTGATCAGCACCAGCGACTCGGCCAGCACCACCATCGCGAGCGCCGCCGAGGCGCCGAGGATCGAGATCAGGTTACGCTCGGTGAGGAACGAGTCGTTGACCACCGCGCCGAGCACCATGAGCAGCAACAGGGCCGGTACGAGGGCCAGTTCGCGGGCGCGACGCAGCAGTACCGTGCGGGCCGCCCGGGCCTCGGGCACCCGCAGCTGCTTCACCGGCGGAGCCTTGGTGTCAGCCATGGTCCACTCCTTCGATGGAGGCGATCAGCTCGTGGTCGCGCCAGCCCGCCGGGTGCTCGGCGACGACACGGCCGTGGAAGAGGACGAGAACGCGGTCGCAGCGCCGCAGGTCGTCGAGTTCGTCGGAGACGACCAGCACGGCGGTGCCGTCCTCGCGGGCGCTGTCCATCCGGGCCAGCAGGGACTCCTTGGACTTCACGTCGACGCCCGCGGTGGGGTTGATGAGGACCAGGAGCTTGGGGTCGGAGGCGAGGGCACGGGCCATGACGACCTTCTGCGCGTTGCCGCCGGACAGGTCGGAGACGGGCTGGTCGGGGCCCTCGGTGTGGATGTCGAGGCGGTCGATGAGGGCGGTGGCGAATCCGCGCTTGCGGTCGGTGCCGACGAAGCCGTACCGGCCGAGCCGGTTCAGGACGCTCATCGTGGCGTTGTCGCCGACGGTCATGCCGGCGACCAGTCCCTGCTCGTGCCGGTCCCGCGGCACACAACCGACGCCCGCCTTGAGGGCGGCCTGCACATCGCCGAACGGGAGCCGCTCACCGTCCAGTTGAGCACTCCCGCCCGTCGGGGTGTGCAGTCCGGCGAAGGACTCGGCGAGTTCGACCTTGCCGCTGCCGCTGATGCCGGCCAGTCCGACGACCTCGCCGCGGCGGACGGTGAGGTCGATGTTCCGGTACGACGGGGAGGTGAGCCCGCGGGCTTCGAGGAGGACGGGGGCGTCGTGGTCGACATCCCCGGGGTCCACGGCCTGTTCGGCGATGGTCTCGATGGACTCCCCCGCCATCGCCTCCACCAGGGCCTGCCGCGGGAGTTCGGCGACCGGAGCCGTGGTGATCCAGCGGGCGTCACGCAGCACGGTGACGGTCTGGCAGACCTCGTACACCTCCTGGAGGTGGTGCGAGATGAACAGGAAGGTGACGCCGGAGTCCTGGAGTGCGCGCATGCGGGTGAAGAGCCGCTCGATCTCCCGGTTGTCGAGCTGGGCGGTGGGTTCGTCGAGCACGATGAACCGGGCGCCGAAGCTCAACGCGCGGGCGATCTCCACCATTTGGCGGTCCTCGACCTTGAGGTCGGCGGTGCGGGCCTCGGGGTCGACGCGCACGTCCCAGGTGTCGAGGAGCGCGGCGGCCTCGGACCTGAGCGTGCGCCAGCTGATGAAGCCGCGCTGCAACGGCTGCCGGTTGATGAACAGGTTCTCGGCGACGGTCAGCTCGGGGACGACCGTGGGCTTCTGATAGACGCAGGCCACCTTGCGGCGCCAGGCGTCCCGGTCGGCGAGCGGCGGTGCGGGCTCGCCGTCGAAGCGGACCGTGCCCTCGTCGGCGGGCTGGAGGCCGGTGAGGATGTTCACCAGCGTGGACTTTCCGGCGCCGTTGCGGCCGACGAGACCGTGGGACTCGCCGGGGAGCACGGTGAGTTGGCCTTCGTACAGGGCGGTGGTGGGGCCGTACCGCTTGGTGATGCCACGCGCCTCGACAAGTGGGGTGCTCATCCGACCGTGTTGCCCCACAGCTCGGGGTCGTCGACGTTCTCCTTGGTGACCAGCGGCGCGGGCAGCTGGTCCTCGAGGATGCCGCTGGGCAGCTTGACGATCTCGGAACCGTGGTCCGTCGGGCCCGGCTTGAAGGTCTTCCCCTCCATCGCCGCCTTGATGTAGTACATGCCGTACTTGGCGTACAGGTCGGCGGGCTGGGAGACGGTGGCGTCGATCTCGCCCTTGCGGATGGCGTCGTACTCCTGCGGGATGCCGTCGTTGGAGACGATCGTGATGTGGCCCGCCTGGCCCGTCTTCTTCAGCATGCCCTTGGACTTCAGGGTCTGGAGCGTGGGCGCGAGATAGACGCCGCCCGCCTGCATGTAGATGCCCTTGATGTCCGGGTTGGCGTTCAACAGCGTGTCGAGCTTGGAGGCCGCCGTGTCCGACTCCCACTTGGCCGGTATCTCCAGGACCTTCAGCTTCGGGTAGTTCTTCTTGACGCAGTCGCGGAACGCCTCCGAGCGGTCACGGCCGTTGACCGAGGCGAGGTCGCCCATGATCTGTACGACCTTGCCGGAGGGGATCTGCTTGCCGAGGTACTCGCAGGCCTTCTCGCCGTACGCGACGTTGTTGGCGCGTACGACCATGGCGACCTTGCCCTTCTCGGGCGCCACATCGACGGCGACCACGGGCACGCCCTTGCGCTCGGCCTGGTCGAGCCCGGCCTCGATGGCGGCGCTGTCCAGCGGGGCCACGACCACGCCCTTCACGCCCTGGTTGAGCTGGTTGTTGATGTCGGTGATCTGCTGGGAGGGATCGCTGTTGGAGTTGACCGTCTTCAGCGCGTCCACCCCTTCGGACTTGGCCATCTTCGGTACGTAGTCGTTGTACGACTGCCAGAACGGCGAGGTCAGCAGGGGCAGGATCACCCCGACCTTGCCGGTGCCGCCGTCCCCGGCACTCGCGGACCCGGTGTCCTTGGTGCTGCCGCATGCCGTGAGCGCGAGGGCGCCGCAGACGGCAACCGCCGCCGCTCGCACCATCCGCGGGGAAACCCGCCACCGTCCGTTCCGCACAGATCCGTCGGCCATCTGCCAGCTCCTCATCGAGCGTGATCGAGCAGTTGCCCGCATATTTATCAGACCACTTCGGCCTGACAACACCCTCGCGCAGCAAATATTGCCGGTTTCTGGCCATAGTGGTCCGACCACATCGGAGATTAGACTGCGGGCGCACCGTCGACAGGAGGAGTGGCGTGGACGAGACCGCCCCGCAGAAGGGCACGGTGACGCAGCGCGCCATCGAGCAGATCAAGGCGATGATCGGCGAGGGCCGGCTGGAGCCGGGCCAGCGGCTGCCGACCGAGCGCGATCTCGCGGTCCAGCTGGGCATCTCCCGCAGCTCGATGCGCGAGGCGATCCGCGCGCTCACCGTGCTCGGCGTCCTGGAGGCGCGGCACGGCTCCGGTATCTACGTCACCCAGCTCCAGGCCGGTGACCTGCTGGAGACGTTCGGGGTGGTCGCTGACCTCTCCCGCGGCCCGCGCCTGGTGGAGTTGCTGGAGGTCCGCCGCATCCTGGAGTCCACGGCCACCGCGCTGGCCGCCGCGCGCATCACCCCGGACCAGCTCGCCGAGGTGGAGAAGCACCTCACGGCGATGAACGCCACCGACGACCCCGACGAGATCCTCGCCCACGACCTCGCCTTCCACCGCGAGATCGCCGTCGCCGCCGGCAACGACACCATGGCCGCCATCCTGGAGGGCCTCTCCTCCCGCACCTTCCGCGCCCGCGTCTGGCGCGGCTACCAGGAAGAGGGCGCCTTCGCCCGCACCCGCCGCGAACACGCCGCGATCCACCGCGCCCTCGCCGCCCGCGACCCGGAGGCGGCACGAGCGGCGGCGGCCGCGCATGTGGGCGAGGTGGAGGAGTGGCTGCGGGCCCAGCTGGCCGGCTGAGCCCGCACCCATCGGGTCAGGCCCGCTTCAACCTCAGGGTCATCAGCTGGAAAGGCCGCAGTCGTACGGTGATCCTGTTGCCGTCGCGCTGAGGCGAGGCTTCCGGCAGCGGGCGTTCCAGCAGGTCCGTCACCTCCACGCCCGCGACCTCAAACCCGGCGGTGAGCGTCGCACGGGCGCGGCCACCGTGTGCTTCGTGGAACCGGACCACCACATCGCCGCTGCCGTCGTCCGCGAGCTTGACGGCCGTGACGACGACCGCGTCCTGGTCGACGCTCACCAGCGGCGCCACGTCGGACGCGCCCGTGATCCTCCGCTCCGGCTGGTTGATCCGCCAGCCCTCGCGGACGGCGTCGCTGATGTGCGCACCCGGCACCAGGGCGTGCCGGAACCGGTGGATGCCCTGGTCGGTCTCCGGGTCGGGGAAGCGCGGGGCGCGCAACAAGGACACGCGCACGGTCGTGGTCGTACCGCCGTCGGCGTCCGTGCGGACGGCACGGGTCACGTCATGGCCGTACGTCGAGTCGTTGACGATCGCCACACCCCAGCCCGGCTCCTCCAGATGCACGAACCGGTGGTTGCACGCCTCGAACTTGGCCGCCTCCCAGCTGGTGTTGGTGTGCGTGGGCCGGTGGAAGTGCCCGAACTGGGTCTCGGACGCGTAGCGTTCGGCGTGCACGTCGAGCGGGAAGGCGAGCTTGAGGAACTTCTCGGTCTCGTGCCAGTCGACCTCGGTGTCCAGCACCAGCCGCCGCTCCCCCGGCGCGAGCGACAGCACCTGCGTGACCCGCGACGCGCCGAAGGACCGTACGATCCGGACCGACACGCCGTCATCACCTGCGGTGATCTCGTCGGCGTCGGTGAGGTCGGTGACGGTGTTGCGGTAGAACTCGTCGACATCCCAGGCGTCCCACATGTTCGGGAAGTCGGGATGGAGTTGGAGGAGGTTCGCGGCCCGTCCGGGGGCGATCGACTCGCGGTCGGCCTCGATGTCGTAGGCGGAGACGACGAGACCCCGGTTGTCGATCTCGATCCGCAGCAGACCGTTGTCGAGGACGTGGCTGCCGTCGGTGCGCGGGGCGAGCGTGGTACGGCCTTCGGTGACGGGGGCTTGCGCGCCGCCGGCCGGGACGCCGCCGCGCGCGTGCGGGGCCGCGTTGAAGACGAGCGGAGTCGAGCCTTCCCCCGCCAGCGCGCGCTGGGCCGCCGCGATGATCCCGTTCAGCTCGTCGGCGAGTCGCTCATACGTCGCGCGGGCCTCGCGGTGGACCCAGGCGATGGACGAGCCGGGCAGGATGTCGTGGAACTGGTGCAGCAGGACCGTCTTCCAGATGCGGTCCAACTCCTCGTAGGGGTAGGGGAATCCGGTGCGTACGGCCGCGGTGGCCGCCCAGAGTTCGGCCTCGCGCAGGAGGTGTTCGCTGCGGCGGTTGCCCTGCTTGGTCTTCGCCTGGCTGGTCAGGGTGGCGCGGTGGAGTTCGAGGTAGAGCTCGCCGACCCAGACCGGCGGGTTCGGGTATTCGGCCTCCGCCTTCTCGAAGAACGCGGCCGGGGTCTCCCACACCACGGTCGCCGATCCTTCCAGGTCACGAAGGCGGGCCGCCTTGGCGACCATCTCGCGCGTGGTGCCGCCGCCCCCGTCGCCCCAGCCGGTGGGCGCGAGGGAGTGCCGGGCCCTGCCCTTGTCCTTGAAGTTGCGGGCGGCGTGGGCGAGTTCGCTGCCCTTCATGGAGCAGTTGTAGGTGTCGACGGGCGGAAAGTGCGTGAAGATGCGCGTGCCGTCGATGCCCTCCCAGGTGAAGGTGTGGTGCGGGAACGTGTTGGTCCGGGACCAGGAGATCTTCTGCGTAAGCAGCCACTTGGAGCCGGCCGCCTTGATGATCTGCGGCAGTCCCGCGGCGAAGCCGAAGGTGTCGGGCAGCCAGGCCTCGTCGTTCTCGATGCCGAACTCGTCGAGGAAGAACCGCTTCCCGTGCACGAACTGCCGGGCCATCGCCTCCGAGCCCGGCATGTTGGTGTCGGACTCCACCCACATGCCCCCGGCCGGCACGAACCGCCCGTCCGCCACGGCCTTCTTCACCCGCGCCCACACCTCGGGCCGGTGCTCCTTCACCCACGCCCACTGCTGGGCCTGCGACATGGCGAAGACGAACTCGGGCTCGTCCTCGATCAGCGCGGTCATGTTCGAGGTCGTACGGGCCACCTTGCGCACGGTCTCACGCAGCGGCCACAGCCACGCCGAGTCGATGTGCGCGTGCCCGACGGCGCTGACGCGGTGCGCGGACGGCTCGGCGGGGGTGGCGAGGACACCGGTGAGCTGTGAACGCGCCCGCGCCGCGGTGCCGTTGACATCCTGAAGGTCGATGGCGTCCAGGGCCCTCTCCACCGCCCGCAGGATGTCCCAGCGCCGTGCCGAGTCGACCGGCAGCTCGGCCATCAGCTCGCCGAGCACCTCCAGGTCGAGGACGAGCTGCCACACGGTCTCGTCGAAGACGGCGAGATCCATGCGGGTGAGCGTGTACTGCGGGTCGCTGCCCGCGGTCTCCTTGTCCCCCAACTGCGTCGGCAGGAAGGGGTGATAGTCGAGGATGACGGGGTTGGACGCGGCCTCGATGTGCAGCCGGACCTCCTCGCCGCCCTCGACGGGCGTCCCGATCCGCACCCACTGGTTGCGCGGGTTGAGTCCCTTCACCGGGGTGCCGTCGGGCCGGTAGACCAGGCCCTCGCACTGGAAGCCGGGCATGTTCTCGTCGAAGCCGAGATCGAGAAGCGCCTCGACGGTCCGCCCGGCCCACGCCTCGGGGACGGTCCCGGTGACCCGGAACCAGCTGGTGCCCCACGGAGCACCCCAGCGGGCGCCCACCTCGATCGGCTCGGGTACGGCCGCGAGCCCTTCCTCGACCGGCACGGGCTCACCGGGCGCATGCCACACCGCCACGTCCAGCGGTACGGACTCGGGGTACACGGCGGGGCGGACGCGTTCGTCGAGGACGCGCTTGAGACGGGCTTCGACCAGGCTGCGGTCGTCATGCATGCGGGGTGCTCCGTAGGTCGTCCGGGCCGAGTGCTCAGTTCGTCCGGGTGCGGGTGCTTACCAGGTGTGGCTGATGGTCACAGGTGCCGACGAGGTGTACAGCTCCCCCACGGCACGCACTTCGAACCGCGCCACCTGCTCGCCCTGCTCGGGCCGCAGGCCGCCGACGAAGTAGGCCCGCTGGCAGGTGCCGCCGAGGAAGCGCCGGGTGCCGTCGGACAGGAGGCGGTGGAGGGTGTAGTGGCGTACGTCGCCGGGTGTGGCGTTCCAGGCGAAGCGCAGGTCGCCACCGCTCGCGCCGGTGATCCGGAGGCCGACGGGGGCGGCCGGGGCCGGGGGCCGACCGCCGCGTACGGCCAGAGCGCCGAGCCGCCAGCGGACGGGGCCGTCGGTGGCGGTGAGCCGGACGCCGAGGGAGCGGACGGTCCCGGTCAGGCCGGTGAGCGGGACGGTCACGGTCTGCCAGCCGCCTGCCGAGTTCACCGGGATGTAGGTGTACGGCGGTGTCCCGCCCGGCGTGCCCGGCTCGGCGGTCGCGACGGCCAGCTCGACGCTCACGGCCCCGGCGTCGACCCGATGGGTCAGCTCGACCACCGTGTCGCCGGTGACCGGCAGCCGCGTCGCATAGAGATCCACGATCGTGGGCTCGTCCAGTGCACCGTCGACCAGCACACTGCTGCCGCCCCGCCAGGCGTCCGCGAAGTCGAAGGTGACGGACGGCCGTTCACCCTCCGTACGGACCACCCACCGCCGGGACGGCAACCGGTCCTGAAGCCCCAGATGGTTCCAGGGCGTCTGGGACGTGACCTTCCCGTCCTCGTACCACCGCAGCCCGTGCCCGGTGTTGAACACACTGGCGAACGGCACGGACGTCACCGTGGATCGATCCGCGACGGACACCGCGGGCGCCCGCCAGCTGTCCGCACCGTCCGGCTTCGAGGGATCCAGTGACCGTCCCGTCCAGAAGCGGTCGTCGGCGGCGTGGAAGTCGCCGGGCGTACGGCCCTCGGGCAGATGGTTGCGTGTCCACTCGGGCCGGTAGAAACCGACGGACACGACATGCGCGCTGCCCGTCGGCACCATCGCGTCCCAGTTCACGGACTTGTTCCAGCCGTTGGCCTCGACGTCCACCCCCGCCCACAACTCATAGCGGCTACGGCCCAGTTGATCCGCCCGCTGCCCCGAGGAAGCCAGACTGCTCGCCGTCCAGCGGAAGTCCACGAACATGTCGTCGGCGGCCTCGAAGAACGGCTGGTTCTGCGAGTTCAGCGCCCCCTGCCAGCTCACCGATCCGTTCACGGTCATCGAGTCGTACCAGGTCACCCGCTGCCCCTTGGCCCTGGCGAGCGTCTTCAGCTCCCGCATGAACCCGAGCATGTCCGCACCGAGGGCGGCGTTCCCGCCCCCGGTCTCGGCGTTCACGAACCACCCGTCGAACCCGTACGCCTCCGCGACCGCGACGAGCCGAGCGGCGAGCGGATACCGCCCGGCGGAGTCCTTCTGCACCAGATCCCGCGTCCACTGCAGCTGCCCGCCGTAGGCGACCGGCGGCAGGAAGATGTTGCCGAGGACGGTCACGCCATGGCGGTGGGCTGCATCCACGATCGGCGCGTTGGGGGCGAGGATCAGCCCCTCGCCCGACGAGCCGCCCCAGAACACCAGCTCGTCGATGTACGCCCAGTGCGTGAGCGCGTAGTAGTCGGCGGTCGCCGACCCCTGCGAGGGGTTGCTCGCCGTCGGCCCGAAGGACACCAGCGACTGGATGCGGGCCTGTCCGGCACGGGCGGTCGGATTCGCCGGGGCCGGCGTGAAGCGCGCGGCGAGCGGAACGGACGCCGCGTTGAAGGCCAGGTCGGCGTCGTCGGCCGCGCGCCACGCCTTGAGGCTGCGCCAGGTGATGCCGGTGCCCGGGGAGCCGGAGGGCAGCGAGTCCGGGTACCAGTACGAGGCGTACGGCGCGGAGGCGGCGGCCTTCGGAGCGGCCACCGCCTGCCACGAGGGCAGCAGCGCGGCCGCTGTGCCGGCTCCGGCGAGCAGGACGGTGCGTCTGGTGGGGTTCACGAGCGGGTGCCTCCTTGTGGGGTGGGGAGTACCTGGTCGGGACGTACGACCTCGGTGATGCCACGCGCGGCGAGGTGGTCCTTGTCGTCGGCGCGCACGTCGAGGACGGTGGTGGGGCGGGCGCCGTCGGCGGTGAGCCGGAAGAACGCCTCGAAGACGGGTCCGCCTGGAGCACACGCGGAGCGAGCTGCGGGGTCGTCGGGTACGACGAGTGCGATGACCCGGGGCTTGGGGGCGTAGGTGTGCTCCCGGGCAGCGCGCGCCAGCACGAGCGCCGCTTCCTTGGGCCGCCGGTCGTTGGTCAACAACCCGAGCCCGTACTCGAGTTCGGGAAAGTCGGCCAGGTCCCGGGACACGTCGTGGGAGCACCACCAGGTGATGCCCCACAGGTCCGTGCAGTCCAACGCGTGCGTGACGGTCGCCTCGGTGAACGCGGCGGCGTGCTCGGCCGGGATCAGCGGCGCGGGGGCGCCGACCTCCTGGAGCCAGACGGGCCGGCGTGGATCGTCGGCCCACGCCTTGCTCAGCTCGATGAGATAGGCGGCGTGGTGCTCAGTGGGCACGGACGTACGGCCGTGTCGCTGGGCGGTGCCGTTGAAGACCCAGGAGTGTACGGCCGTCAGCGCGCCGCGCCGGGCGGCCTGGGCCGGGGTGAACGGCTGGTCGTCCTGGTACCACGTCGCGTCGTACTCGGCGTGCAGATGGAGCTTGCCGGGGGCGCCCTCCTCGCAGGCGGCGAGCATCCGCTCCAGCCAGGCGTCGATCTGCGCGCCGGTGGCCCGGTCGGGGTCGGGATGCGGACCGGCGGAGAACTGGTTGACCTCGTTGCCCAGGGTCATGCCGAGGAAGTTGGGCCGGTCGGCGAGCGCGGCGGCGAGGGTGCGCAGGAAGGTCGCCTGGCCCTCGATGACGTCCGGGTCGGTGAACAGGTTGCGGCGGTGCCAGGTCTGCGTCCAGGACGGCAGGAAGTCGAAGCTGCTCAAGTGCCCTTGCAGGCCGTCCACGTTGACGTCGAGTCCGCGTTCGGCGGCGGCGTCGACGAGCTGGCGGAGCTGCTCGACGGCCCGTGGGCGGATGAGGGTGCGGTTGGGCTGGAAGTAGGGCCACAGCGGGAAGACCCGGATGTGGTCCAGGTCCAGTGCGGCGATCGAGTCGAGGTCGGCGCGGATGGAATCCAGGTCGAAGTCGAGCCAGTGGTGGAACCACCCCACGCTGGGGGTGTAGTTGACGCCGAAGCGCACGGCAGCAGGCATGCGGTGTCCTTGTCAAACACGGTCAAACACGAAAGGAGGGGTGTCAGCCCTTCACCGCTCCCTCGCCGACCCCGCGGAAGAAGTACCGCTGGAGACAGGCGAAGAGGACGATCAGCGGTGCCACGGCGATGACCGTGCCCGCGGCGACGAGCCGTTCGTCGTTGGCGAAGGTGCCGTGCAGATAGTTGAGGCCGATGGTCAGCGTGAACTTGGACGGATCGCTCAGCACGATGAGCGGCCACAGGAAGTCGTCCCAGGCGCCCATGAAGGCGAAGATGGCGACGACGGCGAGGGTGCCCTTCACGGACGGCAGGGCGATCCGCGCGAACCGCTGCCACACGTTGGCGCCGTCGACGAAGGCCGCCTCCTCGATCTCGTACGGCAGGTTGAGGAAGGCGTTGCGCATCAGCAGCACGTTCATCGCGCCGATACAGCCCGGCAGGACCACGCCGACCAGGGTGTTGTTGAGGCCCAGCTCCCGCATGGTGGTGAACTGGGCGATGATGATGCCCTCCACCGGAACGAGCATCGCCAGGATGAAGGCGAGCGTGGCGGCCCGGCGGCCCCGGTAGCGGAGCCGGGCGAGGGCGTAGCCCGCGAGTGCCGAGCCGACGCAGTTGGTGACGACGTTGGCCGTGGCGACCTTGAGCGAGTTGAGGGCGTAGTCCCAGACCGGGATGGTCTCGGAGACCCGCTCGTAGTTGTGGAGCGTCGGGTCGCTCGGCAGGAACTTCGGCGGGGAGGTGTAGATGTCCTCGGTCGGGCCCTTCAACGACGTGGAGAGCTGCCAGAGGAACGGGCCGACGGTCAGGGCGAGGACGGCCAGCAACAGGGCGTACCGCAGGGCGAGTTCCCAGCCACGGACACGGCGGCCGTGTTCATCAGCAATGGTCACGCCTCGCTCCTCCGGTCCGCCCTCAGGACGAGCAGCATCAGCACGACGGTGACGACGAAGACGACGACCGAGATGGCGGAGGCGTAACCGACACGACCCGTCAGACCCGTACCGGTGCGTTGGACGAGCATCACGAGCGTCGTGTCCTCACCGGCAGGACCACCACTCGGCCCTGCCATCAGGTAGACCTCCGAGAACACCTTGAAGGCTGCCACCGACGACAGCGCCCCGACCAGCACCATGGTCGACCGGACAGCCGGCACCGTGACGTTGAGGAAGCGCCGCACGGCACCCGCGCCGTCCACAGCGGCGGCTTCGTGCAGTTCGCGCGGCACATGGGCGAGCGCAGCCAGGTAAATGATCATGTAGTAGCCGAGGCCCTTCCAGACCGTGACCGCCATCGCGCTGAGCAGCAGCAGCCACTGGTCGCTGAGGAAACCGATGCGGCCGACGCCGACCGTCTCCAACAGCGAGTTCACCAGGCCGCGTTCGTCGAGCAGCCACACCCAGATCAATCCGACCACGACGATCGACGCGACGACCGGGGTGTAGAAGGCGGAGCGGAAGAAGGTGATGCCGGGGATGTTCTTCTGCACCAGCAGTGCGAGGAGCAGGGGCAGGATCACCAGCGCGGGGACGACTCCGACGACGTAGAGCGTGCTGTTGCGCAGGCCGATCCAGAACATGTCGTCGTGCAGCAGCTCGCGGAAGTTGGCGAGGCCCACGAACTCGCCGGGGATCAGGGTGCGGCGGTCGGTGAAGGCGTTGACCAGCGTGGAGACGAACGGATAGAGGATGAAGGCGCCGATGACCAGCAGGCCGGGAGTGGCGAACAGCCAGGGACTCACCGGTAGTTGGCGCCGCACCCGGGACACGGTGGACATCGCTACCCCTGCTGCTGAAGGAGCCGGTCGCAGGCCTCGACAGCGTTGTCAAGGGCTTCCTTGGGGCTCTCCTTGCCCTGCAACGCCTTGGCGACCTCGTTGCGCAGCTCCGTCTTCATCTGTTCGCTGAACAGCACGGGCGTGTAATTGACCGCGGTCTTCAGCGACTTGGCGGCGGCCACCCGCACCCGCGTCTCATCCGTCCCGTCCTCCTTGGTGAAGTACGGGTCGTCGAGCGAGCCTGCGGTGCTCGGGAAGATCGCGACCTTCTTCGCGAACGACATCTGGTGCGCGGCGTCGGTGACGTAGTGCGCGAAGGCGACCGCGGCGGGCGTCCGCTTGGTCTGCGCGTTCACCATCACGCCCATCACATACATGTTGACGTGACCGGTGCTGGTGATCTGGTCGGTGATGCCGATGTTCTTGTACAGGTTCGGCGCCTGCTTCTTGAAGTTACCGAGGTCCAGCGCGCTGCCGGGGTTCATGGCGACGGCCTCGGTGAGGAACTTCTTGCCGGACGACTCCGGGGTGGCGGTCAGCGCCTGCGAGTCGAGGGCCTTGGCGTCGTACAACTCCTTGTACTTGGTGAGCAGTTCGACGCCCTTCGCATCGTTGAAGGTGAAGGCGGTGCCCTCCTTGTTCATGAGGGGGACGCCGTAGCGGCCGAAGTCCTCGATGGTGGGGACGTTGGCGAGCGTGGCGACCTTGCCGTCGGTCTTCTCCGCGATCTGCAGGGCGTCGGCGAAGAGTTCGTCGTACGTCGTCGGCGGCTGGTCGGCGTCGAGTCCGGCCTCCTCGAACAGGGACTTGTTGTAGAACAGCGGGCCGGTGTTGAGGTACCAGGGGAAGGCGTACGTCCCCGTCATGCCCGGTATCTGATGGCTGGCCCAGGCGCCGTCCAGGTACTCCTTCTTGTACTGGGCGGCGGCCTTGTCGAGGTCCAGCGCGAGGCCCGCCTTGGCGAGCGGGGCGACGAGGTCGGGCGAGACGTTGACGACGTCGGGGAGGGTGCCGCCGGCGGCGTCCGCGCTGATCTTGTCGGCGTAGCCCTCGGCGGGCTGGTCGACCCACTTGACGTTCGTGCCGGGGTACTTCTTCTCGAAGTCCGCGATCACGCCCTCGAAGTAGTCCTTGAAGTTGGCGCGGAGATTCCAGGTCTGGAAGGTGATGTCGCCCTCGACCTTGCCCGAGGCGTCGGTCGAGCCACCGTCGTCGCCGGACCCGCAGGCGCTCAGCGGCAGCAGGACAGAAACGGCGAAAGCGGCGGCAAGGGCTCTGCGGGAAATGGGCACCGTGAACGGCCTCCTTTGCGGCGGAGTTGGCCAACGACGCAGACCTTGCACGCCGCCTCACCGGCCCGTCAATGGCTTTCGCGGAGCTAATTTCTTTAGTGACTAATGCGTATTAGGATCACCGAGCTGAACCGCATTAGTGCATACTGGCCGCGTAATGCGTCGGGGAATGAGGAATCACCATGTCAGGCAGGCGGTCACCGACCCGCAGACCGACGATGAAGGACATCGCCCGGCACGCCGGGGTCTCCCAGAGCGCCGTCTCCTTCGCGCTGAACGGCCGGCCCGGGGTCTCCGAGGACACCCGCGACCGGGTGCGGCAGGTCGCCGAGGAACTGGGCTGGCGGCCGAGTACGGCCGCCCGCGCGCTGTCCGGGGAGGGCGCGGCCACGGTCGGCTTCGTCCTCGCCAGGCCGGCCGAGACGCTGGGTGTGGACTCGTTCTTCCTGCAACTCGTCTCGGGCATCCAGGAAGTGCTGGCGGAGCGTCATCTCGGGCTGCTCTTCCAGGTGGTGGAGGACATCGAGGACGAGTGCGCGGTGTACCGGCGCTGGTGGGCCGAGCACCGCGTGGACGGCGTCCTCGTGGTCGACCCGCGCACCGACGACCCCCGGCCGGACCTGCTCGACGAGCTGGGCCTGCCAGCCGTGGTGATCGGCGGCGCCCCGGACGAACGGCACCCCGGCTTGTCGACCGTGTGGGCGGACGACGCCGGCGCGATGGCCGCGGTCGTCGACGAGCTGTACGCGCTCGGGCACCGGCGGATCATGCACATCGCGGGACTGCCGGGCCTCGCGCACACCGAACGCCGGGTCCGCACGCTGCGCGCCGAGGCCGCCCGGCGCGGGCTCACCGGCGTGGACTCGGTGACCACCGACTACTCCGACGCGGAGGGCGCGGCCGTGACCCGCCGCGTACTCGATGCCCCTACTCCCCCGACCGCGCTGATCTACGACAACGACGTGATGGCCCTCGCCGGGGTCGCCGCCGCCACCGAGCTGGGCTTCTCGGTGCCGGCGGACGTGTCGGTGGTCGCCTGGGAGGACTCGGCCCTGTGCCGCATGGTCAAGCCATGGCTCTCCGCCCTGTCCCGGGACAGCGTGGAGTTCGGGCGTACGGCGGCGAGGGAACTGACCGCCCTGGTGGACGGAGGGCCGGCGCGGACGGTTCGGGTGCCGGTGCCGCGGTTGATTGTGCGGGACAGTACGGGGCGCTCCGCGGGTAGTGCCGGGGTCGGTCGTGCGTCGTCTGCGGCGCCGTAGGAGCTGGTCGCGCAGTTCCCCGCGCCCCTTGGCGGCGATGCCGGACCGTAGGCGAGTTCGTCAGGGACAATGGCCGTATGCGGTTCAGGGGATCGGCTCGTGTCGTGCTCGCTCTTGTGCTGTCGGGCGCCGTCGGCTGTACGACTAGTGACGGCGGCGGCGATGACCAAGCGCGCCCTAGTCCACCGGCGTCGGCCCGCACCACCACGCAGAGCCCCACGCCCTCCCCCACCCCGGTCAACCCCGTGTCCATCCCCGGCCTGATCGAGCGTGAGCACACCGGTTCCGGGCTGAAGCTCGGCACCGTGCTGGCCCGCACCTCCGCCTACACCAGCTACGAAGTTACGTACGAGGCGAACGGGCTGACGATCTCCGGGCTTATGAACATCCCCACGGGCAAGGGGCCGTTCCCGGCACTGGTGCTGGCGCACGGGTATATCGATCCGGACGTCTACACCACCGGCCGGGGGCTCTCGCGCGAGCAGGATCTCCTCGCTCGTAATGGCTATGTCGTGCTGCACACCGACTACCGCAATCACGCGAGGTCGGACAAGGACGCCGACAACGACGTCAATCTCCGGCTCGGGTATACCGAGGACGTGATCGGCGCGGCGAAGGCGCTGCGGTCGTCCGGGCGGGCGGAGATCGACGGTGACCGGATCGGGCTGCTGGGGCGGTCGATGGGTGGGGGTGTCGTCTACAACTCCCTGGTGGTGGCTCCCGGTCTGTTCGACGCCGCCGTCGCCTTCGCTCCGGTCAGCGGGCACCCGGAGGAGAACATCGACCAGTTCCAGCGACCCGAAGGGGACCCGCTCGTCGGCCAGATCGAGGCCGAGCACGGCACGCCCAAGGAGAATCCGAAGTTCTGGCGCGAGGTGTCCCCGCTCACGTACGTCGACCGGGTCACCGAGCCGCTCCTGATCCATCACGGCACCGTCGACGACACCTGCCCCATCGCCTGGACCCGGCACACCGTGGCCGCGTTCGAGAAGGCGGGCAAGGATGTCGAACTGCGCACCTATCGCGGCGAGGGCCACACCTTCTACGGGCAGTGGCCGCGCTCGATGGAGACCACGATGAACTTCTTCGAGGAGCATCTGCGCTGAACGGTGGCCGCCAGGTCGCCGACGCCCTGGTGGCCACCTGCTCCCTCAGACCCGGGACCGGTACAGCCCGAACTCCGCGATCCGTACGGCACTCCGGGCGCCGGTCACCCGCAGCCGCCACCGGCGGGCCCGCACCGGAGCCGCCAGCAGCAGGATCCGGCTCGCGCCGACCGTCCCCGCCCCGGTCACCTCCGTCCAGGCGCCGTCCACGTGGGCCTCGACGACGAAGCTCTCCACCTGCTGCCCGTGCCGGATGTCCTCCGCCAGCCGGACACGGTCCACTTCCCGCTCCTTTCCGAGGTCGACGGTGACCCGCCCGGGTGAGGCCGTGACACGGGCTCCCCGCGCCAGGTCCTCGGGCAGCTCCCGGTCGACACGCTCGCGGAACTCCCGCAACCGGACCACGTCGGCGGCGGGCAGCAACCCGTCGGTGTCCGGCGGGATGTTGAGCAGCAGCACCGAGTTGCGCCCGACGGACCGGAAGTAGATGTCCGTCAACTGCCCCACGCTCTTGGGTTGTTGGTCGGCATGGTAGAACCAGCCGTCCCGGATGGACACATCGCACTCGGCCGGCCACCACTGGAGGTAGTCCGCCACCGGCTGCGCCGCCACGAGCGCGTCACGGCTGCCCATGTCGGGGGCGTCATAGGCGAGGGCGTAGTCGGTCCGGCCGTAGTCCTTCTCCTGGACCGGTACGACGCTCCACTCGTCCTCGCGGGCCAGCCCGCCCTCGTTGCCGACCCACCGCACATCCGGGCCGGAGACCGCGATCACCGCGTCCGGGGCGAGCGACCGCACCAGGGTGTACCAGCTGTCCCAGTCGTACTTCTCGACCTTGTCCGGCGGGATGCGCCCCTGGGCTCCGTCGAACCAGACCTCGTCGATCGGGCCGTACTCGGTGAGCACTTCGTAGAGGTGGTTGAGCATGTGGGCGCCGTAGTCGGTGGCCGGGAGGCTGTACGACTCCTGCGGTGTGCGGTCGTCGCCCTCGACGAGCGTGGGGATGGTGTGCGTGGTGCGGGCGCTGCCGTTGGCGTACACGCCGTGCAGGTACTGGTTCTCGTCGGCGGGCGAGATGTAGACACCGACCTTGAGGCCGTGGCGGCGCATGGAGTCGGCGAAGGAGCGGAGCACGTCGCCCTGTCCGTTCTGCCAGCTGCTGGAGGCCACGGTGTGGCCGGTGTAGCGGGAGGGGTGGAGCACAAAGCCGTCGTGGTGCTTGACGGTGAGAATGGCGAGTTGGAAGCCGCCGTCGCGCAGGGCTCTGGCCCATTGGTCGGTGTCGAGGCCGGCCGGCTGGAACACGTCCGGGTCCTCGTCGCCGGTGCCCCACTCCAGACCGGTGAAGGTGTTCACGCCGAAGTGCAGGAACGCGGTCCGTTCCAGCCGCTGCCAGGCGATCTGCCGTGCGGTGGGCCGGACTTGGGACGCCTTGCGGACGAGGTCCGCCTCGGTGTCGTCCGGGGAGACGGGGATGCGGTAGAAGGGGCCTTCGGCCTCGGAGGGTGCGGCCGCCGCGGGGATTCCGGTCACGGCGAGCGCGGTGGCGGCGGTTGCTCCGGTGACGAAGAGGCGTCTGGAGACAGTCATCGGTGAGACTCCTCAGCTCAAGTGCCAGACGGTAGAGGGGAGTTGGTCCGGCGGGTACTGCACGAGCCGGCCGTCGTCCGGGCTCAGGGTCATCCGCGTGATGGCGTTGACGAGCCGGTAGCCGCCGGCGACCGGCTCCAGCTCCCAGCGCTGCATGGTGTTCGTGGCGTCGCAGACCTGCGCGGTCGCTTCGGCGCCCGGCTGGAGCGGCACGTTGAGCGTCAGCTTTCCGCCGCGCACCTCAAGGCAGCCCTCCGCGGTCCGCAGGGTCAGATAGCCGTCAGCCGTGCGCTTCACCTGAGCCGTGAACGACAGCCCGTCCGTCCGGAAGGTGTACGTCCCGTCCGCCACCGGCGACCGGGTCAGGTCCCGCCACCCGGGCGCATGCCCCACGGCCGAACCGCGTGCGGTGAACTCGGCGTACGTGGCGTCGGGGTGCGGATCGCCCCAGGTGGCCTGGGCGATATGGCGCAGCGCGGGCCACAGCCGCTCGGCGACCTCGTTCTCCGTCTCCCCGCGGCCGTTGTCGGGCCAGAGACTGATCTTCGCGCCGGTGATGCCGTCGGCCGAGGCGAGTTTCTCGCCTTCGAAGCTGCGCGGATCCCAGCTCTGCTCGTACAAACCCTGGGTGTCGGAGTGGAAGCCGCCGCGGACGAGGTACAGGGCATAGGCGGCATTCATCAACGGGTAGCCCTGGTCAACGAGTTGGCTCGGTTTCACGGCCACGTTCAGCCAGTGCTCGACCGTCGTGCCCGCCGCCACGGGCACGGTGTTGGCGCCGGTGAGCCCGTCGTTCCAGATGCGCAGCTTCTTGCCCTTGGCCGCCGCGTAGGCGTGGACGCGGTTGACGAAGTCGACGAACGCGTCCTGGGGCGTGGCGTCGGGGCCGTACTTCTCCCGCGCGTACTGCAGGACGTGCGGGTACTTGGCGAAGTCGGAGCCGAGCATGTACTCGTCGGCGCCCATGTGCCAGGACGTGGACGTGAAGACCTGCGCGTACTCGTCCATCAGGCTCGTGTAGTAGGCGAAGGCCTCGGGCCGGGTGATGTCGAGGCGCGAGGGCTGCTTGTTGCCGTCTGTATCGGTGAGCTGCAGGTCGGGACGGTTCTCTATCCACGGGTCCATGTGGCCCGGGGAGTTGATCTCGGGGATGATCTCGACGTGGTACTTGGCGCCGAGGGCGACGAGTCGGCGTATCTCGACCTTGGTGTAGTAGCCCCAGGTGTTGGCCTCGGGGTGGGCGTCGCTCTTCACCTTCAGCTCGAGGAGCAGCTGGTTGAGCTTGTGGTACGCCATCTCGCGGACGAGGTTCTCCAGCCAGGGCATCGAGATGTGGATGTAGCAGGCGCAGACCCCGACCCCCCGCTCCTCGTAACGCGGCACGTCGACCGTCCGTCCGGCGGGGATCCTGTCGCCCTGCGCGAGGAGTTGCAGGACGGTCCGGGTGCCGTAGAAGGCGCCGGTCTCGCTCGCGCCGGTCACCGACAGCCGCTTGCCGGCGTGGAGTTCGTAGCCCTGGCTGCCGAGCGAGGTCCTCCCGCGCTGTACGTCGATCACGATGTCACCGGCGCGCGCCCCGCCCCGTACGACAGGAACCGTGCCGTGTCCCGCGGCCCGCAGATCGTCGGCGAGGGTCTGTGCGACCCGGCGCTCGGCCCCGGAGCCGGCGACCAGACGAGTCCCGTTCCCGTAGGCGTAACTGCCTTGCTCTGCCGTCCAGTTAGCCAGCGCGGGCACGGTGACCGGTGACGCTTTCTCCTTCGGTGCCGCCTGCGCCGGTACTCCGAAGAGCATCAGCACCGCGACGAGACCGATCAGTGCGAACCGTCTCTTCCCGCGCTCAGCCATGCCACTCCACCTTGAACACCCACGCGTAACGACCCGCCTTCCGGGCCGCCTCGGGTACGTCGATCACCAGTGCTCCGTTCCGTACGGTCCAAGTGAGGGGCCGGTCATGGCCGAGCATCGTCACCTTGTCGCCGGCCCGGACCGGGACGGGGGCCTCGACGGTGAGCTGTGCGCCCGGTCGGGCAAGGGAGTGAATGTAGAAGGCCTCGTTCGGACGGACCGTGAACCTGAGGTCCTCGCCGAGTTGCGCCATCCGCGACCAGTACGTGGTGTCGTAGATCGCCTCCCCGTTGATGCGGAGCCAACGGCCCGTCTCGCGCAGCCGGGTCTGCATGATCTCCGGGATGGTGCCGTCGGCGCGCGGGCCGATGTCGAGGAGGAAGTTGCCGTTCTTCGAGACGATGTCGACGAGGCTGTGCACGACCTCCTCGGCCGTCATATAGGCGTCGTCGGGGGTCGCCTTGTTGTAGCCGTAGCTGAACGGGTCGAGTCCGCGGCTGGCCTCCCACTTGGCGACGACCGTGTTCTCGTACGTCGTGTACTCGGGGGTCGTGAAGTCGTGGAACCCGATGCCGGAGCGGTTGTTGACGGTGACCTCGATCGGCCGGGCGCGGTTCTTGGCGTGGTTGAAGTACTCGGCGAGCACATGGACGCTGTCGTTGACGCCGCCGATGTCGCACCACAGCACCGACGGGTCGTAGCCGTGGATCAGCTCCAGCATCTGCGGCGCCTGATAGTCCTTCACATAATCCTTGCCGGCCGAGTAGCCGGTGTACGGCACCGGTTCGAGGGTGTACGGATTGCGCGGGGCATGGCCCATCCAGGGGTTGTCCGGGTTGAACCACTCCGGCATCGAGAAGTACAGGCCCCGGTGGAGTTCGGGCGTGTAGCGGCGGGACGCCTCGAACAGCTCCTTGATCAGGTCCCGTCGGGGGCCCATCTTCACCGAGCTGCGGTCGGAGACCTTGGTGTCCCACAGCGCGAAGCCCTCATGGTGCTTCGAGGTGAGGACGTGGTACTGGGCGCCCGCGTCCCGGAACAGCTCCACCCACGCGCGCGGGTCGAACCTCTCCGCCGTGAACATCGGGATGAAGTCGTCGTACGCGAAGTCCTCGCCGTAGGTCTCGCGGTGGTACGCGTACACGGCGTTCGCCGGGTCCTGCATGTGGTTCCAGTACCACTCGGCGTACTGCTTGCCGACGGGCGACCAGGCGGGCACCGAGTAGACGCCCCAGTGGATGAAGATGCCGAACTTGGCGGAGTGGAACCAGTACGGCGCCTGATGGCCGGAGAGGGAGGCCTCGGTGGGCTGGTAGTCGGCCACACCGAGGTTCAACTTGCTTGATTTGGCGGTGACTTGTGCCCCTCGGCCGGTCACGGTCACCGAGCCGTCCCGGACGGTGCCGGGTGCCGTGCCCGCGCGGTTGCGGATGCCGATGCGGACCCGGGCCTGCTCGCCGGGGTCGAGACGGCGGATGCGGGCGGGCTCTACGGTGCGGGCGCCGGGTACGTCGACGCGCACCGACACGGCGTCTTGGGCGAGTAGGGCGACGGTGCCCGCGTTGACGATCGTGGCCTCGACGCTCTGGGCGCCGGTCTCCTCCAGCAGCGAGTTCGTGGAACGGGCGGCGCGGAGAGCCAACGCCCGGCCCTGAGCGACGGGTTGGAGGGAGAGCGCGAAGACATGCAGGGACGCCTTGTTCGCCTCCGCCGGGTTGGTGACGGGCAGGGTGACGGCGACCGCCTCCCGCTGCGGGTCGAGCCACACCTCCGACGTGCCGATCCCGACGCTGTGCTCGTCCTTCGTCCCGTCCGGGGCGTAGCGGTACGGCGCCGACAGTGAGCCGCCCGCCGAGTACCAGTCGGCGCCGCCGAGCCCTGCCGTCGTGGTCGCGCCGTCGGCGTAGTGGACGGTGGCCTTGCCGGAGGCGTTGCCGTAGCTGCCGGCGGTGAGGAAGAAGGCCGAAAGGTAACGGCCCTTGGGCAGTTCGATGCGCTGGCCGAGCGCGACAACGTTGTTCGCGGCGTCCGCGGACGGGAAGAGGAAGGGAATGCCGTCGACCTCGACCCGGCCGGAGGGGAGTTCCTCGCCCGGGAAGGTGTAGCCCGAGCCGTCGAAGTCCCCGCCGCGGGCGGCGGCGGTGTCGATGCCGTCGTTGTCGTACAGCCCGTCCAGCGGGACGGGGACCGGGTCGGGGACGGGAACCCACTGACCGGCGGCGTGCGCCTCGGCGGTCACGGTGAGCGGAAGGGCTGCGGAGGCGGCCACGCCCGCCGCGACACCCAGGACCAGACGTCTTGGATACGTACTCATGAGCGGCTCCAATTCATCGGATGTCCGATGATTGAGCGGGCCTCTGAGCCTGTCAATGGGGCGGAACGGCAGGAGAGTTGAGCGATTGATCGGAGGATCTGCTGTTCAGCGGGCGGCTCTTGGGCACACCCGCGCGAAAAGTCCAAGAACCGCCGCCCGAATGTCCAAGCCCCGCTCCCCCTCGACGTGCCGCCCGGTCCCGGGCACAGTTCTCCCTACATACTCGCCGGTAGACGCACTGTGAAGGAGCGCACGTGACCAACTGGACCGGCCGGACCGCCGTCGAGATCGCCGCCGCCGTACGGGAGAAGCGGGCCACACCCCGGGAGGTGGTGGCCGAGCACCTGGCCCGGATCGAGCGGCTCGACGGCCGCGTCGGGGCGTTCCGTGTGGTGCGCGCCCAGGCGGCGCTCGCCGAGGCCGACGAGGTGGCGGCGCGCGGGGATCTGGCCGAACTGCCGCTCGCCGGTGTGCCGGTGGCCGTGAAGGACAACCTCGCCGTACGGGGCGAGTCGAACCGCATCGGCTCGGCCGCGACCGCGGACACCCCCGCCGAGCACGACCATGTCACCGTGGCCCGGCTGCGGGCGGCGGGGGCGGTGGTGGTGGGGCTGACGAACGTGCCGGAGCTGTGCGTCTTCGGTACCAGCGAGGGCGTCCACGGCACGGCCCGCAACCCGTGGGACACCTCCCGGTCGGCGGGCGGTTCCTCGGGCGGCAGCGCGGCGGCGGTCGCCGCGGGGCTGGTGCCGATCGCCCTCGGCAACGACGGCATGGGCTCACTGCGCATCCCGGCGGCCAACTGCGGCCTCGTCACCATCAAGCCGGGCAACGGTGTCGTGCCCGCGGGGATCGGCGAGGGCGACTGGTTCGGCATGTCCGAGAACGGCCCCCTGGCGACGACCGTCGAGGACGCCCGCCTGATGCTGTCGGTCCTCGCCGACACCGATGCCGTACGACCGCACGAGCCTGCCTCGCGCAAGGTCGCCGTCTCCCTGCGCAGCCCGCTCGCCGGCGTCACCATCAGCAAGCCGTATGCGGAGGCGACCCGGGAGGCGGCCGGGGTGCTGGCCAAGGCCGGGCACCAGATCCGGCGTGCCGATCCGCCGTATCCGCTGTCGCTGAGCTTCACCTCGCTCGCGCACTGGACGGCGGGCACGGCGGTGGACGCCAGGGATTACGACCCGCGTCTGCTGACCCGGCGCACCCGGGTCCATGCCGCCGTAGGGCGGCGCTTCGTGGGCCGTGTCACTTCCGGCGACAGCAGGGAGCAGCTGCGCAGGAGGCTGGAGCCGTTCTTCGCCGAGCACGACGTGGTGCTCACTCCGGCGCTGGCCCGCCGCTCCCCCAAGGCCGTGGCCTGGCACGAGCGGGGCTGGCTGCGCAATGTGCTCGCCGACACCAACTACTCGCCGCTGACTCCTCCGTGGAACCTGACCGGCTGGCCCGCGCTGGCCGTCCCGTTCGGCTCGCTGCCCTCGGGCGCCCCGTGTGCCGTACAACTCGCGGGGCGGCCGGGGTCGGAGGCGGTGCTGCTGGAGCTGGCGGAGCAGATGGAGAAGCTGCGTCCGTGGCAGCGGACGGCACCGCTCGACTGAGCGCACCTGGCTGTGTCGATATGCGGCTCCGCCGCGGGGCCGCAGCGGACTTCGCACCCGACCTGCCTGGCCCACCCAGGGTCCTGCAACGCCGAAGCCGCGGCCGGTCGTATCGGCCGCGGCTGCGATCGCGAAGGGGCCTGACTGAGGGCGTCAGTCGACGCTGGGCAGGATGTGGGGCTCGGCGAGGTCGTCCTCGTAACCGGCCAGGCGGATGGGGGCCGAACGGGCCCACACGTCGAGGCTGCCGATCTCCCCGGGCCGCCGGCCCGCGCGCTCCGTGCGTTCCTTGGGGCGCTGTTCGCGATTCGTCTTCTCCGGTGTCACCGCGCACTCCTTATGTGTCGGGTCACCCTCGGGGCATACCGGCCACTCTGCTGCTGTGCGCCTGACGCCCGCTCGGGTCTGGGTCGAGAACTGTTCGGACGCGGTGGCGCCGGTAACTCAGGTGAGAGCAGGCTGTGATATCCGGCTCGTCCCCGGGACGGACTCTGGGTGTTGGGTAGGACCCCGTGCTGCTGTCCGTCCCCTCCAGAGTACCCAAATGAGCGGGGGTCCGCTCGATGGGGCTGAAAACTTGGGGTAACTATCACAAGTCGCCCGTGTTCGGTGGGTCATGAAATGCACGGCTTTGTCATGAGATGCCGTGCGCGAGCATCACCCGTTCGGCCTACACCGGCGACGACGTATTCGAGACAGCCGTATCGGTCGTCGCGCAGTTCAAGTCCCGTTGGCTGTGCCGAAAGCTCGCCATGATCTGCTGCGGTCAGACAACGGCTGTCTCGCGGGAGGACTGACGCATGGAGCTGCGCAGCGTCGAGGAGCTGATGGATCTACTGCACGCGTGCAGGGGCACGTGGGACACCCGGCAGCGCGCCGGTGACCGCGTCGATCTGCACGATCACGCCCTGCGGACCGCCGCGCTGCTGCGCCGCAGCCGTCCCGCCGACAAGGAGCTCCAAGTCGCGGGCCTGGTGCAGCCCATCGGCCGGCTGCTGTGGCCCGGTGACACGGCCGGGCACGACGACCGTACGGCCGACGCGGTGCGGGGCCTGCTCGGCGAACGGGTCGCCCGCCTGATACGCCGCCACTCCCGGCTCGGCACCCCCGTGGACGACGACCTGGTCAGCCTGCGTCAGGCCGAGGAGGAGGGCCGTAGCGCGGGGTTCGACGCCGGGGTGCTGGAGGACTGGCGCACGGTGCTGGAGCTGGTGGCCGCCCGCAACTCGCGGCTGGGGGCCGTCGACTGACGGCCCCCTCGTCGTCCGCCGGGCCTCACCACTTGCCCGGCGCGTAGTCCTTCAGGAAGACGCCGTACAGGTCCTCGCCCTGCTCGCCGCTGACGATCGGGTGGTAGACGCGGGCCGCGCCGTCGATCAGGTCGAGGGGCGCGTGGAAGCCGGCGTCGGCGAGGCGCAGCTTGTCGTAGTGCGGGCGCTCGTCGGTGATCCAGCCGGTGTCGACGGAGGTCATCAGGATGCCGTCGGTCTGGAACATCTCCTGGGCGCTGGTCCGCGTCACCATGTTCATGGCCGCCTTGGCGGCGTTCGTGTTCGGGTGGCCCGCGCCCTTGTAGCCGCGGCCGAACACGCCCTCCATCGCCGAGACATTGACGACGTACGCGCGCTTGCTGGGCGCCTTGCGCGCGGCCTCGGCCATCACCGACCGCAACTTGCTGATCAGGATGAACGGCGCGGTGTAGTTGCACAGCTGCGTCTCGAGCAGCTCCACCGGGGAGATCTGCTCGATGCTCTGCACCCAGGTGTTGGAGTCGACGACGTCGGGGACCAGGCCGCCCGCGTCGATGGCGGTGCCGTCGCGGTGCCGCTCCACGCTGGCGTTGCCGGCGACCAGGGCGAGATCGGCCACCTTCTGCGCGTCCAGGCCGGTGACGCCGACGGGGAGTGCGGCGAGGCCGTCGACGGCGCCGGAGTTGAAGGCGCCGATGACGTGGTGGGCGGGCAGTTCACCGGCGGGCAGCGGGGCGCTCTCGCCCTCGACCAGGGCGGCGTACGCGGAGGGCAGGCGGCGTACCGTCTGGGTCGCGTTGTTGATCAGGATGTCCAGCGGACCCTGCTCGGCGACCTGGTCGGCCAGGGCCACGGCCTGGGCGGGGTCGCGCAGGTCGATGCCGACGACCTCCAGGCGGTGGATCCAGTCCGCCGAGTCGTCCATCGCCTTGAAGCGGCGGATGGCGTCCTTCGGGAACCGCGTGGTGATCGTGGTGTGCGCGCCGTCCCGCAGCAGCCGCAGCGCGATGTACATGCCGATCTTGGCGCGGCCGCCGGTGAGGAGGGCGTGCCTGCCGGTGAGGTCGGCGCGGGAGTCGCGGTGGGCCCGGTTCAAGGCGGCGCACTGCTGGCAGAGCTGGTGGTAGAAGTAGTCGACCTCGACGTACCGGGTCTTGCAGGTGTAGCAGGAGCGCGGGCGCTGGAGTATCCCCGCGATCCTGCCCTCCTCGGTGCGTGAGGAGGGCAGCAGGCCCTCGGTCTCGTCGTCGATACGCTCGGCGGAGCCGGTCGCCGTGGCCTCCGTGACCGCCTTGTCGTGCGCGGTCTTCGCGGCCCGGCGCTCCTGACGGCGGCGCTGCTTGACCGTGCGGTAGACGCCGGCCGTGGCCCGGCGCACCGCGATCGCGTCGGGGTGGTCGACCTCCAGCTTGTCGAGTTCCTCGAGCACGCTGAGGCAGACGGCCAGCCGCTCAGGGTCGATGCCGGGCCCGTACACGACCTCGTCCGTGGTCGCCGAGCCGTCCTCTGTCACCGTCATCGCCGCTGCCGCTTCCTGATCCACCGCGCGGCGCTCCGGTCGAGTCCGCTTTCGAACGAGGAATTTTACGGAGCCCCGGCCCACACGCCAAACCTGCGCTGATCATGGACTACGGCCGGTGATCGAACCGGCGGTGCCAACGGACGGCGAACGGTGATCACATCCGCACCAGTCAGGGGCCACTGGCCCCCATGACGCCCAGCCCGCACGCGTGATCGCACCCGCGGCGGTCTTGGACCGCAGCTGCCCACGCGCCCGGGCGGCCCGGCGTGCTGCGGCGGATGCGACCACGCACCCGCGGTCGCCCACGGCGGTAAGGGGACGTGGTGGGGGTGTCCGCCCGCAGCGGTTGTCGCGTCAACACGGGCACCTCTGTGAGGGACCGAGCCGCGACGTTCCGAGGACGGACACCCCCACCGCGGCCCCGACCCCACCCCACACCGATGGCGCTACGCGCACCCCCACCCACCCGCGCCCCCCGCCGGGAGGCATCGCCACCGCTCACGGTGCGCAAGCGGCGATCAATGCCTCCACCTCCTCGGAGAGCGCGGCGGCGAGGCGGTCCAGGTCCGGGACGGCCTCCGCGTCGGCGACCAGGCCGTAGTGGACGCGGCCGCGGTACGTGGAGATCGCGACGGCGAGGGACTGGCCGCGGGCCAGGGGGGCGAAGGGGTAGACCTCGGTGAGGGTGTGTCCGCCGAGTTTCAGGCCGAGGCCGGGGAGGGGGACGCTGGTGACGAGGATGTCAAACCAGAGGCGGGCGCCCTGGCTGACCAGGGGGCCGCCGAGCCGGTGGGCGAGCGCCGGGACGTGGTCGGCGAGCAGCGCGACGGCACCGGCGCCCCGGCCCGGTCCCGCGTCCTTCTTGCGGTCCATGGCCGCGCGGACCGTACCGAGCCGGCCGAGCGGATCGGGGTCGCCGACGGGAAGCCTCATCAGGTAGCCGGAGAGCCGGTTGCCCTGGGGGTGGGCGGTCCGCGGGCGGCGTTTGGAGACGGGGATCAGGGCGCGGGGTGCCACGCCCTCGCTGCCGTCTCCGCGCTCGTCCAGCCAGCGGCGCAGCGCGCCCGCGACGACCGCGATCAGCACGTCGTTGACGGTGCCGCCGACGGCCTTGCGGACGATGTGCACATCGTCGATGTCGATGACGGCACCGGCGGTGCTGCGGGTGCCGCTGGGCTCGGTGGTGAGCGCGGGCGAGGAGCTCACGCCCAGGTTGGACAGGGCGACGGAGGCGCCGATATCGAGGGCCCGGCCCACGTCGGACAGGGCACCCCGCACCAGCCCCGGCAGCTTGCGCACGTCGGGGAGCAGGCCGCGCCCCGGCGGTGCGGGGCGAGGCCGGCGCTCGGGCAGGTCGATCGGGTCCAGGACCGCGGCGGCGAGCGTCAGTGCCCGCAGCCCGTCGGCCAGCGCGTGGTGGAACTTGAACAGCACGGCGAATGAGACGCCGTCCTCCCCGGGCAGCACATGCGCCTCCCACGGCGGGCGGGCACGGTCCAGCGGGCGCTCCATGAGCCGCCCCGCCACCTCGTGGAAGTCCCCGGTCGGGGCATGCAGCCGGATGTGGTCCAGCGGATCGAAGTCGGCGGCGGGCACACGCGCGGCGCCACCGAAGGCGGACGCGAACGTCGGCGGAAACGCCAGCGGCTGCCAGACGTCCCGGATCCGCATCCGCAGTCCGGGCACGGCGGCGGCCCGGGCGGCGAGCAGATCGGCCGCGTGGGCACCGGCGGTGGGCGAGTTCGCGGCGAAGACGCCGAGCGCGCCCAGGTGCATGGGGTTCCGGTCGGACTCGATGTTCCAGAACGCCAGGTCGAGAGGTGCGAGCAGGTCAGAAGTCAATGGCTTGCCTCGCGTCGACGAAGGGTGAGCCAGCAGTCAACCCCCCACGACCGATTACGGTCAAGTACGATCAAGCTACGCACAGTTAACAAGAGATTAAGTCCCGCCCCTTCTGAAAGGGGCGGGACTCATGAGGCGTCTGGGGTTACTTCAGCGCAGGTGGCGCCGCCTCCGCCGACGTTCCCCACTCAGACGGGCGCGAGCCGACCGTGAAATCGAGCGACCGCAGGGACCGCAGAGTGGCGGTGGTCAGATACGTCCGCTCGTAGGCCGATCCGTCCGTCCGGGCCGACTGGATGTAGCGGTCGGTGTCCGAGGTGCCGGGCGCCGTGATCGTGAGCCCGCCCCTCGGGTAGTAGCGGCGGTCCAGCGTCAGGTCGACCTGGTCGAAGACGGGTGTGGACAGGCCCCAGGTGTCGTAGCCGGGCTGGACCGGGAAGATCCCGATCGACGACAGCACGTTCCAGGCGGACATCGTCCCGAGGTCGTCGTTTCCGGTCATGCCGGTCGGCGTATCGGTGAACAGGGTCAGCGCGGCATGCACCACGTCGGTGGTCTTCCACGGCTGACCGGTGGACAGGTAGGTGTACGGGGCGATGAGGTCGGGTTCGTTCTGCGGGTTGTACTTGTCGGCGTTGTAGTAGTCGTACGGCCCGTTCACCCACACCTCGCGCGCGGTCTTCGCCGGGTCCGCCAGGAGCTGCTCGTAGGCGAAGAAGGAGTCGAGCCGGTCGTTGGTGGCCTGCGTTCCGCCGATCAGGTCGACCATGCCCGGCAGGTCCTGCGGTACGAGCCACTGGTACTGCCAGGACGTGCCCTCGTGGAAGCCCTCGCTCTGCGCCGGGTCGGCCGGTCCGGTGAAGGCGCCGGAGGCGTCACGGGCCCGGAAGAAGCCGGTCGAGGGATCGAAGATGTTCCGGTAGCTCTGGGCGCGGGCGGCATAGCGCGCGGCGTCCGCCGAGTGGCCCAGGTCCCTCGCCATCTGTGCGAGCATCGCGTCCGACAGGGCGTACTCCAGCGTCGCCGAAGCCCCGTGGTCGTAGTCCGAGTCACCGGGCTTCACATGCGGACGGCCCTTGATGTACGGCGCGAAGCCCTCGGCGAGGTACTCCTTGTTGGCCTCCCGCCCCACGGCCGGTGAGTCCGCCGGCGGCACCCCGTCGGCGTTCTTCTTCAGCGCCCGGTAGGCCCGCTCCTCGTACCCCTTGAGCAGCCCCTGCTGGTACGCATGGGTCAGGAACGGCGTCACCGGGTCGCCGGTCATGATGTTCGTCTCGACCGTGCCATAGCCCCATTTGGGCAGCCAGCCGCTCTCCTCGTCGATCTTGATCACCGAGATCGCCATGTCCCGTGCCTCACGCGGCGCGAGCAGGGAGAGCAGCTGGGACTGGGTGCGGTAGGTGTCCCACAGGGACCAGTTCTGGTAGTACGTGAAGCCCTTCGCGCGATGGATCTTCTGGTCCCAGCCGGTGTAGCGGCCGTCGGCGTCACTGCCGATGTTGGGCGCGAGGAACGACCGGTACAGCGAGGAGTAGAAGGTACGGCGCAGGGTGTCGCCGCCGCCTTGGACGCGTACGTCGTCCAGGCGGTCCTCCCACGCCTGCTGGGCCCGGCCACGGACGGAGTCGAACGAACGCCCGCCCTCGGCCCGGAGGTTGACCGCCGCGCCGTGTGCGTCGACGTACGACAGCGCGGTGGTCGCCTCGACCGTGCGGTCCCGGGTCGTGTCGAAGCGGACGTACGCGCCGTCCCGGCCGGTCTTCGAGCCCGCGGTCACCGCGCTGCCGTCCCAGGTGCCGTACGCCGTGAAGGGCCGGTCGAAGCGGGTGATCGTGTAGACGGTGTACGGCTCGGTGTCCTGGCAGAAGCCGCTGCCGGTGATGGCGGTGCGCACGGTACGGCTGTCGAGGATCTCGACCTTCGTGGCGACCGTCTTGTGCAGCGACTGGCCCGCGTTGAGCAGGACGTTGGCCTTGCCGGTGGCCGGGAAGGTGTAGCGCTGCACGCCGGTGCGCTCGGTCGCGGTGAGTTCGGCGTCGATGCCGGAGTCCAGGCCGACCTTGTAGTAGCCGGGGCTCGCCTTCTCGTCGTCGTGGCTGAACCCGGCGGCGTAGGCCGCGTAGTCCGTCTGTGTGACGTCACCCGTCGTCGGCAGTACGGGCAGGTCACCGCCGAGACCGCAGCCGACACCCGACAGGTGGACGAGGGAGAAGCCGCGGATGCGGTCGTGGGAGTAGTCGTAGCCGGTGTTGTGGCCGGTGTCGGGCGAGAGCTGCACCATGCCGAACGGCACGGCGGCGCCGGGGTAGGTGTTGCCTTCGTTCTCCGTGCCGATGAACGGGTTGACCAGATCGGTGAGGTGCCCGTCGTGCGGCTCGGCGGCCCGGGCGGCCGGGACGGTGCACAGCGCGGACGCTGCCACCGCCCCGGCCAGCCACAGGCGCAGGTGCCGGGTCCATCTCATCCTGCGATTCCTCCGGGGGGTTACGGGCAACCGGCCGGCACCGGCCGGGAGATGTCACGGATCAGCGCCTCGTGCGCGGCCTTCACGCGGGCCACGTCCGGCTTGAGGACCTTGCGGTCGTAGGTCAGCAGGCCGTTGAGCTCGCCCTCGACGTCGGCGATCTGGGTGTAGACGGCGCCGTTGCCGCCCCGGCAGGCCAGGGCGCGCACCTCGTCGAGCTTGGTGAGGTAGTCGTCGGTGTAGGTCGCCGGGTCGACGTCGACGTACGACTGCTGCACGGACCAGGCGTGTCCGGGGACCGCGAGGCCGAGGCCGCCGTACTCGCCGCTGACCAGGGCGCGTTCACCGTCGGGGCGGGGTGGCAGGGCGGGGCTGGGATAGCCGTGCTCGTCCATGATGTCGCCGGTGCCGCCGTCGGCCCCGAGGTTCAGCCCGGACTGGCCGTTGACCAGCCGGGTCGGGTCCCAGGCCTTGGCCTGCTCGGCGATGCGGCCGATGTCGTACTGGCCCCAGCCCTCGTTGAAGGTCACCCACATGACGATCGACGGGCTGCTGATGTGCTCGTCGATCATCTCCTTCATCTCGCGCTCGTACTGGGCACGCGAGGCGGCGTTCGGGGTCACTCCGGCGGTCATCGCGGGCATGTCCTGCCAGACCATCAGGCCCAGCTTGTCGGCCCAGTAGAACCAGCGGTCCGGCTCGACCTTGATGTGCTTGCGCACCGAGTTGAAGCCGAGCTGCTTGTGCACCTTCAGGTCGTAGGCCAGGGCCTCGTCGGTCGGTGCGGTGTGCAGGCCGTCGGGCCAGAAGCCCTGGTCGAGGGTGGCCATCAGGAAGATCGGCTCACCGTTGAGGATGGTGCGGGGGACGCCGTCGACCTTCTCCACGGCGATGGAACGCATCCCGAAGTAGCTGCCGACGCGATCCGAACCGACGCTCACCTTCAGGTCGTAGAGGAACGGATCGTCCGGCGACCACAGGTGCGGGTCGTCGATGGTCAGCGTCAGCGGCTGCCCGGTCCGGCCGCGCGCCGCGGCGACCTTCTGCTTGCCGTCGTACGCCGTCGCCGTGATCGGTACGCCGTCGCGGACGCCCTTCGCCTCGACGGTGACGCGGCCGTTCTGGACGTCCGGCGTGACCTTGAGCGAATCGACGTGGTCGCGGGCGACCGGTTCCATCCACACCGTCTGCCAGATGCCCGAACTCGACGTGTACCAGATGCCGCTGGGGTCCAGGCGCTGCTTGCCGACGGGCGGGTTCTCGCCGTCGGCCGCGTCGGTCGGGTCGTACACGCCGACGATCAGCTCCTGGGTGCGGCCGGGCTTGAGCGCGTCGGTGATGTCGGCGCTGAACTTGTCGTAGCCGCCCTTGTGCGCGGCGACCTTCTTGCCGTTGACGTACACCTCGGACTGCCAGTCGACCGCGCCGAAGTTGAGCTGCAGCCGCTGGCCGGAGCCGATGCGCCAGTCCGCCGGGACCGTGAAGGTGCGGCGGTACCACATGCGGTCCTCGTGCCGCTGGATGCCGGAGAGCTGGGACTCCACGGGGTACGGGACGAGGATGCGCTCGGCGAGGTTCTTGCCGACGGGCGGCTGCTCTCCGGCCTCGGCCGCCGCGAACTGCCAGCGGCCGTTGAGGTTGCGCCAGGCGTCGCGGGTCAGCTGCGGGCGCGGGTACTCGGGGAGCGCGTTGTCCGGGCCGACCTCCTTGGCCCAGGGGGTGCGCAGTTCGTACGTCGAGCGGTTGGCGCCGCTGCTCCAGAACGAGCCGATCTCCTTGCCGTCTGCGGCGAGTCCGCCCTGGCCGTCGTAGCGGACCTCCGCGGTGCCGCGTGCGGTGCCGGTCTTGTTGCCGACGACCGGTTCCTTGAGGCCCACGAGCAGGGACTTGGGGTCGGACGGGTCCAACCGGGCTGTCGTCAGGGGCCACTTGGCGCCGCCGATCACCGCCTCGATGTGGTCGGTGACGGAGGCCGGGGGTGCGGACAGCTCGTGTGCGAAGTCGAGTTTGAGCGTACGGCCGTCCCTGAGGACGGTGGTGGCGATGGCGCCGTCGTAGTCGTAGCCGTCGGGGAGCCGGAAGGCCGACTGCGGGACGGCGGCCTTGCTGCCGCCGGGCGGGGTCCAGCGCAGGTGGAGGTTGGAGCCGCCGTAGTGCTCGAAGTACTCCAGCTTGACGTCGTAGGCCTGCCCTGCCGTCAGTTCGACGGGCGCGGCGGTCTGCTCGCGGTCCCAGTCGTCCACCCAGTGGTCGATGACCGGCTTTCCGTCGATCCAGAGCCGGAAGCCGTTGTCACCGATGATCGAGAAGGTGGTGGGGCCGGTCTTCTCCGGCATGATCTTTCCGGTCCAGCGGACACTGACATCGTTGTCTTGACCGGTGGCGAAGCGCAGGCGCGGCTCCAGGTTGTCGAAGTCGAGGTTCTGGTCGAAGCCGGTGGCCTTCAGCTCGTGGAAGTCGAAGGCGCCCGGGGCGGAGTGGGTGTAGTACTCGCCCTTCAGGCCCTGGACCTCGACCGGGTCGTCGGCCGCCGCGGTGGCGGGCGACGGAGCGCTGAGACCGGCGAAGGCCAGGGCTGCGGCGAGCACTAACACGAAGCGGGATCTGAGGTGTCGCACGGATCCTCCTTGTTGAGGACGTGTGGCGGCTCTTGCGATTTACATCGTTGCAATCAACGGCAGTTGGCATGACAACACGGCTTCCGCTTCCCTGTCCAGGGACATGACAACGGCGGGGCATGACAACGGCCGACATGGGAAGGCCCGCCTCTCCCCCGGGGAGGCGGGCCGTTGGATCAGCGCACCCTCACGGCATGCACGGCGGCACGGCCCGGTGTGTCCGGTGCGGCCCACGCGGCCATGAACCCGCCCTTGTCGGCGACCAGGCCCATCTGCTCGCCCAGGAAATATCCGCGGGGACTGGCCTCGTCGGGGATGCGGGGCGCCCGGCGCATGTCGAAGGAGGTCGGGGTCAGCCGCGTCTCCCGCCAAGTCGCCCTGTCCGAGGCACAATCGGCGGCCTGCGGGCTGCACCGGACCAGCCAGCGGTCGGTCAGCAGTGACGTGCCCGCGTCGTTACGGCGGAAGTCGGAGTACGAAACGGCAACGGTTCCGCCGCGACCGACGGCCAGGGTCACGGTGAAGGCCTGCTGGTTCAGCGCGGGGATGTCGGTCGGCGTCCGGTTCACCCGAACCGGCTCGGACCAGGTGCGCCCGCCGTCGTCGGAGGAGGCCAGCGCCACCGAGTCGGCGTCGCCGTCGCCGAACCGCGCGTCCTGCCACGCCGCGTAGATCCTGCCCGTGCGCCGGTCGACCGCGGTGTCCGCCAGCAGGCTGGTGGTGTGCGAGACCTGCTCACCCGACTCCGGGTCCTGGAACAGCCACCTGGTCCGCTGGTCGGCCACCTTCACGGGTGCGGACCAGGTCCGGCCACCGTCGATGGACCGTACGGCCTGCAGGGTGAGCCGACTGGCGATGGGACCCTCGCCGAAGCGGACGCGGGAGTGGACATCGACCAGCGTGCCGTCGTCGAGCACGGTCAGCCGATGCCCGGAGACCAGGTGCCCGTCCCCGGCGTCGACGACCGGCGTCGCCGGCTGCCAGCTGCGTCCGCCGTCCGTACTGCGGCTGATCCAGCCGTCGTTGCGGGTCCGCGCCTGGGACGGGAACCTCGGCGTCACCACGTACAGGACGTCGGGATCGCGCCGGTCCGCGACCGCCGGTCCACCGCCGACGCCGCCCTGTTCCGGGTCGGTCTCCTGGACGATCACCGCGGGGCGGGTCCAGGTGCGTCCTCCGTCGTCGGAGCGGGCCGAGACAGCCGCGCTGGCGGACCCGTCGGCCATGAAGAGGCCGCCCGTCACCAGGAGCGCACCGTCACCGGTGAAGGTCACGGCCGGGCTGTCCACGTAGTCGTACGTGCCGCCCGAACACCTCGTCAGATTCGGTACGACGGTCCGGCTCCAAGTGCGTCCGCCGTCGCCGCTGACGGCGAGGACCACACCTCGTTGGCGGTCCTGGGGCCAGACGGCAGCCAGACGGCCGGCGTCGTGCGGATCGACGGCGAGCTGCGGCTCGATGGCTCCGTCGGCCATCTTGCCGTCCACCGCCCCGGGCGCGCAGTCGGTGAAGGGATTCCCCCCGGAAAGACGCTGTGGTTCGGGAGTCGGGGCGGCGGAGGTGGTGCCGGTCAGGGTGAGTAACGGGAACGCCGCAGCGGCGAGGACGGTCGTGGCACTGCGCAGGGCGCGATACATCAGGTGCTCCTTCCGGACGATGGGGCCCCATCGTCCGGAGTCGGCTCCGCGCTGTCGTCGTACGCGGGGCGACGCCGCCCGTACCTCCCCGGGAGTAGCGCGGGCCTACGACACCAACTGCCCCTTCCCCAATGCGATCACCCCGCCCTTGGACACCGTGTACAGCTCCGCGTCCCGGTCCGGGTTGACGCCGATCGTCGCGCCCGGCGGCACCTCGACGTTCTTGTCCAGCACCGCGCCACGGACGACCGCGCCCCGGCCTATGTGGACGTTGTCGTGCAGCACCGAGCCCTGGACGACCGCTCCCGGGTCGACCACGACACCCGGCGACAGCACGGACCGCGTGACCTGCCCGCGGATCAGGCATCCGGCGCTGATGATGGACTCCCCCGCGATGCCGCCCGCGTTGAAGCGGGCCGGGGAGAGCTGGCCGGAGTGGGTGTAGATGGGCCACTGGCGGTTGTAGAGGTTGAAGGCGGGGCGCTCGGCGATCAGGTCCATGTGGGCGTCGTAGTAGGCGTCGAGCGTGCCGACGTCGCGCCAGTAGCCCTGGTCGCGGGTGGTCTCGCCGGGGACGTGGTTCTCGCTGAAGTCGTACAGCTGGGCCTCGCCGCGGTCGGTGAGCTGCGGCAGGATCGAACCGCCCATGTCGTGCACGGAGTTGCGGTCCTCGGAGTCCCGCTGGAGCGCCTCGATGAGGGCCTTGGTGGTGAAGATGTAGTTGCCCATCGAGGCGAAGACGGACTCCGGGTCGTCCGGCAGGCCCGGCGGGTCGGCGGGCTTCTCCAGGAACTGCTCCACGGTACGGCCGTCGGATGCGGAGCTGATCACGCCGAAGGACGACGACTCGCTGCGCGGGACGCGTATCCCGGCCACCGTCACACCCGCGCCGTTCTCGATGTGCTGGGCCAGCATCTGGCGCGGGTCCATGCGGTACACATGATCGGCGCCGAACACCGCCACGTACTCGGGACGTTCGTCGTAGATGAGGTTCAGCGACTGGAGGATCGCGTCCGCGCTGCCCAGGAACCAGCGCGGGCCGAGCCGCTGCTGGGCCGGGACGGGGGTGACGTAGTTGCCGAGCAGGCTGGACATCCGCCAGGTGGTGGTGATGTGCCGGTCCAGCGAGTGCGACTTGTACTGCGTCAGGACGCAGATGCGCAGGATGTCACCGTTGACGAGGTTGGACAGAACGAAGTCGACGAGGCGGTATGTGCCGCCGAAGGTGACCGCGGGTTTGGCGCGGTCGGCGGTCAGGGGCATCAGACGCTTGCCTTCTCCACCCGCCAGTACGATGCCGAGCACCGAAGGTCCGCCACGCCGCATGGCCTCTCCCCTCACCGTGGTTGACCATGATGTGCCCTTGCCGACAGGCCACTAAGCCTGATCGAGGATCTTCCGCGGTCCTACCCCTGTTTGAGGATCTCCCGGTAAAGCCGGACCGTCCTGCGGGCGACCGCGTCCCAGCCGAACTCCCCGACCGCACGCTCCCGTCCGGCCTCGCCCATGCGCGCGGCCTTCTCCGGGTCGGCGAGCACCGCGTCCAGGGCGCCGGCCAGGTCCGCCTCGAAGGACGCCTCGGTGTCCACCAGCAGACCGGTCACCCCGTGCTCCACGACCTCCGGGATGCCGCCGACTCGGGAGGCCACGACGGGAGTTCCGCAGGCCATCGCCTCAAGGTTGACGATGCCGAGGGGTTCGTACACCGAGGGGCAGACGAACACGGCCGCGTGGGTGAGGAGTTGGATCACGTCGGCGCGCGGCAGCATCTGCGGGATCCAGTGCACGCCCTCCCGGACGCTGCTGAGCTCCTGGAACAGGTCGCGGAACTCCTGGTCGATCTCCGGAGTGTCGGGGGCGCCGGCGCACAGCACGACCTGCGCGGCGGGGTCGATGTGCCGTGCCGCGCGCAGCAGATGGGGCACGCCCTTCTGGCGGGTGATACGGCCGACGAACAGGACGTACGGGCGGTCGGGGTCGAGGCCGATCCGGGTGAGGGCCTCGGTGCCGTGGTCCGGGCGGTAGAGGGCCGTGTCGATGCCGTTGTGGACGACGTGGACCTTCGCCGGGTCCAGCGTGGGATAGCAGCCGAGGATGTCCTCGCGCATGGCTCCGGATACGGCGATCACCGCGTCGGCGGCCTCGATCGCGGTGCGCTCGGCCCAGCTCGACAGGGCGTATCCGCCGCCGAGTTGCTCGGCCTTCCAGGGGCGCAGCGGCTCCAGGGAGTGGGCGGTCATCACATGCGGGATGCCGTACAGGAGCTTGCCGAGATGGCCGGCGAGGTTGGCGTACCAGGTGTGGGAGTGGACGAGTTCGCGGCCTTCGAGGGCGGCGGTCATGGCGAGGTCGACGGAGAAGGTGCGCAGCGCGTCGTTGGCGGTGTCGAGGCCGGACCAGGGGCGGTGCCGCAGCACGCCCTCCGCGCGGCCCTCGCCCCAGCAGTGCACGTCCAGGTCGACGAGGTCGCGCAACTCCCGTGCGAGGAACTCGACATGGACGCCCGCGCCGCCGTACACATCCGGGGGGTACTCCCGGGTCAGCAGTCCCACTCGCACCCGCAACCCCCTGTCTCAGCGCCCGGCCCCTTCATGGTCACCCAGATGTGGCGCCCGGGGAAGAGCGCGGGGGTCGTGTGAAGCAACAGTCGCCGCAGACGCCTCCGCCGGGCACGCGGTAGTAGAGGCAGCAGCTGCGGCGCCGGAACGCGGTGCCGGTGAGGGTTCCGGTGCCCGCGAGCCGGGGGTGGCCGAGAAGCGCCGTGGTCAGGGTGCGGGCCCGGGCGGCGGCTTCGGGGCGGCCGTTGGTCCGCGCCCAGAGGTCGAGTTGCCGGGCCGCTCCCGCCAGTGCGGAGGCGGCGTTGCCCCACAACAGGCCGGTGGCGACGCGGTGACGGGTGTGCAGGGCCGCGGTCAGCGGTTCCAGGTGGGCGTGGAGCACGGTGTCGGCGAGGGTCGCCGCGTCCGCGGGCAGCGGGCGCACCTCCGTCAGCCAGAGGTCGTCGGGGGCGCTGCCGTCGGGGTCCCAGCGCAGCAGCCGCGCGTCGAGGTCGGGGACCCGGCCGTACAGGGCAGCGCAGCCGAGCGCCGCCGACCACAGCCGGGACGCGAGCCCCTGCTGGGCCACGGAGGCAGCGATCCGCGGCTCTGGGGCGTGCAGGGCGTGGGCGACCTTGTGGATGCGGAAATTCAGGGAATCCCGGTAAACATCCGAGGCTGCTTCGGCGTACGTCTCCGCGAGTGTCGGCGGTGGCCGATGCGGCACTCCTGTGGTGCGTAGTACGAAGAAGCCGCCGAGCGGGCGGAGCGCGGCGAGATCGGGGTCGAGTTCCACGAAGAGCAGTAGTACCAAGGCCCGTAGGGGGCGCCACCAGGGGGTCCGTGAGGGGTGTCACCCGCCTGAGGGAGGACGGAGGTCCGGTCGTACTCCATCGGCAGTAGGACTCAATGAGTGCTCAGGTACGACGACGGGAAGGGTTTTTCGCGGCATCGTGTTGGCTATGGAAGACGACCGATCGCCGCGTCGGGCCCCGGGCCCCCGCCTCACGCAGAGGAGCAGCTCATGAGTGCCCTCGCGTTGTCCGTGGTGCTGTCGCTGATCTCCGCTGTGGCGTACGCGGGCGGGGCGATCGTGCAGGAGCGCGTGGCGGAGTCCTCCCCCGACTACGCGCCCCTGCGCCGGCCGAGCTGGTGGGCGGCGGTGGCGCTGAACGGCCTCGGCGGTCTGCTGCACGTGGTGGCCCTGGCGTACGGACCGCTGAGCGTGGTCCAGCCGTTGGGCGCCCTGACCATCGTGTTCGCGCTGCCGATGGCGGCGATGTTCGTGGGCCGCAAGGCCGGGGCGACCGCCTGGCGGGGCGCGATCATGGCGACGGTCGGACTCGCGGGTCTCCTCTCTCTGGTCGGCACCGCCGACACGCAGTCGCTGGATTCCGCCTCGCGGGCCGGCGTGGCCGTGGTCACCGCGGGTGCGGTGGTGGCGCTGATGATCGCGGGCCGGGCGGCGCACCGGCATCCGGCGGTGCGCAGCGTGCTGCTGGCCACGGCGTCCGGCATAGCCTTCGGCATGTCCTCGGTGTTCACCAAGACGGTCGCGGTCGACTGGAGCGGCGGCGCCACGGCGGCGGACCTGCCGTCCCTGGCCACCATCGGCGTCTTCGCGACGGCCGGACTGATGCTCTCCCAGGCCTCCTACCGCGGCGCCGGACTCGCGGCCCCGCTGGCCACCCTGACGGTCGTGAACCCCGTCCTGGCGGCGGCGGTCGGCATCACGATGTTCGGCGAAACCTTCCGCTACGGCACGACGGGCACCGCGCTCGCCCTGAGCTGCGGCGTCGTGGCGGCGGGCGGGCTGATCCTGCTGACGACGGAGCGGATCGGGCGGACGCAGCAGGAAGCCGCACCCGCGGCCGCACCGGCGCCCGTCGAGGAACTGCTCGCCCAGCACTCCGGCGACTCCCCCGAAGCCGTCAAGGAGCTTCTCGAGCAGCCCGCCGCCGAGCTCCCGGCGGAGGCCCTGGTCGCGACGCAGGCGTCGGCGCCGGACCTCGAGAAGGAGGAGCAGCCGCACGCCGATGTGCCCCCGCTGCTGTACGGCCCCCTCTACATCGGCCCGTACATCCCGAGGCCGGTCCTGGACCGGCACCGCACCCGAATCAAATCCTGACGCCACCGGCCCGGAGGTACGCCACCGGGTCGATGTCCGTGCCGAAACCGGGCCCCGTCCGCACCTCGAAGTGCAGATGCGGGCCCGTGCTGTTGCCCGTGGACCCGGAGCGGCCGATGCGCTGTCCGGCGCCTACGCCCTGCCCGGTCTTAACGGAGATCGCCGAGAGGTGCGCGTACTGGGAGTAGCGGCCGTCGGCGTGCCGGATCACCACCTGGTAGCCGAAGGAGCCGTCCCAGCCGGCGCTGACCACCCGCCCGTCCGCGACGGCCTTCACGGAGGTCCCGGTGGGGACGGCGAAGTCGACGCCCGTGTGATAGCCCAAGGACCAGGCGGAGCCCGCTTTGTGGTACGGCGTACCGGTCGCGGCGCTCACGGGCGCGACGAGGCCGCGTTTGGATGTCTCCGTCTTGGGCTTGCTCTCCGGGGCTTTCCGGTCCGGGGCCTTGCTGTCGGAGGCTTTGCTGTCCGAGGCGGGTGCCTTGGGTGCCGGCTCGACCGTCGTCCTCGTCGTCGTGGCCGCCTTGCCGCGCAGGCTGAGCCGCTGGCCGGGCAGGATCAGGTCGGGGTCCGCGCCGATGGTCTTCCGGTTGGCGGCGTAGAGCCCGCGCCAACCGCCGCGTACGTCCTGCTTGTCGGCGATCCCGGAGAGGGTGTCGCCCCTGAGGACGGTGTACATCTCGGCGGTGCCCGCCCGGGACTGGGGCGTGCTCTGCGGCTGGACGTCGGCCAGGGAACTCTTGGTGGTGCGCGGGGCCGTGCCGCCCGGGCTGATGTCGGGGGTGTCGCCGCCCCGGGTCAACCCGGCCTTGACCGAGCACGTCGGCCAGGCGCCGGGCCCCTGACCGTCGAGCACCTTCTCGGCTATGGCTATCTGCTGGTCCTTGGTGGCCAGATCCGCGCGCGGAGCGTACCGGGTGCCGCCGAAGGCCTCCCAGGTCGACTGCGCGAACTGCAGTCCGCCGTAGTAGCCGTTGCCGGTGTTGATGCTCCAGTTGCTGGTCGACTCGCAGGCGGCGACCTTGTTCCAGGTGTCGACGTCCGCGGCGTTCGCCGTACCGGTACCGATGAGCGGTATCGCCATTCCGGCGCTGCCCGCCGTGACGGTGAGTGAGGCGCGGTTGATCCTGTTCGGCTGATACCGGCGGTGCCGGCCGCGTACGGCCATGAAAGCCCCCTCGACATGCGTCAGGAGGGCCAAAAGTAAGCGCCGCGAACAGGCCATGACAAGACAGCAATCAGCCGCTTGGTCACACCAAGTGGCGAGGAATCGGCGCCTGTTGATCCACCGTCCGGGGCGGCTGAGTGCGGCGGCCCGTTCTGTGCGTATGTGCCTGCGCGACATCGCCGCGTCGCGGCATCCGGGTGTGCGGTCGGCGTACCGGCACGTCAGGGTGGACGATGGGGCAATACTGGCGGGCATGCAGGACCGGCACCGCTGCTATCGAGGTCACTAGGAGCCAACGCAATGAGCAATTCAGCCCAGATCGGCGTCACGGGTCTCGCGGTCATGGGCCGCAACCTCGCCCGTAACTTCGCGCGCAACGGCTACACGGTCGCGGTGCACAACAGGACGTCGGCGCGGACGCACGCCCTGGTCGAGGAGTTCGGGAGTGAGGGCGACTTCGTCGCGGCCGAGACCGCGAAGGAGTTCGTGGCGGCGCTGGAGCGGCCGCGCCGGCTGGTCATCATGGTCAAGGCCGGTGAGCCGACGGACGCGGTGATCCAGGAGTTCGCCCCGCTCCTGGAGCCCGGCGACATGATCATCGACGGTGGCAACGCGCACTTCGCCGACACCCGCCGCCGCGAACGCGACCTGCGCGAGCAGGGCATCCACTTCGTCGGCATGGGCGTCTCCGGCGGCGAGGAGGGCGCGCTGCACGGACCGAGCATCATGCCGGGCGGCCCGAAGGAGTCGTACGACTCACTGGGCCCGATGCTCGAGAAGATCTCCGCGAAGGCCGCCGACGGGGCTCCCTGTGTCACGCACGTCGGTCCCGACGGCGCCGGTCACTTCGTCAAGATGGTGCACAACGGCATCGAGTACGCCGACATGCAGCTGATCGGCGAGGCGTATCAGCTGCTGCGCGATGTCGCCGGGTACTCGCCCGCGCAGATCGCGGAGATCTTCCGCACCTGGAACACCGGGCGGCTGGACTCGTACCTGATCGAGATCACGGCCGAGGTGCTGTCGCACGTGGACGCGGCGACGGGCGAGCCGTTCGTGGATGTGGTGGTGGACCAGGCGGAGCAGAAGGGCACGGGGCGGTGGACCGTGCAGATCGCGCTCGACCTGGGTGTCCCGGTGTCGGGTATCGCCGAGGCCGTCTTCGCTCGGTCGCTGTCCGGGCACGAGGCGCTCCGCGAGGCGTCACGCGGGCTGTCCGGGCCGAAGGCATCGCCGCTGAGCGAGGCGGAGGCCGGGGCCTTTGCCGACCGGGTGGAGCAGGCCTTGTACGCCTCGAAGATCGTGTCGTACACGCAGGGCTTCCATCAGATCGATGCGGCGCGCGACGAGTACGGCTGGGACATCGACCTCGGTGCCGTCGCCTCCATCTGGCGCGGTGGCTGCATTATTCGCGCGGCGTTCCTGGATCGTATTCGTGCGGCGTATGACGCGCGGGCCGATCTGCCGAGTCTGCTGTCGGACGCCACGTTCGCGCAGGAGATCGGGGCGGCGCAGGACGACTGGCGTGAGGTGATTGTTGCTGCGACGCGGCAGGGGGTGCCTACGCCCGGTTTCTCTGCGGCCCTCGCGTACTACGACGCGCTGCGTGCGGAGCGGTTGCCTGCGGCGCTTACGCAGGGGCAGCGGGACTTCTTTGGGGCTCACACGTATCGGCGGACCGATCGGGAGGGGTCGTTCCACACGTTGTGGGGTGGGGACCGGTCTGAGGTTTCTGGCTAGTCGGTCGGGGGGTTCGGTTCGCTCGCGGGTGCGGGTGCGTGGGGGCTGGTCGCGCCCACGCGGCGGAGCCGCAAATCGATACAGCCCCGCGCCCCTATGGGGCGCGTTGTGGTGGGC
>NZ_JBFALC010000025.1:0-123476 GCF_040656035.1 Streptomyces sp. NPDC050211
GTTTGCCCGGGTCGTCCGGTTTGGTCAGGTGATGCCGTGGAGGGTGAGGACGCGTGGGCGTTCGGTGTGGGCTCGGCGTCCGGCGGCGGGCACGGCCGGCGTGTTACGGGTCCTGACCTGGGGTTTGTCTTCTCCGAAGACGGCATCTCGCACCCGGTGGGGGGTGTTTCCCATGGTCCGGTGTCCGCGAGCTCAGGAGGCGATCTCGGCTGCTCTTGCCTGCTCGGCGGCAGGTCGGTGATGGCGTGGACGGTCTCGCTGGACCACTTCTTCGCTCCATAGAGACGGCGGCGTTGGATGCGCAGGACTTGGGCGGCGTGCGGGAAGAGCAGGCCGTCGGCGGTGACGACCTGCACGAGTCGTTGTTCGTGGCGGCCGTGGCCCCGGTCGTCGTCGCGGTGAATCACGGGGATCTTCTTCCAGGGCAGAGCGTGGAGTTCGGCGGGCCTGGCCGCGCTGGTTGTTCTTGATGGTCAGCAGGTAGTGGGTGCCACGTTCGTGCAGGTAGGTGGCGTGGTCGCGTGGGGCGGGCGGGGCATCGGCGGTGACAACCGTCCCGGCGAGGTCGGCGTCGTCGATCTGATCGAGCAAGGGCGCGAACTCGGGAATTTCGTTGGTCTTCGCGCTGATCTCGCGTGAGGCGAGGGTGATGCCGACGGCCGTGGCGGACGGCGGACAGCTCGAAAACCCGGCTGCCGTCCGGTCGGCGTGCGCCGCGCAGGCACTTGCCGTCCACCGCGACCGCCCGGCGCCGGCCGTCGACACCTACGTATACGTACCGGCCCCCGGCGGGCTGCCCGGAAAGCGACGATCCACCTCGCCATCAAGCTGGAGTTCGCAGGTCAGGGGCTGCCCCGGTGCTACGGTCGGGAAATACCGCGATGGAGCACGAATGACAAAGACAGCGATCGTCACCGGCGGAGCAGGGGGCATGGGGCTCGCGACCGCGAAGATTCTCGGCGGCGATCACCGCGTGGTCATCACCGACGTCAACCGGCAACGCCTCGACGCTGCGGCGGCGGAACTGCGCGACCACGGCGTCGATGCGGCGGCGGTCGCCTGCGACATCACCAGCCGAGCCTCGGTCGAGGCCTTGTTCCAGCAGACCGACCGCGAAGGCTCCGTGCGGGCGGTCGTGCACACCGCGGGCATCAGCCCGCAGATGGGCACCGCGGACAAGATCATCCGGATCAACGCGCTCGGCACCGTCAACATCACGAAGCCGCCCTCGCGGTCGCCACCGAGGGATTCGCGCTGGTCAACCTCGCCTCCATCGCCGGGCACATGACGCCGCGGCTGGTCATCCCCAAGCGGATCTTCCGTCTTGCTCTGACCGATCGCGACCGCTTCACGGCGAAGCTCGCCGCTGGCGCGAGCCGGGCACCGAAAGGTATGCGACCCGGTCTGGCGTACTCGCTCAGCAAGAACTTCGTCATCTGGTACTCGCAGCAGATCGCCGCCCGGTTCGGCGCGAAAGGCGCCCGCGTGCTCTCCGTCTCGCCCGGCAGCTTCGACACCGCGATGGGGCGGCTCGAGGAGAAGAGCGGCTCGGGCAAGCTCACCGGCTACGCCGCGCTCAAGCGCTACGGTCGCCCCGAAGAGATTGCCGAGCTCCTGGCGTTCTGCGCGGGCGACAAGCCCGGCTACCTCACCGGCGTGGACATCCTCTGTGACGGCGGCACGAAAGCCGGACTCGACCTCAGAGGAATGATCGCCATGGCACGCGGCGACTGACCGGTCCGGACCAGATGTGAACCTGGCGGGAACCGGTTGAGACAGCAAGGAACCTCCCGGTGCAGGCTGGCGTTGCTGCAGCTTCAGGCTCGACACAGAAGGTTCGTGTCTCGGCACTCGCCGGGTACCCGGCACCTGACGCCCCGGGCGCATGCGTTGTCCACGTTCCGACGCCTCATCGACGGCACCCGCATGAGACAGCTCGCTTTCGACAACCGCCTGCCGCAACCTGCCGCCTACGAGCTTTTCGTGCCCGTAGCGTGCCCTTCAGAGCGGACAACCCGATCAACAGCGGTTTCATCAGACCGCCATGTCTGCAGCAGTACAGCGAATCGGCGCAGGTCAGAGCATACGAGGCCCCCAAGCGCCGCCGCTTCCCAAGCGGAGAGCGCGAGTTCGGTTCTCGTCACCCGCTCCATGGCTGAGGCCCCAGGTCTTCCGTTCTAGTGGTCGTCGCAACACCTCAGCTCAGGGGTCGCGTGCCAGTCGAGGTGAGCGGCGACGAGGAGGGTCATGGCGGGGCCGAGTTGACCGCGCTGTACCGGGCCACGCAGGAGGCCGTGACCAACGCGTGCCGCCATGCGCGGGCCTCGCAGGTGACCGTTGCGGTCCGGCTGGCCGGGGGCGCCGCGCGGCTGGAGGTGACGGACGACGGTCGCGGCTTCGCACCGGAGGCGACCGCCGCCGGGTTCGGGCTGCTCGGCATGCGGGAGCGGGTACATCTGGTGGCGGGGAGCGTCGACGTCGAGAGCAGCCCGGGCGCCGGCACCCGGGTGACGGTGACGGTCCCGCGCGGGACGACGGCGAAGTTCTCGGTGGACGGGGGGCGGTGACATGAACGACGAGGAGCCTGACCAGGCGGCGCCCGTGCGGGTGCTGGTGGTGGACGACCAGCGGCTCATCCGGGACGGCATCGCCTCCCTGCTTTCCATCTGGCCGGGCATCGAGGTCGTCGGCACCGCCGTGGACGGCCGGGACGCTGTGGCGCGGACTCTGGAGATGGAGCCGGACGTCGTGCTCATGGATGTCCGGATGCCGGGGACGGACGGTGTCGAGGCGGTCGCCGTCCTGCGTGAACGGGCGCCCGAGTGCCGGGTCGTGATGCTGACGACGTTCGACGACGAGGAGTACGTCGTGCAGGCGCTGCGGGCCGGCGCGCACGGCTATCTCCTCAAGGATCTGCCTGCCGAGGAACTCGCCCACGCGGTCCGTCTGGCGCACGCGGGCGTCACCCAGCTCGACTCCTCGGTCGCCCGCCGTCTGACCGCCTTCCTGCCTCGTCCCGAACCGGCCGCCGGGGCTCCCGCCGTCTCCCTCAGCCCACGCGAGACGGACATCCTGCGGCTCGTGGCACACCGACACACCAACCGGGAGATCGCCGCCAGGGCTCCGTCAAGTTCCGTGCTCGCGTGGAGGGTTGACGATCAGGCCGGTAGGGGCGGATAGCAGAGCAGGCACGGGGGTTCGTGTGAAACCGTTGCGCTCGGTCTCCCAGACCTGGGTGGCGACGGCTGAGGCCATCTCGACGCCACGGTCGCTGAGCTGCCGCTTCCCGAAGCGAGTCCCGGCCCGCCGGTAGACCGAGGCTGTCAGGTAGTTGGTGCCGGTCCAGACGTTGATCTCCTGGCGGGGTTTGGTGACAAAGAAGACGGTACTGAGCGCGGGCCACTCGGTCGTCCGGGTCGTGGGTTCATGCCCGGCGGCTGTCCTTCCGAGGGCTTCAAGGTCCTTCTGAAGGGCTACAGCGACCCGTCGCCGGAGAACGTCCGCGCGCTGGTCGAGATCATGACGTACGGCTCGAGCTCCGAGACCGACCAGCTCATCCGCCAGCGGTCGGCGCCGCGCGCAAGCGCCCGGACCACCTCGCCAACTTCCCGGCGCTGACCGGGGCCGGCCGCGCGTGAGGCGCTGCTGCGTGCGGTGGATGGCCCTTCTGGGCAGGACGACGTCGCGGCCGCCAGGGATGCTGTCCCGGATCGGTGGCAGCGGTACTCGGCGGCTGCAACCGTACCGTCCTGTTTCAACTGGAGGACTTGCAACACGGCCCGCATCACGGCCGCATCCATCAGGTCGGGCAGCGGGCGGGACGCCTTCCCCACCCAGCGCACAGCAAGCCGCACGTCCGGGGGTGCCATGTGCAGCTCTGGCCCGGGCAGGACGAACGCCCAGTCCCACAGTGCACGCGGCAGCAACTCGAAGCAGGTCTGCCTCGGCACACCGCCTTCCCGGCTGGTCGCCCTCCGTGCCCGCAACGAGGAGGGGGAATCCGAGACGCTTCACCTCTTCACAGTCAGGGCTGACCGTGAGATGCTCATTTCGCAGTCAAGGCTGACCGTGAAAGGTGGAGGCCATGACCAGGCGTGACGAACAGCGCGACGCCACGAGGGCGCAGATCGTGGGCGCGGCGGTCGAGTCGCTGATCGAGGTGGGCGTCGCGGCGACGACGACCCTGGAGGTGCAGCGGCGGGCCGGTGTCAGCCGGGGTGCGTTGCTGCATCACTTTCCGACCCGTGAGGACCTGTTCGGGGCGGCGATCGGTGTACTCGTGGCGCGGAACGAGCGGGCGGTGCGTGAGGAACTGGCGGCGGCCTCACCGGACGGTGACGCACTGTCCCGCTCGTTGCGCGTGCTCCGGTCCGTCATGTGCGGGCCCTCGTTCGGCGCGGAGATGGAGCTGTGGGCGGTGGCCCGCACCAACCCACGGCTGCGGGACGTGCTGCGCCACGCCGAGGGGACGGCGCGCCGGGACCTGTACCGGGTGGTCGACGAGGTGATGGGCCCCGAGCTCACCACCTCGCCTGCCTACCCGGCGATTGCCGAGCTGACCGTGCAGTTGCTGCGCGGCCTGGCGATCTCCGACGTGCTGTACCGGGAGGACACGGACCGCGACGAACTGCTGGAGCGGTGGGGCCGGATCGTACGGCCGCTGCTCACCGAATCCCCAGGCTTCCCAGCTGCCGCCGGCCCGCAGGAAGGACGGCTGACGGAGCGTGCCGCACACGGGGCACGTGCCACGTCGAGCCGCCCTGCGACCGGGGCATCGACCGCACCCACGAGCTGAGCGCTCGACATCGCCTGCCGGGTCACCAGACGCCCGCGGCCTGTCACCGTCGGGCACCGGCAGCGACTGTGTGACTTCCAGTCAAGCACGGCCCTTGCGCTGCCCCGACGCCGCACGCACGGCCGGACCACTCGCCGGCATACGTACTGACAGGAGAGCGGCCACCATGGGCAGTCCGGCAGAAGCGTTCGTCTACGACGCGCTGCGCACCCCGCGCGGGCGCGGCAAGAACGACGGCTCACTGCACACCGTCAAACCGATCTCCCTCGTCGTGGGTCTCCTCGACGAGGTGGGCAAACGCAATCCGGGCTTCGATCCGCTGCGGGTGGACGACGTGATCCTGGGCGTGGTCTCGCCGGTCGGGGACCAGGGCGCGAACCTCGCCCGGACCGCCGCGCTGGCCGCCGGATACGAGTCCTCGGGTGCGGGCTTCCAACTGAACCGTTTCTGCGGCTCAGGGCTGGAGGCGGTCAACATCGCCGCACAGAAGGTCCGTTCCGGCTGGGAGGACCTCTTCCTCGCGGGCGGGGTCGAGTCGATGTCGCGGGTGCCCATGGGCGCGGACGGAGGACCGGCGATGACGGATCCCGAGACGGCCTACAGCACCTCGTTCGTGCCGCAGGGGATCAGCGCCGACCTCATCGCCACCGTCGAGGGATTCAGCCGCGAGGACGTCGACGCGTTCGCCGTCGAGTCCCAGGCCCGGGCGGCCAAGGCCGCGACGGACGGCCTGTTCGACCGCTCACTCGTCGCCGTCCGCGACGTCAACGGCCACATCGTTCTGGACCGCGACGAACCGGTACGGCAGGACACCGGCCCGGCCGCGCTCTCCGCGCTGAAGCCGTCGTTCGCGGGCATCGGTGAGCAGGGCGGCTTCGATGCCGTGGCGCTGCAGAAGTACCACTGGATCGAGCGGATCGACCACGTCCACACCGCCGGCAATTCGTCGGCGATCGCCGACGGCGCCGCGCTGACGGTCGTCGGCAGTGAGCGGGCCGGCCGCGACCTCGGCCTCACCCCACGCGCCCGGATCGTCGCCACGGCCACCGTGGCCGACGAACCGACGATCATGCTCACCGCTCCCGCCCCGGCCGCGCGCAAGGCGCTCGCCAAAGCGGGGCTGGCCGTGGGCGACATCGATCTGTGGGAGGTCAACGAGGCGTTCGCTGCCGTCGTGCTGAAGTTCCTGCGCGACCTGGACGTACCGCCCGAGAGGGTCAATGTGAACGGCGGGGCGATCGCACTGGGCCATCCGCTGGGCGCCACCGGGGCGATGATCCTCGGCACCCTCATCGACGAGTTGGAGCGGCGCGGCATGCGCTACGGCCTGGCCACCCTGTGCACCGGCGGCGGCATGGGCGTCGCCACCGTCGTCGAACGCCTCTGACCGAAACATCAGGCGGCCGGCCACCGAAGAAAGCGCCGAGGAAGCGGGAACACACGCATGACCGACCCGAACGCCATCCGCTGGGAGCAGAGCACCGACGGCGTCGTCACGCTCACCCTGGACGACCCGGGACAGCGGGCCAACACCATGAACGACGCCTTCCGCGCCTCGCTCGCCGCGGCCGTCGAACGGCTCACCGCCGAGAAGGACACGATCACCGGCGTGATCGTCACCTCCGCGAAGGACTCCTTCCTGGCCGGCGGGGACCTCCGGCAGCTGATCCGGGTCACCGACAGCGACGCCCCCCGGTTCTCCGCGCAGATCGAACAGGTCAAAGGATGGCTGCGGACGCTGGAGACGCTGGGCAAGCCGGTCGTCGCGGCGCTGAACGGCTCCGCCCTGGGCGGCGGCCTGGAGCTCGCGCTCGCCTGCCACCACCGCATAGCGCTGGACACTCCTCACGCGAGGTTCGGCCTGCCCGAGGTCACCTTCGGCTTGCTGCCGGGCGGAGGAGGCGTGGCGCGGACCACCCGCCTGCTCGGCGTCGTCGACGCCCTGACCAAGGTCCTCCTGGAGGGCAACCGGTACCCACCGGCCGAGGCGGTACGGCTCGGGCTGGTGGACGAACTCGCCGCGACACGCGAGGAACTGCTCGACAAGGCCCGCGCCTGGATCACCGCGCACCCCCACTCGGTACAGCGCTGGGACGCGGCCGACTACGCGATCCCCGGCGGCGCCCCTGGATCCCCCGGCCTCGCGGCGACCTTGCCGGCCCTCCCCGCCACCCTGCGCAAGAAGCTCAGAGGAGCGCCGCTGCCGGCCCCGCACCACATCCTGGCCGCCGCCGTCGAGGGCGCCCAGCTGGATCTGGACGGCGCGTTGAGAGTCGAGGGCCGCTACTTCGTCGACATCGCACGCGGCCAGACCGCGAAGAACATGATCCAGGCGTTCTGGTTCGACCTGAACACGATCAAGGCCGGCGGCTCACGCCCGAAGGACCTGCCAAGACGCCGGGTGTCGAAGGCCGCCGTGCTCGGTGCCGGCATGATGGGCGCGGGCATCGCCTACGCCTGCGCGCGCAGCGGCATCGACGTCGTCCTCAAGGACATCTCCCTTCAGGCCGCGGAACGTGGCAAGGACTACTCCCGCAGGCTCCTGGACAGTTCCGTGAAACGCGGGCGGCTGAGCGAGGCCGGACGGGAGGAGGTCCTCGCCCGCATCACGCCGAGTGCCGAGTACGCCGATCTGACCGGCTGCGACCTGGTCGTGGAAGCGGTCTTCGAGGACGCCTCCCTCAAGCGCGCCGTCTTCGCCGAGGCGGAACGGGTGGTCGCCGACGACGCGCTGCTCGGCTCGAACACCTCCACCCTGCCGGTCAGCGGCCTGGCCGAAGGGGTGAACCGGCAGAAGGACTTCGTCGGCCTGCACTTCTTCTCGCCCGTCGACAGGATGCCCCTGCTGGAGGTCGTCCGCGGTGAGCGGACCAGTGACGAGGCCCTGGCGCGGGCTCTGGACTTCGCGGCACAGATCGGCAAGACACCGATCGTCGTGAACGACAGCCGCGGATTCTTCACCTCCCGGGTCATCGGGACGTTCGTGTACGAGGCCCTGGCCATGCTCGGCGAGGGCATCGCCCCGGCGACCGTCGAGCAGGCCGCCTGGCGGGCCGGCTACCCGGTCGGCGCGTTGCAGCTGGCGGACGAACTCAACCTGGAGCTGCTGCTGAGGATCCGCGACGAGAAGCGCGCCGCAGACGGCGACGACTACCGCGCGCACCCGGCCGAGGCGGTCGCGGAGACGATGACCAGGCTGGGCAGACCCGGCCGCGCCCGAGGCGCCGGCTTCTACGACTACGACGCCTCGGGCGCCCGGACCGGTCTGTGGCCGGGACTCGTCACGGCGTTTCCCCCACATGGGGACCCCGCCGGAATCGACCTGCACGAACTCACCGAACGACTGTTGTTCGCCGAGGCCGTCGAGGCGGCACACTGCGTCGCCGAAGGCGTACTGACCAGCACGGCGGACGCCAACATCGGATCCCTGCTGGGGATCGGCTTCCCGCCCTGGACCGGCGGCGTCCTGCAGTACATCAACGGCTACCCCGGCGGCCTGCCGGCCTTCGTCGCCCGCGCCGACCGCCTCGCCGCCGCGCACGGCGAGCGCTTCGCCCCGAACGCCCTGCTGCGCGAGAAAGCCGAGCACGGCGAGACCTTCTGACCGACCACCGCATTCCGCAGTAATACGGAGCTCATATGACCGACGATCAGCAGTCCACCGTCCTGTACGAGGTGCAGGACCGCAAGGCCTACCTCACCCTCAACCGTCCCGACCGGCTCAACGCGATCGACTTCCGGATGCCCGGTGACATCGCCGCCGCCGTCCGGCGCGCCAACGACGACCCCGACGTGCACGTCATCGTGCTCCAGGGGGCGGGCCGGGCCTTCTGCTCCGGATACGACCTGAAGATCTCCGCCGAGGACGGACAGGGCACCCAGGGCGCCACCGACGGCAACCCGGTGTGGGATCCGATCAAGGACTTCGCCTGGATGAAGGGCTTCACCGACGACTTCTTCACCCTGTGGCGGTCGCTGAAGCCCACCATCGCCAAGGTGCACGGCCATGCCGTCGCCGGCGGCAGCGACATCGCCCTGTCCTGCGACCTGGTCGTCATGGCCGAGGACGCGCGCATCGGCTACATGCCCGCACGGGTGTGGGGCTGCCCGACCACGGCGATGTGGGTGTACCGGCTGGGCGCCGAGCGCGCCAAGCGGATGCTGCTGACCGGCGACACCATCGACGGCCGGACCGCCGCCGACTGGGGCCTGGTACTGGACGCCGCGCCACCGCGGGACCTGGACGCGCGGGTGGAGGAGCTTGCCGACCGGATCGCGGGGGTGCCGGTCAACCAGCTCGCCGTGCAGAAACTGATGATCAACCAGGCGTACGACAACATGGGCCTGCACGGCACCCAGGTCCTGGCCACGCTCTTCGACGGCATCACCCGGCACTCACCGGAGGGCCGCTGGTTCCAGCAGTTCGCCGCCACCCACGGCTTCCACGAGGCGGTCAAGTGGCGCGACTCGGGCCGCTGGATTCCCGACGGCGGCGGCCCGGTCCCCACGGCGCAAGACCTGGAGGAGTGACGATGCAAGAACCGCTGACCCGCTCGTACCTGCCCGCCGACACCACCCGCCCGGTCCTCGACCTCACCATCGGGGAGGTGCTCCGAGGCGCCGCGTCGACCGCCCCGGACCGCCTGGCGCTGGTCGAGATCGCCCCGCCGGGCGCCGCCCTGTCCGGCGCCGACCGCACCGACCGCACCTGGACCTACGCCGAGCTCCTGGACGACGCCGAGCACGCCGCGTCCTGGCTGACCGCTCGGTTCGCCCCGGGCGAGCACATCGCCGTCTGGGCCCCGAACATCCCCGAATGGGTCATCCTCCAGTACGGCGCAGCCCTGGCCGGGCTGGTCCTGGTCACCGTCAACCCCGCACTGCGCGACGCCGAACTCGAGCACGTGCTCTCCCAGTCCGGTGCCGTGGGACTACTGCTCACCGACTCCTTCCGGGAGACGGACATGGCGGCGGCGGTGGAGCGGATAGGGCCGCGTCTTCCCCGCCTGCGCGAGCGGGTCTCCTTCACCGGCTGGCTCACCGAGGTCCGCGGCACCGCCCCCTCACCGCTCCCACGGGTCGACCCCGGTGCGGCGGCACAGATCCAGTACACCTCCGGGACGACCGGCACCCCCAAGGGCGCCGTCCTGAACCACCGCGGCCTCGTCACCAACGCGACCTTCGTGGCCGCCCGCGCCGGATTCTCCCGGGACGGGGTCTGGGGCAGCGCGCTGCCGCTGTTCCACACCGCCGGCTGCGACCTGACCGTGCTTGGCGTGGCCACCGCCACCGGCACCCTCGTACTCGTCCAGGTCTTCCAGCCCACCCTGGTCCTGGAGGCGCTGCAGAAGTGGCGGGCCACCTTCTTCGCCGGAGTCCCGGCGATGCTCACCGCCCTGCTGAACCACCCCACATTCGACTCCTACGACCTCAGCGCCTGCGCGACCGTCCTGTCCGGCGGCGACCGGGTGCCCCCGGAACTGGTCGAGGAGACCGAGCGCCGCTTCGGCGCCCGTTTCTCCACCCTCTACGGGCAGACCGAACTCAGCCCCTCCGTCACCCAGACCGGCCCCGACGACAGCACCGAAGACAAACTCCGCACCGCCGGCCGCCCTCTGTGGCAGGTCGAGGTCAAAATCACCGGCCCCGCCGGCGCCGATCCGCTGCCCGTGGGAGAGCCGGGCGAGATCTGCGCCCGCGGCTACCAGGTCATGCTCGGCTACCACGACCTTCCCGAGGCCACCGCCCAGACCATCGACCGCGACGGATGGCTCCACACCGGCGACCTGGGCGTCATGGACGAGCGCGGCTACGTCACCGTCACCGGCCGCCTCAAAGACATGATCATCCGAGGCGGGGAGAACATCTACCCCGCCGAGATCGAGGCGGCGCTCGGCACCCACCCCCGGGTACAACAGGCCGCCGTACTCGGCCTCCCCGACCCGGCCTGGGGCGAGCAGGTCGCCGCCGTCATCAACGCCACCGACCCCGCCGACCCGCCCACCGCCGCCGAACTCCACGACCACCTGCGTGCCGCCCTGGCCCCGCACAAGACACCGCGCCACTGGTACCTGGCCGACACCATCCCGGCCAACGCCATGGGAAAGATCCAGAAGTTCCTGCTGCGACGGCAGATCTGCGACGGCCGCCTGAAGCCGCTTCCCTGATCGACCGGGGGCGTGCCGCCGCGTGGGTTTCCAGAGCTGCCAAGCCGACGGACAGGTACCCACTTCAACGCCGGGGTCGGCCGGCTCGCGGACCTCTGCGGAACCGCACGCGGCGGCACGCCCCACCACGGCAGGATCGGAGGCTCGCTGAGCCCGCGGGTCGGCCGCTTCGGCATCGGCGCGAACTGCTCCTCGGCCTGCAGCCTGCTCAGCTTGGCGGCATGGCCGTCAACGGTGCCGTCCAGGGCCTCGTCGTCCCACCAGTCCAGGGGGCTGACCCGTATGCCGTCGGACAACGTGAACAGGTGCACGTGAGCCAGTCCCGGCGGCCAAAAGCGAGATCGATGGCCGTGGCGAACTGAGCGACGGAGTGCGAGCGCGCAGCGGCGAAGACCCGGCCGGGGCGAGGCCACAGGTCTACACCGTGTGCGGAGACCAACTCCCCGGATGGACACCAGGTACGTGACACGATCGCAGCCCCTTGTATTCGCCAGGTCCGCAAGCCAGCGCCGAGGCTACTGAGTGTGACTGCCATGTGGGGAATCGAGCTGGCCGTGCGTGGGAAAGTCTCTAATCGCCGCTGACAGAAGGCGGAGCGGGCCTGGAACCCGTGCCGCGTGCTTGGACTTGCCGATGAGTGCCCAGAGCTCCCCCATGGATCCGTCGGCTGTACCGCAGGGGACGCGCCGGACAATACTCCCGATTCGTCCGAGGCTTCCCGGCCCCTGTCCGCCGCCTTCCGACGGCCGTCGCATCAACCAGTCGCCCGATATGCCCTGTCCGCCCACCCGCCAGCTAGACAGGGCGGACAATACGCGGACCTGAATTCAACCCAGATTCGACCCGGATTCGACCCGGACAGTTTGTTCAGCGAGAAAACATGACCTCTGACCTGCGGAAATAAAAAGCGGCAGACGAGTCAGGCTGTACGCCGGGACAATCTCCACAACGCTATGACCTGCGCAAACATGCAGGATGACCCTCACCATGGCTACTTTGACGGCTACTTAGACTTAAAGTGCGTCCAGGTCCGTCCCCCTTGCTTAGACCTTCAGTCCGGATCGCCTGTCGCGGAGCGTCTCCGGGCGGCTTGGCCTGAGATCGAGGGTCTCTCGAGTGGAAGGGAGCCTTGAGATGCATTTCGTCCTGCTCGCGACCCACGATCCGGAAGTGTGTCCGACCGCCAACGCGGCGACGCGCGACCTGATGCTGAAGACGGCCCCTGACCTGCCGAACCTCGCCCAGAAGGCAGGCGTCGACGTCGTGGCCGGCCCCTTCGTCAACCGTGAGCACACCATCGTCGCGGTCGTACAGTCCGACAAGGTTGAGAACGTCGACCGCTTCCTGATGGACGCTCGTCTCCCCCAGTGGAACCGCGTCCGCGTGCTGCCGTCGCTGACCATGGAGGAAGGTATCAGCGAGATCGAAGCGCAGACGCCGATCTTCTGACCGCCCACTCCGGCATGGGGCGGCGCTCGGCGCGGGCGCCGCCCCATCGCACGCCGCTGGTGCGGTCAGGCCAACCACGGCTGCACATGGCCAACTATCGCCGGCGTTCTGCTCGGTCTCGCCGGCCCGGCTGCCGAGCCCACGATTGTGGGGTGCTTCGTGTTCCCGGGCGGCGCGACGCCGTGACCTCCTCGGCCTCTCTCCCACCGGACTGCCCCAGGCCTCTGTGCCTTCAGCAAGGCCTTCAGTCCATGCGGATGATTCCCCTGCCCAGTGCGGCGGTGACGGCGGCGGTCCGGTCGCGGACGTCGAGCTTGGCGTAGATGTGCAGCAGATGGGTCTTGACAGTGGCCTCCGACAGGCGCAGGGCGCGGGCGATCTGTTTGTTGCTCTGCCCCCGGGCCACGGCGGACAGGACCTCGAGCTCCCTGCCGGACAAGCCGGCGCCCGGGTCGCCGCGCATATGGGCGAGGACTTTGGCGGCCACCGTGGGCGACAGTGCCGCGCCTCCCCGAGCCGCGGTCCGAACGGCCTCGCAGAGCTCGTGTCGTCCGGTGTCCTTGAGCAGGTAGCCGACCGCGCCGGCGTCGACGGCGGCAGTGATGTCGGCGTCCGTGTCGTAGGTGGTCAGGACGAGTACCCGCACCTCGGGGTGGGCGGCACGGATGGCGGCGGTCGCGGTCGTGCCGTCCATGCCGGGCATCTGCAGGTCCATCAGCACGACGTCGGGTGCGAGTGAGGCGGTCTGGCGCAGTGCCTCGGCGCCGGTGGCGGCTTCGCCGACGACCGTGAAATCGGGCTGGGTGGAGAGCATGGCGGCAAGCCCGTCACGGACCACGGGGTGGTCGTCGGCGAGGAGGACTCGGATCGTGGGACCGGCCGACGTCCTCATGACGCTGTGGCCATCCGCTCGGTGCCCGACACGGCTGAGGGGTCGGAGGCGGAAGGCTCGACCGGGAGCGGCACCGTGACGGCGACGGTCGTGCCCTCGCCGGGGGAGCTTTCGACCGCGAACGTGCCGTGCAAAGCGGCAATGCGCTCCCGCATGGTGATCAGGCCAACGCCCGTATGCCGGGCAACGGGTGCGAAACCGGTGCCGTCGTCCTGGATGTCGATCGCCAGGACATCGCCGAGGTACGAGAGCGTGACCGAGACACTGATCGCGCGGGCGTGCCGCCGGGCGTTGGTCAGTGCCTCCTGCACGACCCGCAGCAACTCGCCCTCGGTACTGGGAGGCAGGGCGGCCGGGCGGCCGGTCACAACCGTGTAGGCCTCGGTGCCGGTCTCCTCCGCGAGCCGGGCGGTGAGTTCACGGACCGCCTCTGCCAGGTGCGTGCGGTCCAGTGGCGCCGGGCGAAGAGCGTGCACGAGGCGGCGGCTCTCTGCGAGGTTGTCCCGGGCCGTGCGCATGGCCTGCTCGACGCGGCGGGCCGCAGGGGAGTCGGGTGGCAGGTCGTCGCGTGCGGCGTCCAGCAGCATGGCGATGGAGGCGAACCCCTGGGTCAGCGTGTCGTGGACCTCGCGGGCCAGGCGCTGACGTTCGGCCAGGGTACCCGCCTGGCGTTCCGCTGCCGCGCGTTCGGCCTGGGTGGCAGTGAGCTCGTCGAGGAGCCGCTGCCGCTTGTGACTCTCGTGATCGAGGGTCGCGACGTAGCAGGTGATCGTGACCGCCACGGCGGTACCAAGTACGCATCCCGTGAGCGCCCGCACGTCGACGGAGCCGTCCGTGGTGAGGCTCTGCCACGACCAGGCGGCGCCCAGCACCAGCACCCCGCCGGCCGACCACCAGGCCCGCCGCAGCCAGTACGGGCTCAGTACCGCCATGGCGACCGGGAGGAACGCGGGGTCCACCGTGGCCATGACCGCCCACCCGGACAAGGCCCCGACGAGGTAGGGCAGCGGCGGGCGGTCGGCGCCACCGCGCAGCGCGATCCAGTACGCATACCAAAGGGCGAGCCCCACTGCCGGACCGATCCGCGACAGCGCGGCGCCGGTCGTCATGTTCGCCCCGGCCAGCGCACCCGGCACGGACAGGGCGAGCACGGTGACGAAGAAGGCGTGCTGCCCCATGGTCTTCCACCGCTGCCGGTCCCACACCTGTTGCAGTGCCATGGCTTACAGAGTAGGTGCAGCCGCGCAGCGGCAGAATCAGCCGACCAGCGGGGCGGGTCCACCGATCGGTGGAGGAAGGGCGCGTCGATCGGTCGATGTGCGGGAGGGGCGCGGGCGGCGACGATCGGCCCCGCAGCCGATGGCCTGCTGTTCAACCGCCCCTTGTGAGGAACTACTCGTGACCCTGGCCTTCATTCCCAGCCCGTCCGTCAGTGAGGTCCAGCTGGGGCCGCTGCCGCTGCGCGGTTACTCACTCATGCTGATCCTCGGCATCGCCGCCGCCGTGTGGCTGGGTGGCCGTCGATGGGCCGCACGCGGCGGAGAGAAGACCGTCGTGACGGACGTCGCTCTGTGGGCGGTCCCCTTCGGCGTGCTCGGCGCCCGCCTCTACCACGTGATCACCTCCAGCGAGCCGTACTTCGGCAAGGGTGGTGATCCGGTCAAGGCCCTGTTCATCTGGGACGGCGGTATCGGTATCTGGGGCGCCGTCGCCGGTGGTGCCGTCGGAGCCTGGATCGGCTGCCGCCGTAGCGGCGTTCCGCTGTCCGCGTACGCCGACGCCGTCGCTCCCGGCATCGCACTGGGGCAGGCCATCGGCCGCTGGGGCAACTGGTTCAACCAGGAGCTCTACGGGCGGGCCACCGCCCTCCCCTGGGCCCTGGAGATCGACCCCGCGCACCGGCCTGAGGACACCCCGAACCTGGCCACTTATCACCCGGCGTTCCTGTACGAGTCGTTGTGGTGTCTCGGCGTGGTCGCCCTGGTCCTGTGGGCGGATCGCCGTTTCCGTCTCGACCGGGGGCGGGCGTTCGCGCTGTACGCCGCCGCGTACGCCGCAGGTCGCTTCTGGATCGAGTACCTGCGGGTGGACGAGGCCCACCACATCCTCGGCCTGCGCCTGAACAACTGGACCGCGCTGCTGGTTTTGGCCGTTGCCGTCCACTACCTCGTGGCTACGACACGGCGCGCAGCCGGCAGGCGTGACGGCGTCGACGTCGCCGTCTCTTTCAACAAGTGAATGCCACCAGTAGCCCCGAGAACTGACCAATGTCCCTCACATCCATTTGGAGTTGCCATGTCCCGTGTCTCTGAGACGCTCCCCTCCCGTAGGGCTCCGATCATGGTGGCGGGAGGTGTGTTCGTCGCCTTCCTGCTGTCCTCGCTGATGAACGCGTTGATCGCCGTACTGGCGCACGCGCTCGGTGCACCGGACGACTTCAGCCAGTTGGAGCCCTCGAGGTACGTCTTTATGACCGCGCTGGGAGTGCTGGGAGGATCCGTCGGGTGGGCCCTCGTCCGCAGGTTCTCCCCCGATCCCGAACGGCTGCTCCGCCGACTCGTCCCGTCGGTCGTCGTGTTGTCCTTCGTGCCGGACTTTTTCCTGTTCGGCGAGGGCGAGGTGACCGGGGTGGTGGCGCTGCTCCTGATGCACGTCACGGTCGCGGTGATCGCAGTGCCGACGTACTACAGGGTCATGCCACTGAGCTCGGTTCGGTGACCAGGCGCCAGTCGGCACCTGGGCCCCGCTGGTCGCGCTCACGCGCTCCGTGAACTCGGGAACCTGTACGTCCGTAACCTCCGACCGGCGCCTTGTTGCGAGGTGCCTCTGCCGCCTGCCGGTGCGCTCAACATGCGATGGCGGCAACAGGTCCAGGCCGCTCCCGGACGTGATGGCCAGGGGCGGCTCGCCTTCTATCGCGTCCGGGACGGCCTGGAACACGCAGTGTCGCTTTTCCCGGCGTCCACCTGACGCCAACTCACTTCGCTCGTCGCCTTGTTGCCGCTCTCCCCCTGGAGCCCACCATGCCCGCCCTGCTGGACCCCGTCCTCGACCTGCTGATGCTGCGCGGCACCGTCACGGCCACCGAGCCGGTCGCCACGCGTATGCGCCGGCCACGCATCGAGGGCGACTCGCTCGCCGGGCTGAGGGTGCGGCCCGGCCAGCAGGTGCGGGTGCTGGTGGGCAGCGGGCTGACCCGGCGTACGTACTCGGTGTGGCGCTACGGCTGTGGTGCGCCTGGGACTGGATCCACTCACCATGACTCGGCACAGTTCCTGCCTGCCCTTGCCACGTGACCCATCGGCCTCACCCACACCACACCACCCCATGTCGCCGTCCGGAGGATGCCGTGCCAGATCCCGTTTCCGTCACCCTGACCGACCTCAGCGCCCCGGTCGGCGGCTCCAAGCGGCTGACCGGGCATCTCGTCCGGCCGGACGGACCTGGCCCATGGCCCGGTGTCGTGGTCGTGCACGAGGTCATGGGTGCCAATGACGAGATGCTCCGACAGGCGCGGCGGCTCGCAAGCGCCGGATATCTGACCCTGATGCCCGACCTGTACACGGACGGAGGTGCACGGCGCTGTCTGATACCCACCATGCGGGCCGCGCTGTCCGGTCACGGCCGCGCCTACCAGGACATCGCCGCCGCGAGAACCTACCTCGTCGATGACCCCGACTGCACCGGCGCGGTCGGGATCATCGGTTTCTGCATGGGCGGGTCCTTCGCCCTTATGGCGGCAGGCAGCGGCATCTTCGACGCCGCGTCCGCCAACTACGGCGGGCTCCCCAAGGACATGGACCAGGCCCTGGCCGGCGCCTGCCCCATCGTCGCCAGCTACGGGGGCCGCGATCGACCGCTCAAGGGGGCGGCGGCGAAGCTCGACTCCGCCCTCGACAGGCTCGGCGTCGTACACGACGTGAAGGAGTACCCACAGGCAGGCCACGCCTTCCTCAACGCCGAACAATTCGGCCCGCGCCTGCTGCACCCGCTGTACCGCGTCGCCGGGTTCGGACCTGTCCCAGAAGCCTCTGTTGACGCATGGCTACGCATTGAGGCCTTCTTCGACACCCACCTCAAGCACACGACCAAGGCCTGAAACCGCCTCAGGATGTCCCAAGACCGAGGCCGGCAACGACGGCTCTCCACAACCGCACACCGCGTGACGCCGCGCAGGAACCCGGTCGGCGGCTCGTTCGGTCAACCGGACGAACGTCGGATCCGGCCGACCCGGCCGCTCTGTGGCGGTTGCTTCACGGCATCCTGCTGACTGATTCCGTCCTTGCCAGCAACGAGGTTCCGCACGATTGCCGGACGCGACGTGTTTGTACCGATCGGCAGGACACGGTCGCGAGACCGGCCGTGCCGACGACGGCGAGGGCGGCGGCGACGGCAACGGCAACGGCGCGGGACGAGAACGGACGGTGTTCGCCGTCATGTCCCGCGGCCGCCGTCTCCGCGTTGCCGCCTTCAGGACTTGACCGGCTTCACCTTCCTGTCGGCGCCGTTCACCCGCACGGTGATGTTCCCCTGGTTCCGTGCCCGGTCGGCCACGATCTTGTAGGACGTGACCTTCCCGTCCCGCCATTCGCAGCTGACCTCGTAGCCGCCGCGGGCACGGAGCCCGGCGAAGGAACCCCTGGCTTTCCAGGCGTCCGGCAGGGCGGGCAGCAGGTGGATGACGTCGTCGTGGCTCTGCAGGAGCATCTCCGCGACGGCGCCCGTGATGCCGAAGTTGCCGTCCATCTGGAAGGGCGGGTGGTTGCAGAACAGGTTGGGCAGCGTGTTGTAGGTCAGCAGCCCGCGCAGCATGATCTGGGCGCGGTGTCCGTCGCCGAGGCGGGCGAAGAGGGCCGCCCGCCAGGGCCAGGTCCATGAGCGGCGGCTGTCACCCGACACCGTCGCGGCCGTGAACGGGACGCCGTCCTTCTCGCCACACCGGGCCTTGAGCGAGACGAGGGCGGCGGCCGCGAAGTCGGGTGTCTTCGGGGTGATCTGGCGGCCCGGGTAGACCGCGAAGAGGTGTGAGGTATGGCGGTGGATGTCGGTGGGGCTGTCGATGTCCTCCTGCCATTCCTGCAGTTGGCCCCACTTGCCGATCTTGTTCGGCGCGAGGCGTGCCTGCATGTCCGCGACCTTGGCCCGGTAGGCGGGGTCGGCCTCGAGCGCGGCCTCGCAGTCGAGGTAGTTCTGGAACAGGTCCCAGATGATCTGTTGGTCGTACATGACGCCGTCCTCGCGCGGCCCGTGCTCGGGGGACCAGCCGTTCGGCGCGACGAGGAGTCCGTCCTCGCGCTCCTTGAGGTGGTCCTCCCAGAACTCGCAGATCTCCTTGATCATCGGGTACGCGACGGTACGGAGGTACTTCATGTCCTGGGTGAACGCCCAGTGCTCGTAAAGGTGTTGTGCGTACCAGGCGCTCGCGACGGTGTTCCACTCCCACGCGTTGCCGCCGAAGATGCTCTGGCTGGTGCGGGCGGTCCAGCCGCGTGTGTCCTTTCCGAAGGCGTTGCGGGTCGCCACTCGGCTGGGCACCGCCACCTGCCTGATGAACTCGATGAGTGCTTCGTGGGACTCCGGCAGGTTCGTCGTCTCGGCCCCCCAGTAGTTCATCTGGACGTTGATGTTGGTGTGGTAGTCGGAGGCCCAGGCTGGTGAGTTGCTGTCGTTCCACAGGCCCTGGAGGTTGGCGGGCAGGCCGTTCGGACGCGAGGAACTGATCAGCAGGTATCGGCCGTAGTCGAACATCGCCTGTTCGAGGGTCGGGTCCTCGTCGCCCGACGAGTAACGCGCGAGCCGGGCGTTGGTGGGCAGGGCGATGACGGCGTCGTCGGAGGTGCCCCAGTCGACGGAGACGCGGTTCATGAGGGCGCGCATCTCGGCGGTGTGCTCCTCGCGCAGTTCCTTGTAGGAGCGGGCGGCCGCCTTGTCTAGTGTCCTGGCGATGACCGGTTCGGGATCGGTTCCGCGCCATCCGGCGGCTGCGTCGAGCTTGTAGTCGGTGCGGGCGTCGAGCAGCAGGGTCAGGCTTGTGCAGCCGCTGAACCGGAGGGCCGCTCCGTCGGCGCGGAGGTCGCCGTCGGTGTGCACGACCTGGACGGTGCACGCGTGCTTGAGGCCGTTGCCCATGACACCGCGGAAGGCGATCCGCCGGGCGGCGGCGTCGACGGTCGTCGGGGCGCCTTGCTGAGCGGACGTCAGGGAGATCGCCCCGGAGAGTCCCCGGTCCCTTTCCGAGGTGTACCGGAAGACCATGACGTCCGCGGACCGGCTGGCGAATGCCTCCCTGAGGACGCGCTGCCCCGGCGCGCCGAACCGGGTGACATGGACACCGTCTACGAAGTCCAGGGCGCGCTGGTAGTCGACGAACGCGCGCTGCGTGCGCGTGTCGAAACCCCTGCCTTCCAGGGCGACTTCGGCGATCTGGAAGCCGGTGGACGACCCGCCGGGGGTGAACGTGAGCCGGTAGGTGCGGTAGGCGGTGCTGTTGGTGATCCGGAAGGTCCGGGTCTCACCGCGGTCGGCGAAGGGCGCGCCGGGGTTCTGCGTGTCGAGGGTCACCCACGCTCGCCCGTCCTGTGACGCCTCGAGCGTCCATCGCCGTGGGTCGTCCTGCGGACGGTCCGGGGCCGCCGTCAGCGTGTACGCGGTGACGGCGACCGCGCGGGGCAGGTCGGCCTGCCAGACGACCGTCGGTGCGGCAGCATCGACCCGCCAGACCGTGGCCGGATCGCGGTCCACCGAACACGAGATGTCCATGGCCTGGGCCCCGGCCCCGGCACCCGATCCCTCGGAGTGCCCGCTCGGCGACGACAGGTACAGCGCGGCGCCACCGAGGTCGACGCCGGACAGACCGATCTCGCTCACCTGGAAGTGGCTGACCCCGGCCTTGGGGACGAAGTCGAACCGGTAGAAGCGGTACGACCCGCTGGTGGCGCAGGTGAACTCCTTCGTCTGGAAACGGCTCTCGAAGGGCGCCGCCAAAGTACGGCTGTCCAGCGTGGTCCAGTCGGCGCCGTCGGCGGAACCGGACAGCGTCCACTCCTGCGGGTCGCGCTGGGGCACATCGTTGGCACTCGTCAGCCGGTAGGAGGCGACCGCGACGGGCTCGGGGAGCTCGACCTGCCACTGCACCCTCGAACCGGGCCCGTCGATGCACCACTTGGTGCTCGCGTTCCCGTCGTACGACTTCTCCACGCCCTCCGACGAGGAGGTGCGGTACGGCCCTCCGGGGGCCGTGACCTTCGCGCGGTCGGCGAAGGTGACGACGACGTCGCCGAAGTTCCGGTACGAGCCGAAGCCGGTCATGCTGGTGTCGAAAGCGCTGTCCGGCTTGCCCGCGAGCGCGTTGTCGTAGTTGTTGACCCCGCCCCACAGACTCTGCTCGTTGAACTGGATGCGCTCCTGGTCGGGGTCGGCGAACAGCATGGCGCCGAGACGGCCGTTGCCGATCGGCAGAGCCTGCGACTGCCAGTCCAGGGCGGGGACCGAGTACTTCAGCGCCCTGCGCGACAGGGTCGGCCACCGGACGGCCGCCGACGCGGCGGAAGTGGCGGCGAAGGCCGGCCCCGCAGGAGTGTCGCCGGCCAGGTGAGTGATCAGGGGTGCGAGGGCGAGGGCGCCGCCCAGCTTCAGGACACTTCTTCGCTGCGGGTGGGATGCATGGGTCACGGCAAGATCTCCCAGCCATGGGTGTTCGACACGAGGGGAAGTGCAACCTCTTCGAGTCCTCCGAAGGGCACGTCATCTTTGCCACGGCATAGATCGGATGTCTAGAGGGCTGCAGCACCAACTCATGTGACGTCCACCGGCAGTTCGACAGCCCCTCCTGGCGTGATGAGAAAAGAACTGCCCGCGTCGACTGCGCCCGGCAAGCAGCAGAGGACAGCGATGAGCTCTCCAATACATCGGATGTTGGGTCACCTTGACTGACGTGCCGATGAACGCCAGGGCCGGCACCCGCACGCCAACAGCCCACGACCCCGGCGCCGCCCCGCGCTCCTCCCGATCCTCCAGTTCGGCGGCGACCGCCGGCCGCTCGTCGCGGATGGTGCCGGTCGCCCGGCGCAAGTTCGCCCGCAACCGGGTGCCGGCGAGCGCGGTGCGCGCCGCCTCCGGGAAGTCGTCCGTCGAACCCCAGCGCGTCGCCGTCGCCTCGAAATCGGCGAAGGGCCTTCCATCTGGTGGCCTGCGCCGCCTCCACGACCCGGACCCAGCCTTACCCACGAACAGGAACGACCCGCTGGACACTGACTGTCACCCGACTGCACGCGCTCGGCTCACGCTCACGATGCGCAGTCGGGCGGACGTGGCCCTTCAGTCCTTCCTCTCTGGTTCCGGCGAGGCGGAGCACTCCTGACTGGCACGGAGCATGGCTTTATAGAGGGCGCGGGGCTCGGGCGGGTCGGGCAGGGGGCCGCGGGCGGGGGCCTCGAAGGACTGGAGCATCAGGGCGACGACGCGTTTCCAGGCGTCGGGAGCGGCGTCGCCGGTGGCGTTGACGACGCCGGCAGTGGCCATGTGCACCAGCACCAGGTCCTCGGGGCTGAAGTCCTCACGCAGACGTCCTGCGGCCTTGGCGCGGCCGATGAGCTGGACAACGGCCTCGTACGCCTGGTCTCGGCGCTCCTCCAGAGCCTTGGCTGTGGGGAAGGCCATGGTCAGTACGTCGGCGAAGCCGTAATCGGCGGCCTGCATCGCGCAGGCGGTTTCGATGAACCCCGCGAGACCGCGCCAGGGGTCGGGGTCGTCGAGGGCGACGCCGACCGCGTCGACGTAGGCGTCCATACGGTCGGCGAAGACCGCGGCGACCAGGTCCTCCTTCGTCGGGAACCGGCGGAACAGAGTGGCGATGCCCACCCCCGCCTCGCGGGCCACGGAAGCCATGGAGGCATGCAGGCCGTCACGCCTGAACACCGTGCGCGCGGCGGCGACGATCCGCGCGCGGTTGCGCTCGGCATCGCTGCGCAGAGGCTGTGCGGCAGGGTCATCGCTGGATCGGGCGCCAAGGTTCATGACACTCAGTCTACCGAATCGGAATGCCCTATCCAGTTTCAGTGTTATCGTGGACATCGCGAACCGGACAGGTCTTTCCGGATCACGAACCGGATGGCCCTTTCCGAATCGAGCGATACCGATACCCAGGAGTTGATGATCAGTGCGCGCTGTGACATTGGCGCAGGTACCCGGCAGCCCCGAGGTGACCGAGGCGGAGGTGCCCCGCCCGCAGGCCGGTGAGGTGCTGGTGAAGGTGGCCGCGTCCTCGGTGAACGGCTTCGACCTGGGCACGGCGGCCGGATATCTGCAGGGCATGATGGAGCACCGCTTCCCGCTGATCCCCGGCAAGGACTTCGCCGGCACCGTCAAGGCGGTCGGTGAGGGTGTCGAGGGTTTCGTGGTCGGCGACGCCGTGTTCGGCGTGGTCACCAAGGCGTACCTGGGCACCGGTTCGATGGCGCAGTACGTCGCCGTTCCCGCTGCCATCGGCATCGCCCACCGGCCCGACGGGGTCTTGGTGCGTGACGCCGGCGCGCTCGGGCTGGCGGGCACCGCCGCCTTCGACGGTCTCGCCCTGCTCGGCCCGCTGGAGGGCAGGACGGTGCTGATCTCCGGTGCCACCGGCGGCGTGGGTGCGATCGCCGTACAACTGGCCGCTGCCTGGGGCGCGAGAGTGATCGCCACGGCCAAATCCGGTTCCGAGAGCGGCTTCGTCTCGGCGCTGACCGACGCCGAGGTGACCGTCATCGACTACACCCAGGACATGACCGCGCAGGTCCGGGCGATCGCCCCGGACGGCGTGGACGCGGTGCTGCACCTCGCCGGCGACCTGGCCGAGCTCACCGCGCTGACCCGCGACGGCGGCGCCGTCGCCTCCGCCCTCACCGTCCCCGAGGCCTCGGAGGACCGCAAGCTGCAGACCGCCATGATCCGGTCCAACCCGACCGCCGACACCCTGTCCGCCCTCGCCGGGCAGGTCGCCTCCGGCGCCCTCAAGGTGTCGGTGAACTCCGAGTTCGACCTGGAGCGTGCCCCCGAGGCATTCGCCGCGTTCGGCGCCGGCACCGTCGGCAAGATCGCCATCACCGTCGCCTGACCAGTCCGTCCCCCAGACGCTTCCACCACAACACGAAAGGACTGCACCATGCCCAGCATCGCCATCGTCGGAGCCGGCCCCGGCATGGGCCTCGCCATCGCCCGCACCTTCGGCTCCCGCGGCTACGACGTCGCTCTCATCGCCCGCAACCGCGCCAAGCTCGACGACCTCGTCGGCCGGCTCACCGCCGAGGGCATCACCGCCGCCGCGTTCCCGGCGGACGTGCGCGACCACGACGCGCTGACCCAGGCCCTCAAGGACGCCGCCACCCGCTTCGGCGGCATCGACGTCCTGGAGCACTCCCCCGCTCCCAGCATCGACTCCATGACCCTCACCTCCCCGTCCCAGACCAGCGCCTCCGATGTACAGGGATGGATCGACTTCCTGCTCTGCAGCGCCATCACCGCCACCCAGGCCGTCCTGCCCGCGATGCGTGAGGCCGGCGCGGGCACCCTGCTCTTCACCAACGGTGCCGGCTCGGTCGACCCCATCCCGATGCTCGGCAACGTCAACCCCGCCCAGGCGGCGCTGCGCAACTGGGCGCTCAACCTGCACAAGGAGCTGGCCGGAACCGGTATCCAGGCCGCGCACGTCGCCATCGGCGTGTGGATCGGCGCGGGCGGCCCTCCCGAAATCCCGACCGCCGAGGCCGAGGACATCGCCCCTCTCTACTGGGACCTGCACACCCAGCGCGACGAAGCCGAGCGCGTCTTCACCGGCTGACGCCTCCCGGCTCTCCCCCGTTGAATCTTGATCCGCTGAATCTTGATCCGCTCGATCCTCATCCGCCGCGGCGATCCCCGCCGCGGCGCGATCGAAGAAGAAGGTTTCCGCTCGGATGAACGTGTTCCTGTGGATTCTGCAGGGCGTCCTAGCCGCGTTGTTCGCGGCCGCCGGCGTCACCAAGTCCACCCAGCCCCGCGAAAAGCTCATGTCCCAGCTGCCGTGGGTCAGTGACGTCTCGACACCCGTGGTGCGTCTGATCGGCGTCGCCGAACTCGCCGGCGCACTCGGGCTGATCCTGCCAGGTGCTTTCGACATCGCCACCGTGCTCACCCCGCTGGCCGCCACCGGCCTGGCTGTGATCATGGTCCTGGCCATGGGCCTCCACGCCCGCCGCAAGGAGCCGCAGGCCATCGGGTTCAACGCGATCCTGCTCATCGTCGCCGCGGTCATCATGTGGGGCCGGTTCGGGCCCTACTCCTTCTGAACCCCCAGTCCCCCGCCCCTTCACAGCGGCCCGGCCCGCGACCACACCGGCTGGCGCGAGACGCTCTCGCCAGTGATCACTTCTAACAGGCTCCACTGCGCACAAATTCGCCCCGGATTCGACCCCGCAGTTTGTTCAGCGAGTAAACATGGCATTTGACCTGCGAAAATAAAGAGCGGCAGACGAGTCAGGCTGTACGCCGGGTTCTGTGCCCCGGGACCTCGCGGTCGTCGGGGCGACGGCCATCCATCTAGGACCGGCGTTGCCGCCGGCCTCGTGCGGTCTACCCGCGGACTTGGGCGGGCAGCCCTCGAACGTCCGCGCAGAGTCGTCCTTCTTTCGAAGAGGCGGCTCCTCTTGACCTTGCTCCGGGTGGGGTTTACCTAGCCGCCTGAGTCGCCTCAGGCGCTGGTGGTCTCTTACACCACCGTTTCACCCTTACCCAGCGCCGAAGCGCTGGGCGGTTTGCTTTCTGTGGCACTGTCCCGCGGGTCACCCCGGGTGGCCGTTAGCCACCACCCTGCCCTGTGGAGCCCGGACGTTCCTCGGGGAGGTCCATAGGAACCTCCACGCGGCCGTCCGCCCGGCTCGTCTGCCGTGTCGACCATGCTACCGGGCGTGGGGCCTTCCTCGATCCCTTCCGCGGGCCCGCCGCCGACGTCGCCAGCACCGAGCCCGCCAGGATCAGCGTGAAGGCCGCGACGATGCCTGCCGTCAGCGGCTCGTCCAGGAAGATCGCGCCCGCTGCCACCGCGACCGCCGGGTTGACGTACGTGAAGACCGTCGCCCGCGTCGGGCCCGCCTCCTTGATCAGCTCCAGGAAGGCCACGAAGGCGACCGCGGTGCAGATGACCCCCAGGGCGGCCAGTGCGGCCAGGACCGAAGCCGAGGGCATCTCGGGCGGCCTGGTCACCGCCGCCGCAGGCGCGTAGACCAGGGCCGCGAGGGCCAGGCAAGGGGCGATGAGCTGGAGGGTCGGGACGTCCTTGAGGTAGCGCGCGGCGATCAGGGGGGCCGTCGCGTAGCCGATCACCGTGACGAACACCTCGGCCAGCGAGCGGGCGTCGCCGCCGGTCAGGTGCGGGACTGTGAGCACTCCCACGCCGGCCAATCCCAGCGCGAGGCCCGTCGCACGCCGTACTCCCAGCCTCTCCGTGTCGCCGAAGAAGCGGGCCAAGGCCAGGCCCACGATCGGGACGCCTGCGATCAGCAGGCCCGCCGTGGAGCTGGACAGGTGGCGTTCGGCGTCGGTCAGGGTCCACCAAGGGCCGATGATCTCGATGCAGGCGAAGGCCAGCATCGGGCGCCAGTGCGTCCGTATCGTGGCGGGCAGGCCGCCCTGGCGCAGAGCGAAGGGCAGGAGGAGCGCGGCGCCCAACGCGCAGCGCGTGAACACCACCATCGACGGGGACAAGTCCGCCTCCACCGCCACCTTGATCAGCAGGTAGGGGATGCCCCAGACCACTCCCATCAGGGAGAACAGAAACCAGCCGCGTGCAGTCATGCGGCCATGCTCACCGGATCAGCGGCGCCCGTCTTGAACGCTGTTGCGGTACGCCGCCGGCGTCACCCCCAGCACCCGCCGGAACCAGCGGGTGAGGTGTGCCTGGTCGGCGAAGCCCACCATCCCCGCGACCTCGCCCGGCCGCAGTCCGGACTCCAGCAGTCCGCGGGCCCGGCCGACCCGGTGCTGGGCCAGCCAGGCGTACGGCGGTATCCCCATCGTCGTACGGAAGGCCCGGAGGAGCTGGTAGCGGGACAGCCCCAGGTCGGCGGCGAGCTCGGCGAGGGAGGGGGGCGCCAGGAGCTCGTCGGCGAGCCGGTCTCGTACGACGTGGGCGATGTGCGCGGCACCGGGCACGACGTCGTTCGCCGCTCGGGACGTCGAGTGGCGGCGGGCCAGCGCCGTGAGCAGCCATGGGAGGCGGGACTCGGCCTCCAACGGGTCGGGGCAGGCGCTGAGTTCGGTGTGGGCGCGGTGGAGGGCGGTGGCTAGTTCGGGGTCGTCGAGGAGGGGCTCGCGGAAGTACGGGAGGCCGTCGCCGAGGGTGCCTTCGGTGAGGAGGGAGGGGTCGGGGTACAGGGCTCGGTAGGCGTAGCCGTCTGACGCGGCGGGGCGGCCGGTGTGCATCTCGCCGGGGGCGAGTACGACGATGGAGCCCGGGCCGGGGCGGAGGTGGTCACCCCGATAGTCGATGACCTCGGAGCCGCCGACGCAGATGCCGATGCTGAATTCCTCGTGCGTGTGCGAGGCGTAGACGTGCCGGTCGAAGCGGGCGGTGAGCAGGTCGAGCGGTGGGCCGCAGCGGCCGAGCCGTGCCCTGGTCCAGGTCGCCTGTTCCCGTGCACTCATCTCACACCCCCGTCCCCTGTTCCCGTGCGCTCATCTCACACCCCCAGAGAGGTGCAACGCCGAGGAGGCCGGAGAAAGTCCGTGGTCACTTGACCCTGCCGCAACGTCAACGTCTCTACTGAAGCCATGCGGATCGGAGAACTCGCCACAGCCGTCGGCGTCACCACGCGCACCGTGCGGCACTACCACCACCTGGGCCTGCTGCCCGAGCCGGAGCGGCTGTCGAACGGCTACCGGAACTACACCCTGCGCCACGCCGTCATCCTCGCCCGGATCCGGCGGCTGACCGAGCTGGGGCTGGGGCTCACGGAGGTGCGGGACGTTCTCGCGGACGACGCGGGCCGGGACCTCGCCGAGGTGCTCACCGAGCTGGACGAGGATCTGGCCCGGCAGGAAGCGGCCATCCGGGAGCGCCGGGCGCGGCTCCGTGCCCTCCTCGACTCCGCGGAGGAGCTGCCCGCCGAAGGGCCCGTCTCGCCCGAACTGGCCGCGCTGTTCGCCGAGATGGCCCATCCCACCGACTCTCCCATGGCCGCCAAGGACCGCGAGATGCTCGCGCTCATCGAGACCACGGCCCACCCGGAGGAACGGGAGCGGCTGATGGGTCTGCTCGGCAGCGCCCTGGCCACACCCGGCGGCGTCGAACAGGCCCTCGCGGTCTACGCCCTCCTCGACGCCCTCGCCGACGCCCCCACAGACGACCCCCGCGTGGACGAGGCCGCCCGCGCCCTCGCCGACTGCATCCCCCGCGAGCTGCTCCCCGACGACGTCGACATCGACCATGACGACAGCTTCCTGCGCGCCTTCTATGCCGACTTCGCCCCCGCGCAGGCCGAGGCGATCCGGCGCGCGCTGCGGATCGTGACCGGGAAAGAGGAGGGGCGGCCATGAGGATGAGCATGCGGATCGCTCGCTCCCTCCTCCGGCACGAGCTGCGGCTGCTCGTCAGCCTCGTGCTGTGGGCCACCAGGCGACGCCACGGGACGGGCGGCGGCGGGCAGGCCTTCGGGTATGCGCGCGGGCAGGGTGCGGTGATGTTCGGGTTCGCGTTCGTGTGCATGATCGAGACGGTGACCATGTCCGTTCTGCTGCGTCACTGGCCGACCGTCGAGCGGATCGTGCTCGTCCTGGACGTGTACGGCGTCGTCATCATCGTCGGCCTGCACGCCGCCTCGGTCGTACGGCCCCACGTACTCAACGACGGCTCACTCCACGTCCGTTACGCCGCCCACGTCGATCTGCGCATCCCCGTCACCCACATCGCTTCCATACGACGGGAGTTGCGGACCACCCACCAGCGCACCGACGGTGAACTCGACATCCCCGTGGGCTCGCAGACCGATGTCACGATCGAACTCACCGAACCCATCACCCACTTCACCTTCTTCGGGCGGCAACGGAGGGTCCAACTCGTCCGGCTGCACGCCGACGACGCCGACCGCCTCGTACGAACAACCAAGCAAGCGATCACGCAGGCGCGAAACGCACCCTCGCCGCTGCCGGATCCGCTTGGGTGAGCCGTACGCGGAGGCGTTCGCCGAGGGGCAGGGGCTCGGTGTCGCTCTCGATGGGGGCGACTACCGCCGGGGACTCCAATTGGATCTTCCCCACCCTCGGACGGCGTTCCTCCACGTCCACCACGCACCCGTCGAAGACCTCCCCCACCCGGTCCTTGAGCAGCGCCGCCTCCACGATGTCCACGCAGGCACGCTCCACCTGGCCCGCCCTCCGCGTGCCGTCGGCCATCTCCTTGGGGAGGGTGTCGAGGGCGGCGAGTACCCAGTCGGGCACAGCGCCTCCGGAAACTGTCGCCAGGCAGATCTCGGTGGCGTAGCGGTCGGCGAGGCGGCGGAGGGGGGCCGTGCAGTGGGCGTAGGGGGCCGCGACCGCGGAGTGCGTCGTGATGTCGGGCAGGAGCCCGTTCCGGAAGACCGTGTAGCCCGCGCCTCGCAGCAGCGTCGTGCACTCGAGCAGGAACGCCGCGTGGTGCGGGCGGTGCGGGTCGAGGGAGCGGATCAGGGCGGCGTACGAGACGTGGTGCGGCCAGTCGATGTGCAGGGCGTGTGCGGTACGGCGGAGGCGGCCGACGGCGCCGTCGGGGGCGGCGGGCAGGGTGCGGAGTACGCCGGTGCCGGCACCCAGCATCAGATCCGCGGCCGCCATCCCCGTGAGCAGGGAGATCTGGGCGTTCCAGCCGTCGGCCGGGAGTGGGGCGCGGTAGTTCAGCTCGTAGGTGTGGTCGCGCTCCACGATCTCCTGCTCGGGCACGGTGAGCGAGATGCCGCCGCGTTCGATCTCCAGGCGCTCCCTCGCCTCCCCGATCTCCTTGAGCAGCGCGAGCGGTTCCTCCGCCGCACCCGAGTCGATCTGCCGTTGCACTCCCGCGTAGTCCAGCTTGGCGCGGCTGCGGACCAGGGCCCGGCGGACGTCGACGGCGAGCGTGCGGCCGTCCGCGTCGAGGTCGATGGTCCACAGGGCGGCCGGGCGGAGCTGGTCCGGGAGCAGGCTTGCCGCTCCCTCGCTCAGCAGCACCGGGTGCAGCGGGATCTTCCCGTCCGGGAAGTACAGGGTGGTCACTCGGCGATGGGTCTCCAGGTCCAGCGGTGACCCGGGTACGACGAAGGCGGCGACGTCGGCGATGGCGTACCGGACGCGGTAGCCGGTGCCCTGGCGGGAGAGGTGCATCGCCTGGTCGAGGTCGGTGGAGGTGGGCGGGTCGATGGTGAAGAGCGGGATGTCGGTGGCGTCGTACTCCGGCACGGCGGGTGTGGCCGGGACGGCTTCGGGCGGGAAGCTCTCGGAGACGCCTAGTTCGGTTCGCAGCGCGGTGAGGGCGGCCCGGAGGGGGGCTTCGGGGGCGCCGGTCACGCGGATGTGGCGGCGGGGCATACCCACGAGCCTAGGCACAATTCGGCCTGTACGCCGGTGCGGAGCCCTGCCGAAGTACGCCGTACGCCGTTGCAGAGCTCTGCCGAAGCTCGCCGTACGCCGTTGCGAAGCCCTTCCGAAGCACGCCGTACGCTGTCGCGAAGCCCGATACACAAGGAGAACCCGTGCTCGTCCTGCTGCCGCCTTCCGAAGGCAAGGCCTCGTCCGGCCGTGGCGCCCCGCTGAAGCTGGAGTCGCTGTCGCTGCCCGGCCTCACGCCGGCCCGTGAGGCCGTTCTTGGCGAACTCGTCGAGCTGTGCGCGGGGGACGAGGAGAAGGCTCGTGAGGTGCTCGGGCTGAGTGAGGGGCTGCAGGGCGAGGTCGCCAAGAACACGGAGTTGCGGACGGCGGGGACGCGGTCCGCCGGGGAGATCTACACCGGTGTGTTGTACGACGCTCTGGACCTGGCCTCCCTCGATACGGCGGCGAAGCGGCGGGCGGGGCGCTCTCTGCTGGTCTTCTCGGGGTTGTGGGGTGCCGTGCGGGTGACGGACCGGATTCCCTCGTACCGCTGCTCGATGGGTGTGAAGCTGCCGGGGCTCGGGGCGCTGGGCGCGCACTGGCGTGCGCCGATGGCCGACGTTCTGCCCGAGGTCGCCGGGGGCGGGCTGGTGCTGGATCTGCGGTCCTCCGCGTATGCGGCTGCCTGGAAGCCGAAGGGTGAGGTGGCCGGGCGGACGGCGACCGTGCGGGTGCTGCATGCGCCGACGCGGAAGGTGGTCAGCCACTTCAACAAGGCGACTAAGGGGCGGATCGTACGGAGTCTGCTGGCGGGCGGGGTGGCGCCTAAGGGGCCGGCCGAGCTGGTGGAGGCGCTGCGGGACCTCGGGTATGTGGTGGAGGCGGAGCCGCCGGTGAAGGCGGGGGCGGCTTGGGCGCTGGATGTGCTGGTGGACGAGATTCACTGATCATCGATCTTGGGTCGTTGCAATATGCGCAACTGCCTTTGCGCATGATGCGTCCCACCGGCACGATACTCAGCATGAGCGCCTCCCTCCTCGATCTCGCCCCCGTCGTCCCCGTCGTCGTCGTGCAGGACGCCGCCGACGCCGTTCCGCTCGCGCGGGCGCTGGTCGCGGGTGGGCTGCCGGCGATCGAGGTGACGCTGCGGACGCCGGTCGCGCTGGACGCGATCCGGGCCATGGCCGGGGAGGTGCCGGACGCGGTGGTGGGGGCGGGGACGGTGATCACGCCGGAGCAGGTGAACGAGTCCATAGCCGCCGGGGCGCGGTTTCTGGTGAGCCCGGGCTGGACGGACGTACTGCTGGAGGCGATGCGGGCGGCCGGGGTGCCGTTCCTGCCGGGGGTGTCGACGACGTCGGAGGTCGTGGCGCTGCTGGAGCGGGGGGTGACGGAGATGAAGTTCTTTCCGGCGCAGGCGGCGGGCGGTACGGCCTATCTGAAGTCGCTCGCCGGGCCGTTGCCGCAGGCGCGGTTCTGCCCGACCGGGGGGATCGGGCTCGCGTCGGCTCCGGAGTATCTGGCGTTGCCCAACGTCGGCTGTGTGGGCGGGACTTGGATGCTTCCGGAGGATGCGGTGGCCGCGCGCGACTGGGGGCGGATCGAGTCACTGGCCCGTGAGGCGGCGGCGCTCAGCGCAGGTGCGACGTGTCGTTGAGCAGCCGTACGCTCGCGTTGCCGTCCGCGTAGTACGCCACCGCCGACAGTGAGGCCGCCGAGAGTTCCATGCGGAACAGGGACTCGGGCGGGGCGCCGAGGGCGAGTCGTACGAGCGTCTTGATCGGTGTGACGTGGGTGACCAGCAGCACCGTGTGGCCGGTGTACGCCGCCACCAGCTTGTCCCTCGTGGCCGCGATCCGTGTCGCCGTCGCCACGAAGCTCTCGCCGCCGCCGGTCGGTTCGGCGTCCGGGGAGGCGAGCCAGGCGTTCAGGTCGTCGGGGTAGCGCTCCTGCACCTCGGCGAACGTGAGGCCCTCCCAGGCGCCGAAGTCCGTCTCGATCAGCCCGTCCTCGATGGTGACGTCCAGGCCCAGGCGGGCGGCGACGATTCCGGCGGTCTCTCGGGTGCGGGCGAGGGGGGACGCGAGGACGGTCTCGATCGTCCCGCGCCGGGCGAGAGCGGCCGCCACGCGTTCGGCCTGTTCCCTGCCGACGTCGGACAACGACGGGTCGGTACCGCCACGCCCCGAGAAACGCTTCTGCGGCGTCAGGAGCGTTTCGCCGTGCCTCAGCAGCACGAACGTCGCGGGCGCACCAAGGTCGGCGCCACCCCACCCGACACTCGGCGTCGCCACATTCCGCGCGGCACGGACATCGGCATCAGCCTTCGCGGCTCCGCCACCCAGGCCCTCCGCGCCGCCCGGCCCCTCCGCCACTCCCCGGCGCAGAGAACTGGCGGAACCACCCGTGTCCATCGCCTCGTTCGCCAACCGGTCCGCCCGTCTGTTCAGCTCTCGCGGAATCCACTCATACGTCACCTGCCCCGCCCCGAACACCGCCGCCGCCTGCGCGGCCAGCGGCTTCATGGCAGGGTGCTTGATCTTCCAGCGGCCCGACATCTGCTCGACGACGAGCTTGGAGTCCATGCGGACGTGGACCGTGGCGGCCGGGTCGAGGGCGTGGGCGGCGCGCAGGCCGGCCAGCAGCCCCCGGTACTCGGCGACGTTGTTCGTCGCGATGCCGAGGTACTCGGACGTCTCCGCCAGCGTCTCCCCGGTCGCCGCGTCGGTCACCACGGCTCCGTAGCCCGCGGGCCCGGGGTTGCCCCGTGACCCGCCGTCGGCCTCGACGATGAACTCCCGCACCGGAAAGGCTCCTAGAGGCCCTAGAGGCCCGACTCGGACGTACGCACCAGAATGCGCCGGCAGTTCTCGCACCGGACCACCGTGTCCGGCGCGGCGGCGCGGATCTCGTTGATGTCGGTGATGGACAGCTCCTGGCGGCAGCCCTGGCAGGTGCGCTGGTAGAGCTTGGCCGCGCCGACCCCGCCCTGCTGCTCGCGCAGCTTCTCGTAGAGCTTGAGCAGATCGGCGGGGACGGACCCGGCGATGACCTCGCGCTCCTTGGTCGCCGAGGCGATATCGCCGTCCAGCGACTCGAACGCAGCGTCCCGGCGGGCCGTCGCGTCGTCGATCTTCGCCTGGACGGAGGAGACCCGCTCGGTCAGCTCGGCGACCCGCTCCTGTGCGGACTCGCGGCGCTCCATGACCTCCAGGACGACGTCCTCGAGGTCGCCCTGGCGCTTGGCGAGGGAGGCGATCTCGCGCTGGAGGTTCTCCAGGTCCTTGGGGGAGGTGACGGCGCCGGAGTCGAGGCGCTGCTGGTCGCGGACGGCGCGCTGGCGCACCTGGTCGACGTCCTGCTCGGCCTTGATCTGCTCGCGGGCGCAGTCGCTCTCCTCGGTCTGCGCGGCCACGAGCAGGTCGCGCAGCTGGGTGAGGTCCTTGGTCAGCGACTCGATCTCGGCGTGCTCGGGGAGCGACCGCCTCTTGTGGGTGAGCTGCTGGAGGCGGACGTCGAGGTCCTGGACGTCGAGGAGTCGGATCTGGTCGGCGGGCGCGGCGTTCAGTTGGGGGCTCCCATTGACGGTGAGTGGATGGTCCACGGGTCGGTGACCGTCTTGGACACATGGACGCGCAGGTCCCAGCCATTCCGGTCGGAGATCTCGTCGAGCTGGGCTGCTGCCAGCTCGCACCAGGGCCACTCGGTGGCCCAGTGCGCTGCGTCGAGCAGCGCGAGAGGACTGTGGGCGCGGGCCTCGGACACCGGGTGGTGTCGCAGGTCCGCGGTGAGGAAGGCGTCGACACCGGACGCACGTACGTCGTCGAAGAGGCCGTCGCCGGAGCCGCCGCTGACCGCGATCGTCCGTACGACCGCCTCGGGGTCGCCCGCGACGCGGATGCCCTGCGCGGTGGCGGGCAGGCGTTCGGCGGCCTTCGCAGCGAACTCGCGCAGGGGCAGCGGGTGGTCCAGCTCGCAGATCCGGCCGAGGCCCCGACGCCCGGACGGGTCGGTCGGGTCCGGCACGAGGGGTCGTACGACCCGCAGGTCAAGGGCGCCGGCGAGCGCGTCGGAGACGCCCGGGTCGGCGGTGTCGGCGTTGGTGTGGGCGACGTGCAGCGCGATGTCGTTCTTGATCAGGGTGTGCACCACGCGGCCCTTGAAGTGGGACGCCGCGACCGTCGTCGTACCGCGAAGGTAGAGCGGGTGGTGGGTGACCAGCAGGTCTGCGTCCAGCTTCACGGCCTCGTCGACGATCTCCTGGACCGGGTCGACGGCGAAGAGGACCCTCACGACCTCCTGGCCAGGGTCGCCCACGACGGTGCCGACCGCGTCCCAGGACTCGGCCCGCTCGGCGGGCCACAGGTTCTCCAGCGCGGCGATGACTTCAGACAGACGGGGCACACGCCAAAGGCTACCTGGAGGTTCTGTGCCACTGAACCTGCGCCGGGGCCCCACCTGGGCCGCCGCCCCGTCCAGCACATCCGCCCCCGTTTCCTCAGGCGAATCGAATCGTCGCCATCCTTATGTGTGAAACGGGGGCCCGGCGGTCCCCCGTCTGTGCGTGCGAAAACTAGCTTCGTCGCCGGAGGTGATCGACCGATGACGGCCTGTGCGATCGAACCCACCGCGGAGAACGAGGACGACCCGACCCCGCCGCCGGGGTGCGCGATCACCGTGGACGGCTGCTACGCCGCACGCCTCGCCGCGGACGGCGACTCCCTGTTCCCGGAGCGCTGGACCCTGGACGGACCCGAGCCGTACGCCGTGCCGCTGCCCGGCAACCAGCCCGAGGAACCCGGCACCGAGGTGCAGCCGATGAGCGACGGCCGGGTCCTGATCCGGCGCCTCACGGACGGACGGCATGTCTTCGCGCTGCTCTACCCGACCGGACCCGGCACCGGTGAGCTGCCGCTGGGGGCCGTGGAGTGCCCGGACCCCGGCTCCCGGCTGCGGCTGCTGCCGCCCGCGCCGGGCGGCGACAAGGCGTATGCCCTCGCCGTGGGCCGGCGTTCCAGCGCGGTGTGGCTGGTGGCGGGCGGTGCCTTCGGGCCCGAGCAGCTCGCCGAGATCCCCGGGCGCTGCTCGGGCGGGGTGTGGCTGGACCGCACGGGGCGGATACTGGCCCTCGACCGGGAGGTCGGCGGGCGGACCAAGACCGTCGTCGTCGACCTGGAGCGCGGCGGCGAGGTGTCGCCGCTGCTGCAGATCGCCGCGGACAGCGACGACCGGCTGCTGCTCGCCGACCCCGACAGCGGACTGCTGCTGATCAGCTCCGACGCGCCCTCACCGGGGCAGGCCCGGCTGGGCTGGGGGGTGCTGGGCAGCACGCTGCCGGTGCGGTTCCCGGAGAGCCTGCGGGTGGCGGACTGCACGGTCACCCCGTTCGCCGTCCAGCCGGGGCAGATGCTGATGCCGGAGAGCTGTGCGGTGGCGTTCCGCGTCGACGGGCCGGTGAGCAGCTGGCTGGGTCTGTGGCGGCCGAGCGAGCGTCGGGTACGTCATCTTCCGGGGCCCGAGGGGTGGTTGGCGGGGGCGGGGATGTTCACGCGGGACGGGGTGCTGCAACTGCCGTATGCGACCCGGACGGTGCCCTGCGGATTGGCGCGATGGGAGGCGCCCCAAAGGGGCGCGGGGAACTGCGCGACCAGCCACGACGAAGCCGCAGAGAATCACCAACAGGACCCGGCACAACCCGCGGAGCCACAACGTCCCATCCCGTTGCAGCAGGCTCCACTTACGGGACGTATGGCCGCCGAGTAACGAATTCGTGGCGGTTGGCGTGTGCGGCTGGATTCGGTGCGTGGGGTGCTGGTTACGCTTGCCCGGCTGTAAGAAGGATCATGTTGACGGGGTGAATTTCTTCCGATGAGTGACGCCACTACGACCCAGCAGCCTGCCCAGACCCAGGAGTCCGCCGGTCGCGGCAAGCACCGGGGTCCGGTCTCGTCCCACGAGGGTGAGACGGCCCCACGCGGCCGTCATCGCAAGCCGGTGGAGCAGCAGACCGAGACGGCTGCCTGACGGTAGGTCGATCGGCCCCGCTCGTCCAGTGGACGGGCGGGGCCGTTGTCGTAGAACGGGCTACTGGCGTTTGAGACCGAGCACTTCTGTCGCTGCGAACGTCTCGCCCTTCGTGTCCGCGTAGTGCTGCGTGAGTACGGCGTCCAACTCGTCGTATGTGAAGGTCTCCTGCTTGCTGTCGAACTGGGCCTGGACACACGGGCGTTCGACGATCGCGACCATGCCGCCGTGGACGACGAGCAGCTGGCCGTTGACGCGGGCGGCGGCCGGGGAGGCCAGGTAGCCGACGAGGGGGGCGACATGCTCGGGGGCGAGGGGGTCGAGACCGCCGTCGGACGCGTCGGGGAAAACGTCCTCCGTCATCCGGGTGCGGGCGCGCGGGCAGATCGCGTTGGCCGTCACGCCGTACTTGGCCAGGGCGAGGGCCGTGGAGGTGGTGAGGCCGACGATTCCGCCTTTTGCGGCCGCGTAGTTGGGCTGTCCGGCGGAGCCGGCGAGGAAGGCCTCCGAGGAGGTGTTCACGATCCGCCCGTAGACCGGTGCGCCCGACGCCTTGGAGCGCTCGCGCCAGTGCGCGGAGGCGAAGTGGGTGGTGTTGAAGTGGCCCTTGAGGTGGACCCGTATCACCGAGTCCCACTCGTCCTCGGTCATGGAGAAGACCATACGGTCGCGCAGGATGCCCGCGTTGTTGACGAGGATGTCCAGCTTGCCGAACTCCTCGATCGCCAACTCCACGAGTGCGCGGGCCTGTTGGAAGTCGGCGACGTCGCCCACATGCGCCAGTGCCGTGCCGCCTGCCTTGCGGATCTCGGCGGCGACCTCCTCGGCGGGGGCGGCGGACGCCTCGCCGGAGCCGTCGCGGCCGGGCTGTCCGTAGTCGTTGACGACGACGGCCGCGCCGAGCCGGGCGAGTTCCAGCGCCTCGGCCCGGCCCAGTCCGCGTCCGGCGCCGGTGACGACGGCCGACAGGCCCTCAAGTGGCAGTGACATCAAGGTCCTTTCGCGAGAGGGGAGTCGAGAGGGAGGGGGTCGAGAGAGGGGGTCAGATCTCTATGCACGTGCGCAGCGCCGTGCCCGTCCGCATCTGGTCGAGGGCCTCGTTGATGTCGGCGAAGGGGACGCGGTGCGTGATCAGTCCCTCCAGGTCGATCCGGCCGGCCCGCCACAGCGAGATCGTCCGCTCGTAGGAGCGCAGGACGTCGCCGCCGCCGTACATGGACGGCAGGATGCGCTTCTCGTCGAAGAACAGCTCGAACATGTTGAGCTGGAGGAAGTCGTCCATGGCGCCCGCGCCGACGACGACGAGGGTGCCGCCACGGCGGGTGTTCTCGTAGGCGGTGCGGGCGGTGGCGGCCTTGCCGACGACCTCGAAGACGTAGTCGAAGCCCTCGCCGGCGGTGACGTTCTGCTTGACGTCGGGCAGCTCGTCCGGCGAAACCGCCTTCGTGGCACCGAACTTGAGCGCGGACTCGCGGCGCGAGGCGACCGGGTCGACGGCGACGATCTCGGCGGCGCCCTTCAGCCGGGCCCCCTGGATGGCGGAGACCCCGACCCCGCCGCACCCGATCACGGCGACCGACGAACCGGCCTCCACATCGGCCGTGTTGAGGGCCGCGCCCAGCCCTGTCGTCACGCCACAGCCGATGAGCGCGGCGATGTCGAAGGGCACGTCGTCCGGGATCGGCACCGCGCACCGGGCGTCGACGACGACCTCCTCGGTGAAGGTGCCGGTGCCCGCCATGCCGAAGACGTCACCGCCGGGGCGCTTGAAGTTGGGGGTGCCCGCGTTCATGAACCCGGCCAGGCACAGCTCGGTCTGTCCGCGCTTGCAGGCGGGGCAGGTGCCGCAGGCGGGCAGCCAGCACAGGACCACCCGGTCGCCGACGCTCAAGTCGCTGACTCCGTCGCCGACTTCGAGGATCTCGCCCGCGCCCTCATGACCGGGCACAAAGGGCGCCGGCTGTGGCAGGACGCCGCCCATCGCGGACAGGTCCGAGTGGCACAGTCCGGTGGCCCGCACCCGGACCTTGACCCGTCCGGGGCCGAAGCCCACCGCCTCGATGTCGTCGAGGACGTCGAGTTTGTCCTGGCCGATCTCGTGCAGTACGGCTGCGCGCATGGTGCGGCTCCCCTCAAACGTCGTTCAATGAGTCGTCGTTCACGAGTGCTGGACGATGGTGTCGGCGAGGACGGGCGCGTCGTCCCGCTCGACCGCGCTCACGGCGACCCGGACGGCATCTGCGCCCTGGCGCCACATGCGGATGCGCAGGGTCTCGCCCGGGTAGACGACCCCGGCGAACCGTGTGGCGTACGACCGCACGCGGGCGGTGTCGCCGCCGAGCAGCGTGTCGACGACCGCCTTGAGCGTCATGCCGTAGGTGCACAGCCCGTGCAGGATGGGCCGCTCGAACCCGGCGACCTTGGCGAACTCCGGGTCGGCGTGCAGCGGGTTCCAGTCGCCGGAGAGGCGGTAGAGGAGGGCCTGGTCCTCGCGGATCGGCCGCTCGACGACCTTGTCCGGCTCACCGGCGGGCGGTTCGAGGCGCGCGGACGGCCCGCGGTCGCCGCCCCACCCGCCCTCTCCGCGTACGAAGATCTGCGCGTCGTTGGTCCACAACGGGCCCTCGGCGTCGGTGACTTCGGTGCGCATGACGAGGACGGCGGCCTTGCCCTTGTCGTAGACGGCGGCGATCCGGCCGGTGGCGGTGGCGGTGCCCTTGACCGGGATCGGGCGGTGGAGGGTCAGGGACTGGCCGCCGTGCAGGACACGGGCCAGGTCGACCTCGACGCCGGGCATGGACAGGCTGCTGATCACGCCGGGCGAGCCGCTGCCCGCGACGGTGGCGAAGCTCGGCAGGACGTGCAGCCGGGACTCCAGGGTGTAGCGCAGTTCGTCGGGGTCCGTGGCGGGGTTCTTCTTGTCGGGATTGGCGCCGGCGCCCACCCCCAGGTGGTACAGCTGCACATCCTTGTGGTCCCAGGCGATATCGCCGGAACGGGGTTCGGCGGCGAGCGCCTTGGCTGCGTCGATGGGCATAGGGCTCAGGACTCCTGACGACTCTCCCGGGCAGAGAACCTCGGCGCGGCCGTCCGCACCGTCGGCCGCACCGAGGTCGTTCACTGGCCGACCTAGAACGCGTTCCAGTCCGGCGACCTCTGTATAGCCCAGGGCTCTGAAGTTGTGAAGACTCCTGACAGGGTGTCAGACATGTGCGGGGCCGGGTCAGACCTGTGCGGAGCCGGTTGGGCCATGACATTTGTCCCGTGGGAGTCCGTACAAGCGCATCTGCCCTGCCGGTGTGGCGGGTCCGTAGCGTCGAGGTCATGACGCAGACAGAACATGCCGGGGACTTCACGGGGGCGGCCGTGTCCTTCGCGGGGGCGGTCAAGAGCTTCGGTGCGGTACGGGCCGTCGACGGCCTCGATCTGGAGATCACGCACGGCGAGACGGTCGCGCTGCTCGGCCGCAACGGTGCCGGCAAGTCGACGGCGATCTCGCTGCTGCTCGGCCTGAACGAGCCTGACGAGGGCACGGTGGAACTCTTCGGCGGGCCTCCGGAGCGGTCGGTGCGGGCGGGCAGGGTGGGGGCGATGCTCCAGGAGGCGCGGGCGGTGCCCCGGGTCACCGTGCGCGAACTGGTCTCCTTCGTGGCCGCCCGCTACCCCGCCCCGCTCCCGGTCGACCAGGCCCTGGAGCTGGCCGGACTCGCCGAGTTGGCGGAGCGACGGGTGGACCGGCTCTCCGGCGGCCAGACGCAGCGGGTGCGGTTCGCGGTCGCGCTCGCCGGAAACCCTGCCCTCATCGTGCTGGACGAGCCTACGGCCGCCCTGGACGTGGAGGCCCGCCAGTCCTTCTGGCGCTCGATACGGGCGTATGCGCGCCGCGGCCACACCGTCCTGTTCTCCACGCACCACCTGGAGGAGGCGGACGCGTATGCCGACCGGATCCTCGTCGTCGACCACGGCCGGATCGTCGCGGACGGCTCGGGCGAGCAGCTGAAACGGGCGGTCGGCGGCAGTGTCGTGGCGGTGGATGTGCCGGGTGTACGGGCAGGACCGGACCTGGACCTGGAGTCGCTGCCCGGGGTGCGGTCGGTGGAGGTGCGCGGGGGCCGGGCGCGGCTGCGCACCGACGACTCGGACGCGACCGTGATCGCGCTGGCGGCGCTGGGCGCGGTCCGTGGGCTGGAGGTGGCGCCGGCGTCGCTTGAGGACGCGTTCCTGACGCTGACCTCGAACTCGACCTCGGACTCGGACTCGACTTTGACCTCGAGCTCGCGTGTCGCGGAGGCGGTGTGATGTCCGCGATCTCGGATTACCTGCGGCTCGAAGTGCGCCGGACGCTGCGCGACCGGGGATTTGTGATCGGCGGGATCGCGATGCCGGTGATGATGTACCTGTTGTTCACCAATCTCGGTCCGAACGACGGGAGTTGGAAGGCCCAGTCGATGGTCGGGATGGCCGCGTACGGCGCGCTCGGCTCGGCCCTGAACACGGGTGGCGGCGTCGCCGAGGACCGGGCCATCGGCTGGCTGCGGCAGCTGAGGGTGACCCCGATGAGCCCGCGCGAGGTCGTGATCGGCCGGGCGCTGACCGGCTCGGTGACGGTGCTCCCGGCGATCGTCGCGGTCCTCGCGGCCGGCGGCCTGGTCAACGGCGTCCGGCTCGCCGTATGGCAGTGGGCGGCGATCGCGGTGCTGCTGTGGCTGGGGTCTGTTCCATTCACGCTGCTGGGGCTCGGCAACGGCTACGGGCTGACCGCGCAGACCACCGGCGTGGCGAACATGCTGTGCAACCTGGGCCTGTCGGTGGTCGGCGGCCTGTGGTTCCCCATCGCGCTGTTCCCCGACTGGCTGCGCTCCCTGTCGACGTACACCCCCTCCAACCGCTTCGCCCAGCTCGGCCGGTCCGTCGCCGAGGGTCACGCACCGGCGGCCGCCGCGATTCTGGTGCTGGGAGTCTGGCTGCTGGCCTTCGGTTCGTACGCTGTGTTGTCGTACCGGCGCAACGCCGGGACCGTCTGATCGGGGGCAGGACATGTCCTGGTTGCAGAAGATGCGGAAGATACCGTGCAACGCCGAGTACGCCGAGTACAAGGCCGCCCGCAAGGAGGGGAAGGTCCCTGCGAACGTGGGTCCGCCGCCCACCGGCTTCAGCCTCCTGCCGTGGCTGTTCATGGGAATGGGCTCCTTCTCCAACCTCTTCCAGGGCCAGACCTCGAACCCGTTGATCGCGGGCCTGGGGCTGCTCACCTTCAACTCCCTCTACATCTATGTGGCGTTCCGCGCTTTCCGGCGGGAGACCCGTGATGCGACCTCGACTCGGGTGGCCCTGGTCCTGATGGGCCTGGTCACCTGCGGTCTGGCCATCGGGTACGGCGACACCTGGCTGCTCTTCTTCCCCCTGTTCGGCCTCGCGACGGGTGCGGTGGTACGGATGCCGCACCTGCGCTGGGCCGGCGTACTCGTGGCCGTGCTGGCGGGCGTGGCCGCCGTCACCCGCGATGGCTGGGGCGGTCTCGACATCGCCTACGCCACGTGGATCTCGACGATGGTGACGGCGGCGATCCTGTCCCTGTCCGAGGCGGTACGGGAACTGCGTGCCGCGCGCGAGGAGTTGGCCCGCCGTGCTGTCGAGGAGGAACGCCTGCGCTTCTCCCGCGACCTGCACGACCTGCTGGGCCACACGCTCTCGGTGATCGTGGTCAAGTCGGAGGCGGCCCGCCGCTTGGCACCCCGCGACATCGACGCGGCCCTCCTCCAGGTCAGCGACATCGAGTCCGTCGGCCGCCAGGCCCTGACCGAGATCCGCGAGGCGGTCACGGGCTACCGCGAGGGCAGCCTCACCACGGAACTCGACCGGGCCCGCTCCGCCCTCTCCGCAGCGAACATCGACCCCACGGTCCACCGCTCCGGCCCCCCGCTTCCCCCACAGACCGAGGCCCTGCTGGGCTGGGTGGTACGCGAGGCGGTCACCAATGTCGTACGCCACTCCGACGCGGCCCACTGCGAGATCACGGTGTCGGGAGCGACGGAACGCGTTCGGCTCACGGTGACGGACGACGGGACGGGCACAGGGATGGTCGGGCGCAATCTCCTGGAGGGCGTCGGCGGCACCGGTCTCAAGGGGCTGACCGAACGCCTCGCCACGGCGGGCGGCTCCCTCTCGGCCGGGCCGGGATCTCACGGGGGCTTCACGGTGACCGCGGAGTTGCCTGTGGACGCGACGGACGTGCCACGACCGATACCGGCGGAGCAACTCGCTTGACTGGTGGGCGCCCTACTCTTGGCCCGTGAACGAGATGCCCCGCGATCATCGCCCGGCCAGATCCATCCGCGTTCTCCTCGCCGAGGACCAGGGCATGATGCGCGGCGCCCTCGCCCTGCTGCTCGGCATGGAACCGGACATCGAGGTCGTGGCCCAGGTGGCGGCCGGCGACGTGATCGTGGACGCGGCACAGATCCACCGTCCCGACGTGGCCCTGCTGGACATCGAACTCCCCGGCAAGAGCGGTCTGGACGCCGCCGCCGAGCTGCGTGACCAGGTGCCGGACTGCCGGGTGCTGATCCTCACCACGTTCGGCCGTCCCGGATACCTGCGGCGGGCCATGGAGGCGGGCGCCGCCGGTTTCCTGGTGAAGGACGGTCCGGTGGAGGAACTAGCCGCCTGCATCCGCCGGGTGCTCACCGGAGAGACGGTGATCGACCCCGCCCTCGCCGCCGCCGCGCTCAGCGCCGGCCCCAATCCGCTCACCCCCCGCGAGTGCGACGTCCTCAAGGCCTCCGCGGACGGCGCGACGGTCTCCGACATCGCCTCCTCGCTCCACCTCTCCGAGTCGACGGTCCGCAACTACCTCTCCGCGGCGATCGGCAAGACGGGCACCAGAAACCGGACGGAAGCGCTGCGGGAGGCCCGTCAGCAGGGGTGGCTCTGACCTCACTGACCCCGCGTCATCCCACGGACTCCCTCCTGAACAACGCCGTCCACAAGAACTCCTCCCCGAACCACGCCGACCCCTCCGGTTCGTCCCGCATCCGGCGCAGCTCGACCTCGGTCAGATCCGAGAAGATCCCGCGCAGGGACTCGTCGGTGTAGGCGAGCCCGCCGTGCAGTCGGGCCTCGCGGTAGAAGTCGGCGTCGGACAGTTCGGAACCCACCTCGCCCGCCGCGAAGCAGGTGAGGGCGAAGTGGCCGCCAGGGGCGAGGACTTGGTCGAGCAGGGCCAGGTAGCTGACCCGGCGGTGCGGCGGCAGATGGTGGAAGCAGCCGGAGTCGTAGACCAGGTCGTACGGTCCCGCCAGTTCCTTGCCGGCGAGGGCGAAGGCGTCCCCGCAGTGGAACGTGGCCTCGACCCCGTCCTCACGGCACCGTTCCCGCGCCCAGTCGACGGCCGCCGGGGACAGGTCCACGGCGTCCACCTCGAAGCCGTGCGCGGCGAGGTGAACCGTGTTGCGGCCGGGACCGCAGCCCAGGTCGAGCGCACGGCCTCCCGCGGTGATCAGCCCGCGGTCGAGATACGACACCAGGTTCTCGTCCGGTTTCGCCACGAAGAACGGCACCGGCTTGGAGCGGTCCGCATAGAACCCGTCCCACCATGAGGCGCCCCGGTCCGTCCACCGGTCGGCGTCCGGCGCGAACAGGCCGTCCAGCAGCCGGAGTACGTCCTCCACAGTGCGTATGTTCCGGTCCATCCGGGTCCACCTCCTCATCCGTCCGGTGATCGTAGATCGCAGCAGGCGGGCACTCCCCTACAACCACTCCCTTACAACCGCTCCCCTACTTCGTCACCTTCACGCTCTCGTACTCCGTCCCCTCCGGTGCCAAGCACACGAACCAGTTCACGGGCATTCCGTCCACCGGGCGGATCACCTGGTCGTCGCTGTTCACGTCGTACCCCTTCGGCACCCGGTGGACCTCGGTGGTCGTGCCGTTCGTCCAGGTGCAGGTGACGCGCTGGACGGTGGGGGCGACCTGGCCGACGACCAGGCGCTGGGAGGTGTCGGGGCCGTCCGTCAGGGGGAGCGCGCCCGACTCGATGCCCGCGACCGACTTGGTGTCGGCCTGGGTGAACTGCGCTTCCATGGACAGAATCGGATCTCCGTCGCCGACGCTCCGGTACAGGATGTACGTGCTCTTGCCGATCAGCTCGGAGAACTGACGCATGCCGGTCGGATACTTCTCGTTCATCGCGCTCAGCTGGAGCTGTGCCTCCGTCTTGTCGCGTGCCGCCGGCCAGACGTCGATGGCGACCCGCCACTCCTTGCCCTGGTCCGTGCCGACCGCCAGCAGGGTCTCCTGGGGCACGACCGCGCTCCGAGTCTCGGTCGCCGAGGGAGTGGGCGTCGGTGTCGGCGGCTGAGTCGCCACCACCGAGCCCCGGTCCCGGTCGCCGCCCGGCATCCCCGCGATGGCCAGCGTCCCCGCCGAACCGGTCAGCACCAGCGCCGTCGCCGCCACCACCGCCCAGCGCCGCGCCCTGCGCCGCCGGCCGCCGCGGATGACCTCCTGGTAGGGGGCTATACCGATCTCGACCTCGTCCGCGGCGTCGGCCAGCAGGAAGGCGATGTCCGTGTCCGTCATGTCGTGGTTCGTCTCCCGGTCCGCGCTCATCACTTCCGCCCTCCCTGCGTCACCATCTCCGCCAGCCCCGGTATGGCCCGGAGTTTCGCGATCCCCTTCGCCGCGTTGCTCTTCACCGCGCCGACGGAACAGCGCATCGCCTCGGCGGTCTGGGTCTCCGTCAGGTCCTCCCAGTACCGCAGGACCACCGCTTCCCGCTGCCGTGGCGGCAGTTGGGCGAGCGCCTTCAGCAACTCGTTGCGGTCGTCGGCCTGGGCGATGCGGTCGCCGCTGTCGGGCTCCTCGCGCACCAGGCCCGAGTCGTCCTTCGGCGCCAGATACTCCTTCAGCCGTCGACGGTGTCTGCGCGCATGGGCGTTGACCATCACGCGTCGTACATACGCCTCCGGGTCGTCGGCCGAACCGACCTTGCGCCAGGCCACGTAGACCCGCTCGAGCGTGGACTGGACCAGGTCCTCCGCGGCGTGCTGCTCCCCCGTGAGGAGAAATGCCGTCCGCATCAGCCGCGGCCAGCGGCCGGTGACAAAGCTCTGGAACTCCGTGTCCCGAGCCTCCTTGCGATCCCCCATGGGCACCTCCTAGATATTCAAAGGAGTCCATGGGCCACGCGAACCGTTGCCTCGGACGAGCACGTTCTTCTCTCAGTGCCCGATTCAATGCCCGGATTCAGTGCTCGGATTCAGTGCCCGGATTCAGTGCCCGGACTTTCTCCCGGGCAGCCACACCATCATGAGCACCGCCCCCGCCACCAGCACCCCCGCACTCACGCGGAACGCCAGCGCGTACCCCTCCGTCAGCGCCTGAGGGTCGACGCTCCCCGCCGAACGCGCCGCCGCGATCGTCGACATGACCGCGAGCCCCAGCGAACCCCCCATCGTCCGCGAGGTGTTGACCAGTCCGGAGACGAGTCCGGCCTCCCCCGGCGCCGCCCCCGACGTGGCCAGCGAGGCGAGCGGTGTGATCGCGAGGCCCGCGCCCAGCATCATCAGGATCCCCGGGAGCATGATGGCGGTGACGTACGGCCCGTCCGTGGTCAGCGTCGACTGCCAGCCGAACCCGGCGCCTCCCACCAGCGTGCCCAGGACGGCCAGGCTGCGCGCCCCGATCACGGGCATGAAGCGGGGCGCGAGCTTCGAGCCGATGACCACGGCCAGGGAACTCGGCACCAGCGCGAGCCCGGCCTCCAGCGGCGAGTAGCCCCGTACGTTCTGGGCGTACAGCGTCATGAAGAACCACATGCCGAACATCGCCGAGCCGCTCAGGAACATCGCCACGTTCGCCGCGGCCACCGACCGCACCCGCAGCAGTCCGAGCGGCATCAGCGGAGCCACCGTACGCGCTTCGACGACGAGGAACAGCCCGATGAGCGCGAGCCCGGCGAGCAGCGGGACGAGGGTGGCCGAGGCCGTCCAGCCCTCGGCCTCGGTCTGCGAGATGCCGTACGCCAGACTCGCCAGCCCTCCGGTCACCAGCAGTGCGCCGGGCAGGTCGAGGCGCCGCCCGTCCCCGGCCCGGCTCTCCGCCAGCCACCGCAGGGAACCGAGCAGCACCACCGCGCCCACCGGCACATTGATCAGCAGCACCCACCGCCACGACAGGGCGTCCACCAGCACCCCGCCGACGAGCCCGCCCGCCGCTCCCCCGCCCGCGCCGACCGCCGTCCACGTCGCGATGGCCCGCGCCCGCGCCGGCCCTTCCGGCACCGCCGAGGTCACGATGGTCAGCGTCGCGGGCGCCAGCACGGCCGCGCCCAGGCCCTGCACGGCCCGCGCCACCAGCAGTTGCCACTCCTCCTGGGCCAGTCCGCCGCCGAGGGAGGCCAGCGTGAACAGGCCGAGCCCCGCCAGGAACATCCGCTTGCGGCCGTACAGGTCGCCGGCCCGTCCGCCGAGCAGCATGAACCCGGCGAAGGCGATGGCGTAGGCGTTCACCACCCACTGCAGGCCGGGGGCGCTCAGCCCCAGGTCGGCCCGCATCGAGGGCAGCGCCACGTTCACGACGGAGACGTCGAGCACGACGAGGAACTGCCCGGCGCACGCGAGCGCCACCACCAGCCAGGCGGGAGGTGAGGTACGGCTGGCTATCGGGGCGGTGTCTGCGGCTCGGAGCATGAGCGTCATGCTCTCAATCGGGTTACGCCCCTTGCATCGGGATTTCGCGCCACCCGTCCCTCGGTCGTAGGTCGTAGGACCGCTGCGGTAGCTCGCACGACCGTCGCACCACTGACGGGCGATCAGATCGTCATGAGTCGGTCAAGAATTCGTTAGTACGCCAAAGCATCGGAATAGTTGCCCGGGCACACCGGGTTCATGATGCACATGAAACCAACGCCGCCCGACCAGCCCACCCCCAGAGCCGGCGGGGCCGTCGTCCCCGTACTCGCCTTCGCGGGCATCGTGGTCGCGGTGATGCAGACCCTGCTCGTCCCGGTCATCAAGGATCTGCCGCAGCTCCTCGACACCTCACCCAGCAACGCCACCTGGGTCCTGACCTCGACGCTTCTCTCCGGAGCCGTGGCCACGCCGATCATGGGCCGGCTCGGTGACCTGTTCGGCAAGCGGCGGATGCTGATCTTCAGCCTGGCCGTGATGGTCGTCGGCGCGCTGATCAGCGCCGTCACCAGCGACCTGCTTCCGATGATCGTCGGCCGTACGCTCCAGGGCTTCGCGATGGGCGCGATCCCGCTCGGCATCGGCCTGATGCGCGACATGCTGCCCCGCGAGAAGCTCGGCTCGGCGATGGCCCTGATGAGCTCCTCGATCGGCGTCGGCGGCGGCCTCGCGCTGCCCGCCGCGGCCCTGGTCGCCCAGCACACGAACTGGCACGCCCTCTTCTACGGCGCCGCCGGCCTCGGTGTCCTCTCGATCGTCCTCACCCTCCTCGTCGTACCCGAGTCCCCGATGCGCGCCAAGGGCTCCTTCGACCTGCCGGGCGCGTTCGGTCTCTCCCTCGGCCTGGTCCTCTTCCTGCTCCCCATCACCAAGGGCAGCGACTGGGGCTGGACGTCGGGCACCACCCTGGGCCTGTTCGCGGGCGCCGTCGTAGTCCTGCTCCTGTGGGGTGTCTACGAGTTGCGCACCGCCGCCCCTCTGGTCGACCTGCGCACCAGCGCCCGCCCGGCCGTCCTCTTCACCAACCTGGCGTCGATCATGGTCGGTGTCTCCTTCTACGTCGTCTCGCTCGTCCTTCCCCAGTTGCTCCAGCTCCCGAAGGCCACGGGCTATGGCCTCGGCCAGTCGATGGTCGTAGCGGGGCTGCTCGTGGCCCCGCTCGGCCTGACGATGATGTTCACGGCCCCCGTCTACGCCCGCCTGTCGGCGAAGTACGGCCCCAAGTCCACCCTCATCCTCGGCATGCTGATCATCGGGATCGGCTACGGCGCCGGGCTCGGCCTGATGAGCGCCTCCTGGCAGTCCCTGGTCATCGCGGTGATCCTGGGCGCGGGCATCGGCCTCGCGTACTCCTCGCTCCCGGCGCTGATCGTCGGCGCGGTCCCGGCCTCGGAGACGGGCGCCGCGAACGGCCTGAACACCCTGATGCGTTCCATCGGTACGTCGGTGTCGAGCGCCGTGATCGGCATGGTGCTCGCCAACACCGCGAACGACATGAACGGCGTCGCCGTCCCGACCATGCACGGCTTCCGGGTCTCCTTCCTGATCGCCACGGGCGCCGTGGCCGTCGGCCTGCTGATGGCCCTGTTCCTGCCCAAGCCGAACCGCGCGCCCCAGCTGCGCGCGAGCAGCGAGGAGGAGGAGAACCTGGCCCGCGCCGAGGAGGCACTCCGCGGCTTCCGCGGCCGGGTCCTGGACGCCGGCGGCGCACCGGTCGCCCGCGCGAAGGTCACCCTGATCGACCGCCGGGGCCGACAGGCGGGCGCGACGCTCTCCGCCGACGACGGCAGCTACGCGCTGACCGTCCCCACCCAGGGCGCGTACGTCCTCGCCGCCCGCGCCTCCGGCCACGCCCCGCACGCCTCGGCGGCGACTCACGGGGGCGACGAACGCGTGGTCGACATGGACCTTTCGCTGCCCCGCGAGGCGGTCTCTCCTTCCACAGGTTGAGCATGACAAGGAGATCACTTCTCCTCGAATCCACCCGGCGTTCACGCCAAGAAGGGTTGGCCCACGCATCATCCGTCCCTGTGATCTCCGTCCGACGGGGATGCGGGGACGGGTGGGGCGGGGTGGGGGATGATCGGGACGGTGTTCCGGTGCGAGGACGTGCCTGCGCATGACAGGCTCGAGTTCTGGCGGGAGCGGGTCGGTCGCACCGCGGCACCGCTTGAGGTCACCAGTGACTACGCCGCCGACTACTGGGCCGAGCAGCGAGTGCTGGAGCTGGGACCGGTCACGGTGTGGCCGACGTCGTTCCGGCCGGCGCGGTTCCTGCGGACCGCGAAAATGGTGCGGCAGTCCGACCCCGAGATCCTCCACCTGAGGCTGCTCCTCCGCGGTGGGCTGGCCTTCGACCACGGCGGCCGGACCGACACCTTCAGCCCGGGCGACCTGTACCTGGCCGACAGTTCGCGGCCGGGCGACCTGCGGGCGTACGACGACCGGGAGAGCGGCGCGCTCAAGGCCGTGGGAGTCGAGGTCCCCAAGGCGCTGCTGCACGTGCCCCCGCACCGTGAGTTGTTGGGTAGGCGGCTCTCCGGGCGGGAGGGAATCGGCGTCCTGCTGACGGAATTCCTCACCGGCCTCGACCGGCAGGCCGACACCCTGCGGCCGTCCGACGCGCCGCGTCTGGGGACCGTCCTCCTCGACCTGTTGTCGGCTTGGATCGCCCAGGTCCTGGAGACGGAAGCCGCCCTGCCGCCGGAGACCCGGCAGGGGGCCATGGCACAGCGCATCCATGCATTCATCCGGCAGAACCTGCACGATCCGGAGCTGACACCGCGCGTGATCGCCGCGGCGCACCACATCTCCCTCAGCTATCTGCACCGCATCTTCCAGGAGGCGGCACAGGGGGAAACGGTCGCGGCCTGCATCCGCCGCCGCCGACTGGAGGGCGCCCGGCGCGAGTTGGCGGATCCCGCCCTGCGCACCACGCCGATCCACACGATCGCCGCCCGCTGGGGCCTGCCCCGCGCGGCCGACTTCTCCCGCGCCTTCCGTACCGCGTACGGGATGTCGCCCAAGGAGTACCGGCTCCAGTCGCTCACCGTGCGGGAGTAGCGGGAGTAGATCCACAGCCAAGTCTCAGTGGACCCACTGCTAACGACTCCCTCAGCAACCGCATCGCATCCTGATCAAGTCGCCGCGGAACGGTCCAACGACGGAAACAGAGAGGTTGCTCGATGTCATGCATATGAAAAAACTGACCCGCGTCTTCGCGGCTGCCTTCACGGCGCTGTGCGCAGTCGCCGCCGCAGTGGTGTGGACGGTGTCCTCCTCCACTCCGGCAAACGCGGAGGACGACTGGAGAAACCTGCGCAATCTCAACGCGGGAAGATGCCTGGCCGTCCCCGGCTCCAGCGTCGCCGACGGCACCGGCCTGGTCCAGTGGACCTGTACCGAGAACGAGGACCAGGACTGGACGTTCACCAAGGTGGCTGGCGGCAACGGAGACCGCTACCTGGTCCGCAACCGCAACAGCGGCAAGTGTCTCGCCATGCCCAACTCCAGCCTGGCCGACGGGACACAGGCCGTTCAATGGCCCTGCAACGCCGCCGGCAACGAGCAGGTCTGGGTCCACGACAGCTGGAACCGGCTGCGGAACGTGAACAGCGACAAGTGCCTGGCGGTCCCCAGCTCCACCACCGCCAACGGCGCCGCGGCCATCCAGTGGACCTGCTCGACGAACCTGGATCAGCGCTGGGTCTGGTCCGAGGACACGTCCACCTACGCCCGTCTGTACAACTACAACAGCGGCCAGTGCCTGGCCAACCCCGATTCCAGCTACGACAACGGCATCGCGATGATCCAGTGGTCGTGCAGCAACAGCGACAGCAACTACTGGGCGCTCCAGTCGGTGACCGGAGGCTTCCGGGTCGTCAACAAGGTGAACGGCAAATGCCTGGCCCTCGCGGGCGCCAGCACGCAGAACGGCGCCAAGGTCATCCAGTGGCCGTGCGGCGGCGGTGACGAGCAGGTCTGGGCCCGCATCAGCCTGGACCGCTTCCAGAACAAGAACAGCGGCTTGTGCCTGGCCATCCCCGGCACAAATCCGCCCGCCGGTACGGAGGCAATTCAGTGGACCTGTTCCGAGAGCGTGAGCCAGCAATGGATGTGGTGACCCGCAGACGGGCATGGCCCGTCCTCCTGACCGCACTTGTCCTCACCGTCATGTCCGGCCTGCTCCTGCCTGGCCCTGCCTCCGCCGACGAGATCTGGGGCGAGAAGACCATCTACACGAACATGGTGTCCGGGGGCGACGGGACGCGCACTCCCGACATCATCGCCACGAGCGCGAACAACGCGGTCGTGGTCTGGCGGGAAGGCCTCAGGCCCGGCAACGTGGACATGGGCTACGTCCGGTACTCGTACACGACCGACGGCGGAGCCAACTGGAGCCGCCCCCAGATGCTGGCCCAGGAGACGAGTGAGTGGGCCTGGCACTACGTCGTCCTCCACAAGGTGGGGAGCACGCTGTACGCGTTCCTCGGGAGGACTCCCATCCGCGACGACGAGCCCGACGGGAAGGACGAGAAGGAGGGCTTCCCGACCGACGGGATCAACCACAACGGCCTGCCGATCAACGGCACCTTCCTCAAGCGCAGCACCGACCAGGGCCACTCCTGGCAGGACGTCCCCGACGCCAGCTTCCCGGACATGAAGAACCTCGCCCTCTCCGGACGTCCGGCTCCGGGCCTCATCAACGGCGAACACGTCATGCCGTACTGGGCCTCGCCGAGGGAAAACGGGGTGCTGCTGTCCTCGGACATGAAGACCTGGAGGAAGGGCGGCTCCGTGCGGAATGGAAACGACCCAACCGTCTTGGCGGGCGAGAACCAGATCGCGGTCTCGCAGGACGACCCGACCAAACTCGTCATGGTCGCCCGCTCGAAGGACAACGCCGCGTGGTCCACAGGCACCTACCAATCGGCCAGCAAGACGTGGAAGTGGGACGACTTCATCCACGACCCTGTCCTGCATAGCGATAACATCGCCAGGCCCTTTTTCACCAAGGACGGCAACGGGCAGTACCTGTACATCTACAACAGGGGTACCGGCTTTTACGGCGACCGTGACATCCTCGACTACAAGACCAGACGGCCCGGCGCGGCCTGGAGCGCCGCCAAGGACTTCGCCAACGGCTCCGACCCGGAGGACACGGCCGGGACGGGTAAGGGCTGGGACAACTACCCCATGGCCGACGAGTACGCCCCGGGCAAGTTCTGGGTCGTCTGGGAGTTCGACACCACCCGCATCAAGATGAAGAGGCTCGACATCTCCGGCGCACCCTGATCACATCTCGCCTGTCCGTACCCCCTGTCGTCCGCCGAGCAAGGGGTACGGCAGCATGGGGCGCCGAGACGCACGTACGACCGGAAGGCCCCTGCTGATGACCCCGGCCCCCAAGCCCGAGATCCTCGCCGCGTTCGAGGCCGCGAAGGGCTTCATGCCGGTGGACGAGGGCCTCGCCCTGTACGCGGCGGCCATCGAGGCCGGCCGCCTCGGCCTCCCCCTCCTCGAGGTCGGCACATACTGCGGCCGCTCCACCATCCTCCTCGCCGACGCGGCCCGCGCCGCCGGCGTCACCGCGCTCACCGTCGACCACCACCGCGGCAGCGAGGAGCAGCAGCCCGGCTGGGACTACCACGACCCGGAGACGGTCGACCCCGAGCTCGGCGTGATGGACACGCTGCCCACCTTCCGCCGCACCCTGCACCGCGCCGGGCTGGAGGAGCACGTGGTCGCCCTGGTCGGCCGCTCCCCGCAGGTCGCACAGATCTGGAACTCCCCCCTCGGCCTCGTCTTCATCGACGGCGGCCACACCGACGAGCACGCGGGCGCCGACTACGAGGGCTGGGCCCCCCATGTGGCCGAGGGCGGCCTGCTCCTCATCCACGACGTCTTCCCGAACCCGACGGACGAGTTCACCGGCCAGGCCCCGTACCGCGTCTACCTCCGCGCTCTCGCGTCCGGCGCCTTCACGGAGGTCTCGGTGACCGACTCGCTGCGCGTGCTGCGGCGAACGGGAGCAGGGATCTGAGGGCCCGGATAAAGTCGCAGACGTGTCGTACGTAGGCCCTGACTTCGAACCGCCCCGCCCCCGCCGTTCCCGGCGCGGGCCCCTGACCGTCGCCGTTGCCGCGCTCGTGCCGGGTGCGCTGCTGGGGTGGCTGGTGTTTGAGGCGGTGGGCGGTACGGGGGGTGGCGGCGAGGACGACCGCCCGCAGGCGTCCTCGACCAGCTCGCCGGCCGCGGCTTTCCCGACCGAGGAGGCCGCCTCCCCGACCGAGGACGGCAAGGAGCCGAGCCCGACGCCCACGCCCGCCAACTCCTCCGGGCCCCTCGCGGGCAAGGTCGTCGTCATCGACCCCGGCCACAACCCCGGCAACTTCCAGCACACGTCCGAGATCAACCGCAAGGTGGATATCGGGACGAGCTTGAAGGAGTGCGACACCACGGGCACGGCCACCAACGCCGGTTACACGGAAGCCAAGTTCACGCTCGACGTGGCCCACCGCATGCGCGCGATCCTGGAAGCACAGGGCGCCACGGTGAAGTTGACCCAGGACGCCGACCGCCCCTACGGCCCCTGCATCGACGAACGCGCCCGCATCGGCAACGACGCCCGCGCCGACGCCGTCGTCTCCGTCCACGCGGACGGCTCCGGAACTGGCAACCGCGGCTTCCACGTGATCCTGCCCGGCTCAGTCGACGCCGGCGCCGCCGACACCCGCCCCATCGTCGCCCCCTCACGCGACCTCGGTGAGCGCATCGCGGGCAACTTCGTGCGCTTCACGGGCAGTGCGCCCTCCAACTACGTCGGCGACGGCACCGGACTCGTCACGCGTAAGGACCTTGGCGGTCTCAATCTGTCAACGGTTCCCAAGGTGTTCATCGAGTGCGGCAACATGCGCGATAGCAAGGACGAGGCGCTGCTCACCAGCGGCGCGTGGCGGCAGAAAGCGGCGCAGGGGATCTCTGAGGGGATTGTGAGTTTCCTGCGGGGGTAGTGCTCAGCGGGCTGATCCCTGCGGACACCCTGGTCGGGCGGACGATAGTGTCGTCCTTACGATGAGGGGCCACCCCCGCGCTTCACACCGGGGCCTTACGGCGACATGGTGACAGCGACGCCTCTACCTACGACGAGACGACCTACGAAGGACCTGAAGTGAATATCCGCTCCCTCACTCGAGGCGACGGCGTGGTGATCGGAGCAGCGGTGTTGCTGTTGATCGCGTCGTTCCTCGATCTCTACTCGATCGACGGTGCATCCGACAGCAGCGATCTCCCGAGCCTCTGGGGAAGCGGGCCGGTCATGCTCGGCGTGGTGCTGGCGGGGCTGATCGGTGCAGCGCTCGTCGTCGTCACCCGTGCGCTGCCGCAGCCGCGCAAGGTCGCGGGACTCGACCTCGGTCAGTTCGGCGCCGCCTTCACGGTCTTCGCCGCGTGGAGCGCCCTCGGCAACATCTTCGACCCGATCGGCGGCGTGGACAACGTCGGCGCTGCGAGCGACGGTCCCAGCCCTGGCATCGGCCTGATCCTGGCCCTCATCGCGACCCTGCTCATGGCCGCCGGCGCCATCGCCACCCCCCTGGTCCCCGCCCTCCAAGCCGCACTCCTCCCGGCCCCCCGCCCCGCCGCCCCCCAGCCCTACGGCGCCCAGCCCCCCGGCGGCTACGGCTACCCGGGTGCCGGTGCCCCGCAGCCCGGGCAGCCGTTCGGCGGGCAGCCGCAGGCGGGGCAGCCCTACGGTGCCCAGCAGCCGCAAGCCCCGCAGCCGCAGGCACCGCAGCCTCAGCCGCAGCCCGGCGGTGACTTCTCGCCGTTCTGGTTCGCCGTGCCCGTGCCGCGCCCCCTGTTCGCGGAGGACGGTTCGCAGCAGCCGATCGCCGAACTGGCGCCGGGGACCTGGTACCTGGCCGTCGAGCAGCGCGGTCCGGGCCTGGTCGCGCAGACGCAGGACGGCCGTCGGGGTGTGCTGCAGGACACCTCCGGGATTCAGCGCGGCTGAGCCCAGCACGTAGCCGTACTACGGCCCCTCACCCTTCCCGGTGAGGGGCCGTTGTCGTACAGTCGCAGCCCCGGAAGCAAAACTGACACTCCGTCAGGAGGAGCAGCGCATGCGACTCGGTCTCGCACTCGGCTACTGGGGCCGCGGCCCCTCCTCCGACCATGTGCCGCTCGCCCAGGAAGCCGAGCGGCTCGGGTACGACTCCGTGTGGACGGCTGAGTCCTGGGGGTCGGACGTCTTCACGCCGCTCACCTGGATCGCCGCGCAGACGTCGAGGATCAAGCTGGGTACGGCCGTTGCGCAGATGGCGGCGCGGTCGCCGACCACCACCGCGATGCATGCGCTGACCCTCGACCATCTCTCCGGCGGGCGGATGATGCTCGGGCTGGGGCTGTCGGGGCCGCAGGTGGTGGAGGGGTGGTACGGCCGTCCGTTCCCGAAGTCGCCGCTGACCGCGACCCGGGAGTACGTCGATGTCGTACGCCAAGTCCTGCGCCGCGAAGCCCCGGTCGCGCTCGACGGGCGATTTCACTCGCTTCCCTATCGGGGCGAGGACGGTTCCGGGCTCGGTAAGCCCCTCAAGCCCATCACGCATCCCCTGCGCGCCGAACTCCCCATCCTGCTCGGCGCGGAGGGGCCGAAGAACGTCGCGCAGACGACCCGGATCGCCGACGGCTGGCTGCCGCTGTACTGGTCGCCGACCCGGCCCGAGGCGTACGAGGCGTCGCTCGCCGACCTCCCCGAGGGCTTCCTCGTCGCCCCCATGGCCCGGGTGCACGTCTGTGACGACCTCGCCGAAGGGCTCCTCCCCGTCAAGACGATGCTCGGCTTCTACATCGGCGGCATGGGCCACGCCTCCCGCAACTTCCACGCCGATCTGATGGCGCGGATGGGGTACGAGGAGGAGGCCCGGCGGATTCAGCGGCTGTTCCTGGAGGGGCGGCGGAAGGAGGCCGTACTCGCCGTTCCGGACGCCTTCGCCGACGAGATCTCCCTCGTCGGACCGCGCGAACGGATCGCCGAGCGGCTGGAGTTGTGGCGGAAGGGACCGGTGACGGACCTGCTGGCGCTGGCGCCGGACCGGCGGTCGTTGCGGGTGCTGGCCGAGCTGAATACCTAGCCACCGCTGACGTAATAGCAAGCCTCGGGACAGGCCCTTCGTGAACACGCGAAGCTAGGAGAAGTCGCTGCAGAAGAAGAACACCCGGTCCGCCAAGCGCCGGCTGAAGAAGCGGCGGCGCAAGGAGGCCCGTAGGGCCAGGGACATCAACCACAAGATCGCGAAACATGTGGTGGCCGAGGCAGAACGCACCGGTCGCGGAATCGCCCTGGAAGACCTGACAGGGATCCGCGAGCGGGTACGGCTTCGCAAGCCCCAACGGGCCACCCACGCCAGCTGGTCGTTCGCCCAGCTGGGGTCGTTCATCGCGTACAAGGCCCGCAAGGCGGGAGTGCCGGTGGTGCACGTCGATCCGGCGTACACCTCCCGCACCTGCGCCGCGTGCGGGCACACCGACAAGGCGAACCGGGTGAGCCAGGCCTGGTTCGCGTGCCGGAACTGCGGACTCGTTGATCACGCAGACCGGAACAGCTCCCGCAACATCCGCGCGAGAGCGTGGGAGTTGTGGCGACGCGGGGCCCAGCCAACGGCCCCTGCCCCACCACCGCGGCAGCGGGGTGGGGCTGGACGCAAACGCAGCATCACAGCCAGTGATGCCCGTTGTGCAAGTCCGGCGCGCTAGCGCCGTTTAGTTGGCGGTTCAAGGGCAATCCGCAAGGTATGTCTCCTACCTCTGGCTCCAATCAGGCCGGGAGGGTCATCGCCCTCGTCGCGGACGTCATGGCCGCCATCCTCGGGCTGTGGATCCTGATGTATCTGCTGGATGCGAACGGCGCGAACGACTTCGTGCAGTTCATCCACGACGCGGCCCGCTGGCTTGCCGGCTGGTCCCATGACCTGTTCACCTTCGACGAGCAATGGGCGCGGGTCGTCTGCGGGTACGGCCTCGCAGCGGTTGTGTATCTGTTCGTGGGACACGCCATCGCCGGCCGGATCGGCAAGCACTGAGCGCTCCGCGGGAAGGCCGGTGTGTCACTGCGGGTCCGTCGTGGCTGGTCGCGCCCACGCGGCGGAGCCGCATATGTGACAGCCCCGCGCCCCTTGGGCGCGTCAGCCACAGCAGTCGGGGTCCAGGCCCCTCGGCAGGCGGTCCCCGCTGAATACCGCGCACGTGGCCTCGTGGCCGCCCAGGGCGGCGACCGCGAGGAGGAGGGAGCCGGCTGTCCAGGTGGTCAGCTCGCGGGGCCAGACCTTGCGGTCCTCGAATACGTAGCCCGTCCAGTAGAGGCCGGTCTCCGGGTCCCGCAGGTGCTGGATCGACTGCAGGATGTCCAGCGCGTGGTCGGACTCGCCCATCGCCCAGAGCGCCAGGGCGAGTTCGGCCGACTCTCCGCCCGTCACCCACGGGTTGGGGACGACGCAGCGCACCCCGAGGCCGGGCACGACGAAGCGGTCCCAGTCCGCCTCGATCCGGGACTTGGCCTCCGCGTCCGTCAACGCGCCGCCCAGCACCGGGTAGTACCAGTCCATCGAGTAGCGGTCCTTGTCGAGGAACCTCTCGGGGTGCCGGCGGATCGCGTGCCGCAGCGCGCCGACCGCCAGCTCCCAGTCCGGCTGCGGCTCTTCACGCTGCTCGGCGATGGCGAGCGCACAGCGCAGCGCGTGATGGATCGACGAACTCCCCGTCAGCAGCGCGTCGTTCACGCCCGTGCCGTCGTCCTCGCGCTTCCAGCCGATCTGCCCGCCCGGCTGCTGGAGGCGCAGCACGAACTCGATCGCCGCGTAGACGACGGGCCACATGCGGTCCAGGAACGTGTCGTCGCCGGTCGCGAGATAGTGGTGCCAGACGCCTACGGCCGCATAGGCGACGAAGTTCGTCTCGCGGCCCCGGTCGGTGACCGCGCCGGCATCGCCGTCGTGGTACGCCGCGTACCACGAACCGTCCTCGTTCTGATGGGCCGCCAGCCACAGGTACGCCCGCTCGGCGGCCTCGTGCTCACCGGCCGCGTCCAGGCCCATCGCCGCCTCGACGTGGTCCCACGGGTCGAGGTGATGCCCCCGGAACCACGGGATCGCGCCGTCCTCCCGCTGCACGGCGAGGATGCCGGCGACGGTCGCAGCGGCCTCCTCTGCGGTGAGGACCCCGGGCAGGACGAGGTGTTCTGTCCGGGGGGTGGTCACTTGGCGGCCACCTCGGCTTCGGCGAGACGCGGGAGGTGGGGCTTGGTCGCGTAGACCACGAAGCTCTTGCCGATCAGCGGGTTCAGCGCCTGCTCGGCGACCCTCGTCGCCAGGGGCTTCTTCATGATGTCCCAGACCAGCAGCTTGTGGTACGCCTTGACCGGCAGCGCCTTGTCGTTGTCAACGCCGAACGCGCACTTGAGCCACCAGTAGGGGCTGTGGAGGGCGTGGGCGTGATGACTGCCGTACGGCTTGAGCCCCGCCTCCTTGATCTTGCCGACCAGTTCGTCCGCCTTGTAGATGCGGATGTGGCCGCCCTCGACCTCGTGGTAGGCGTCGGACAGGGCCCAGCAGACCTTCTCGGGGCCGTAGCGGGGGACGGTGACCGCGATCCGCCCGCCGGGCTTCAACACCCGCACCATCTCCGCGAGTACGCCCTTGTCGTCCGGGATGTGCTCCATCACCTCGGAGATGATGACGACGTCGAAGGACTCGTCCGGGAAGGGCAGCGCGAGGGCGTCGCCTTCCATGGCGGTCGCGGTGGCTCCCTCCGGTGCCTCCCCCGCCTCCTTCATCGCCGCGAACCACTTCGCGACCTCGCTGATCTCCTCGGCGTTCTGGTCGAGGGCCACGACCTGCGCACCCCGCCGATAACACTCGAACGCGTGCCGGCCGGCACCGCAGCCGAGGTCCAGCACACGGTCGCCCGGGGCGAGCGGGAACCGGGAGAAGTCGACGGTCAGCACGTGGCCCTGCTTTCGCGATCGGATACAACGTCAACAGCTTCTGCGGCAGCGGTCACCTGGCCGGACTGGCTCATCGCTGCGGGCGCGGAGCCGGTCATCGCCTCGCGGTAGCGGGACACCGTGCCCTCGGCGGCCCGCGCCCAGGTGAAGTGCTTCAGCACTCGCTCACGGCCGGCGCGACCCAGCCGTGCTCTCAACTCCGGGTCGCCGAGCAGCCGGTTCAGGCCGGAGGCCAGCGCGCCCGGGTCGCCCGGCGGGACCGCGAGGCACGTCTGCCCGTCGCGTCCGGCGACCTCCGGGATCGCGCCGCCGGTCGTGGCGAGCAGCGGCGTCCCCGTGGCCATCGCCTCGGCGGCGGGGAGGGAGAAGCCCTCGTAGAGGGACGGCACGCAGGCGACCTGGGCGGAGCGGATCAGGTCGACGAGTTCGGCGTCGGAGATGCCCTTGACGAACTCGACGGCGCCTTCGAGGCCGTACCGCTCGACGGCCTGGGCGACCGGCCCCTCCGCGGGGCGCTTGCCGACGACAACGAGGTGCGCGTCGGGGTGTTCCGTACGGACCTTCGCCAGCGCCTCGACCAGGAACACCAGGCCCTTCAGCGGAACGTCCGCACTCGACGTCGTCACGATCCGCCCCGGTACCTGCCGTACCGAGGGATTCGGCGAGAACAGGTCGGTGTCGGCGCCGATATGGACGACGTGGATACGGTCCTCGCGGACGCCGAGATCGTCGATGATCTCCTGGCGTGACGTACCGGAGACGGTGAGCACGGACGGCAGGCGGCGCGCGACGCGCTTCTGCATGCGGGTGAAGCCGTACCAGCGGCGCTTGGACCACCGCTGCTGCCAGCCCTCGGCCGCGTCCAGCTCCAGGCGGCGGTCCACGGTGATCGGGTGGTGGATGGTGGTGACGAGGGGTGCGCCCACGTCGCCCAACAGGCCGTAGCCCAGGGTCTGGTTGTCGTGGACGACGTCGAACTCGCCGCGCCGGGCGCGGAGATGACGCCGGGCGCGGAGGGAGAAGGTGAGGGGTTCGGGGAAGCCGCCGGTCCACATCGTCGCGACCTCGAGCGCGTCGATCCAGTCGCGGTACTCGCCGGGCTTGGGGTTCCGGAAGGGGTCCGGGTGACGGTAGAGGTCGAGGCTGGGGAGTTCCGTGAGGCTCAGGCCGTCGTAACCCTCGTCCAGGACCGGATACGGCTGGGCGCCGATGACTTCGACGCGGTGGCCGAGGCGGGCGAGTTCGCGGGAGAGGTGTCGTACGTAGACGCCCTGGCCGCCGCAGAACGGGTTCCCTTTGTAGGTGAGGAGCGCGATACGGAGCGGTCGCCCGCCGTCGGCTGCCGGATCCTCCTCGGACCCCGCCTGACTGGCCTCAGCGGTCACTCTGGGCCCCCTTCTCCACGCACTGTCCCGCGAGATTACGCCGGGACGCTAATCTAGAACAAGTTTCAGACTTGATCGTTCAAGAGGCTCTGAATCTACCGGCAGGTAGGGCCGCTGTGAGCGGAGGATCAGGTGATTCACGCCACGACGGCGCGACGCCGCCGAGCCTGCCATGCTGTCTGATCGCACGCCCTCACGGACTGTCACGGAACGGGACCCATGCCTGCGGACGCCAGTACCTCACACCCCGCCTCTCCGCCCCTCACCGAGCGGCAGGAGGCACGCCGCCGTCGCATCCTGCACGCGAGCGCGCAGCTGGCGAGCCGGGGTGGTTTCGACGCGGTGCAGATGCGGGAGGTCGCGGAGTCCTCGCAGGTGGCGCTCGGCACGCTGTACCGGTACTTCCCGTCGAAGATTCATCTGCTGGTCGCCACGATGCAGGACCAGTTGGAGCACATGCACGGCACGCTGCGGAAGAAGCCGCCGGCCGGGGAGACGGCGGCGGAGCGGGTCGCCGAGACCCTGATGCGGGCGTTCCGCGCGCTGCAGCGCGAGCCGCATCTCGCCGACGCGATGGTCCGTGCGCTCACTTTCGCAGACCGCAGCGTCTCGCCCGAGGTCGACCAGGTGTCCCGTCAGACGACCGTGATCATCCTCGACGCGATGGGCCTGGAGAACCCCACGCCCGAGCAGCTCTCCGCCGTCCGCGTCATCGAGCACACCTGGCACTCGGCGCTGATCACCTGGCTCTCGGGCCGGGCGTCCATCGCCCAGGTGAAGATCGACATCGAGACGGTGTGCAGGCTGATCGACCTGACGACCGAAACGCCCGAACCGGCCTGACGACCGTCTCCTTTTGCATGTCCAGATTTGGGCCCATGTTCGCCGACGCCGCGGGTAACCGCCCGCCAGGATGGAGAGCAGCACACCGGACGAAGCGACCGGTACACGGAACCACGGGACCGAAGGAGCGGGACGTGATCCGGGTACTTCTGGTGCACGACGAGTGTCTCTTACGCTCGGCGCTCGCGGACTGGCTGGCGCGGGAATGGGACCTGGACGTCTTCGACGCGCCGTGGCACATGGCGCCGAAGCGTGTGCGGTCCTTGTCCCCGGACGTGTGCGTGGCGGACCTGAACTGCTCCGACCCGTACGACATGCCTCCGCTGGAGGAGCTGCCGCTACGGCTCGGCGCCCCGGACCGGCCCCCTCCGGATCCCGGACCCTGCCGGCTGCTGGTGCTCGGCACCGCGAACAGACCGGGGCCGCTGCGCCGGGCGGTCGAGGCGCAAGCCCTCGGCTACGTCAACAAGGAAGGGTCGCTGGAGCAGTTGGTGACCGCCGTCCGGGCCGTCGCCAAGGGTGAGCGTTTCGTCGACACCTCGCTCGGCCTCACCTTCCTCAGGGCCGCGCAGATGCCGCTGACACAGCGGGAGTTGACCGTGCTGTCACTCGCCGCCGCGGGCGCCTCGTTCGCGGAGATCGCGAGCAGCCTCCATCTGTCCAACGGGACCGTGCGCAACTACATGGCGGCCATCACCCGCAAGACCGGGGCCCGCAACCGGATCGACGCCATCCGGATCTGCCGGGCAGAGGGCTGGGTGTGACGCCGTATCCGCGTGTGACCCCACGTCCGGGTGTGCCCCCTCGTCCCAGCTCCCCGCGAGATCCCGATAGAGGGCGGACCGTGCGAGCAGTTCCTCGTGCGTACCGCAGTCGGTGTGCGCGCCGTCCATCACGAGGATACGGTCGGCGCGGCGTGCCGAGCTGATGCGGTGGGCGACGACGACCAGGGCACCGCCGGTCCGCTCCCGGCCGCGCTCGGCGAACGCGCGCTCCGCACGGGCTTCGGCCGCGGGGTCGAGATGGCAGGTCGCCTCGTCGAGCAGGACGAGGGGCGCCGGGGCGAGATGGGCCCGCGCCAGCGCCAGCAACTGCCGTTCCCCCGCGGACAGGGACCCGGGATCCACCTGCCCGTCCGGCCCGCCCAGGCGGTCGACGAGCCCGTCCGCCCCGACGGCGGCGCACGAGGCCAGGACGGCGGCATCGGGTGGCAGCTCGGGACACAGGTAGGCGACGTTCTCGCGCACCGTCCCCGTGAACACGTACGCCTCCTGCGGCACGAGCACCCGCAGAGCCGCCGACGCCTCCGGCCTCCGCCCGCCCACCGGCACACCCGACAGCCGCACCTCACCCCGGTCCGGCGCCAGCACCCCCGCGATCAGCGCGGTCAGCGTGGATTTCCCGATCCCACTGGGCCCGGCCACCGCGAGATGCCCACCCGAAGCCAGATCGAGATCCAGGCCGCGCAGCACCGGTTCGGCATGGGACCCGTAGGCGAAGGTGAGGCCGCGCAACGAGACGGCGGGTCGGGATGCCGCGGCGCCGGGCGTGCCCCGATCGGGCGGAAGGGGGGCGAGGGGAGGCCGTGACTCGGCCGGCTCCGTGGCGAAGGTGAGGCCGCGCACCGAGACAGCGGGCCGGGGCCCCGCGGCGCCGGGCGTATCCCGATCAGGCGGAAGGGTGGCGGAGGTGAGGCCGCGCGACGAGACGGCGGGCCGGGATGCCGCGGCGGCCGGCGTGCCCCGGTCGAGGGGTGGCCGTGGCTCGGGCGGCTCCGGGTCGTCGGGGGTCAGGCGGTTCAGGATGACGGCGAGGCGGGCGGCGGCGGTGCCGAGGGAGAGGACGAGGCTTTGTAGGGCGGGGAGCAGGGACTGGGTTAGGTAGGCGAGGGCGGCGACCAGGGCGCCGGGGGTGACGCCGTGGCCGAGCAGCCAGGGGGCGCTCGCCAGCAGCAGGACGATCGGCAGGCGGCCCGCGATCCCGACGGCCAGTTCCCGGAGGGTGCCCCAGCGGGCCAGGGCTCGGGCCGCCCGCAGCTCCGCGTCGATACGGCGGGCGGCGTCGGCTGCCACCCGGGGCTGGGCGCCGACCGCCGCGATGTCCCGCAGCCCCGCCAGCGCGGCGTCCAGGTCGGCTGTGACGGCTTCGTCGGCGACGAGGAAGTCGGTCTGCCGCCGGGCCAGCGGCCGCAGCGTCGCCGCGAACAGCGCGAGCCCGGCGACCAGCGGCGGTACGACGATCAGCAGCAGGACGGGGGCCAGTGCGAGCAGACCGGCCAGCGCCGCGACCGCCGCGAGCACGAAGGTGCGGGAGACCAGCAGCAGGCCCGCCAGGGTGTCGCGGGCGATCTCCACCTGATGGGTCAGCCGGGACACCGCCGCCCCGTCCGGGTCCCGCAGCGCCCGGTGCACGATCCGGCACACGAGGTCGTCCCGCATCGGCTCCACGATTCCGGCCAGCGCCGCGTACACCCGGGCCGTCCCGAACGCCCCGAGCACCACCGCGAGCGCGGCCCCGGCGAGCCAGCGCACCCCGGTGCCGGGTTCGCCCCGCAGGAACCCGTCGTCGAGCGCACGGGCGAGCGCGTACCCGAACAGGAAGGTCTGGGCGGTCTCCAGGACCGACCAGGCCAGCAGCCGTACGACGGCCCGCGGCGCGCGGCGCAGCTGCGGAAGCACCGACCGGAGGGTCTCAGGCATCGACGGCCTCCTCGGCGAACACCTCGCGGTAGGAGGGGAGTTGCCACAGCTGCGTATGCGTTCCCACCGCGCGGACCCGTCCGTCCGCCAGCCACACGACCTGCCGCGCGCGGGCGGCCGTGGCGGCGCGGTGGGCGACGATCAGGCAGGTGCGGGCGCCACTGCCGTGCAGGAGCGCGCGGGACACCTTCAGTTCGGTGACGGCATCCAGGCTGGACATGGCGTCGTCGAGCACGAGCAGCCGCCCGGCGTGCGCGAACGCCCGTGCCAGGCCCAGGCGTTGGGCCTCCCCTCCGGACAGCGGCGCGTCGGCGACGGCCGTGCCGTACCCGTCGGGCAACCGGCGCACGTAGTCATCGGCGCAGGCGGCGCGGGCCGCGTCGGCGACGGCCCGCTCGCCGGGATCGTACGCACCGAAGGCGATGGTGCCGCCGACGGTGCCGCCGAGCAGGGCCGGCCGCGCGAAGGCGTACCCCGTCTCGCAGCGCAGTGTCCGACGGGTCAGCGCGGGGAGGGGGACACCGTCGAGGAGGACGGTGCCCGTGTCGGGGTCGGCGAGCCGACCGGCGAGGGCGGCCAGGGCCGACTTGCCGCTGCCGGAGCGACCGACGACGGCGACCGCCGTACCGCCAGGCAGCCGCAGATCGATTCCGCGCAGCACCTCCCGGCCCGCGTGGCGCAGGGTGACGTCGCGGAACTCCAGGGTGCCGTCGCCCGGCGGAAGTTCGCGGACCGTGCCGTACGCCATGACGGGCTGGTCGAGCACCTCGCCGAGCCGTAGCGCCGCGCCGCGACCACGGATCAGGCCGCTGAGCTCTTCGACGATCCCACCGGCGCCGGTGGCCAGGACGGCGTACCGCCATGCGGCGAGCAGACCGCCGACGCTCAGTTCTCCGGCCGCGACCCGGAGTCCGGCGACGACGAGGACGGCGAGTTCGAGCAGGGGAAGGAGCAGGGAGGCCTGCGCGGTGGAGCGGCCCATGATCCGCCAGACGAGGTGTCCCTGCCGGGACAGTTCGGGCAGCGGCGCGAGGATACGGGCCGCGTCCCGTTCACGGGTACCGGCCGCGGCGATGGTACGGGCCCCGCGCAGCGCCTCCGTGAGGCGTCCCGCCATTTCGCCCTGGGCGCGCAGATAGCGGTCGGTGTGGTCGCCGAAGGTCCGGACGAAGACCTTGACGACCAGGACGAGCAGGGGCATCCCGATCAGCACCACACCGGCGGTGACGACATCGGTGAGGGCAAGGGCGACGAGCCCGCCGACCGGCGTGACGACGGCGGCCAGCGCGGCGGCGAGCGCCACGGGCACGGTCCCGGCCTGGGCGGCGTTTCCGACGAGCCGCGCCACGAGGTCCCCGTGCGCGAACCGTTCGCCCGCCCGCGGCCCGGAGTCGAGCAGATGCCGCAGCACCGTTCCGCGGATCCGGGCCGTCGCTCCCGCGCTGCCACTGGCGGTCACCATGCCCTCCACGGCCCCGGCCAGGACGGCGACCGCGGTGAGGACGGCGCACAGCGCCACCCACCTGCCCGCCTCACCGTGCCGTCCGGCCAGCAGCAGATCGAGTGCCCGCCCGGTCACGGCGGGCAGGGCGAGTCCGGCGGCGGCCAGCAGCACACCGGCCACCAGTACGGTCACGGCGGGCGCGGCGCCCTGCCGCACGGTGTCCCGCACGAACCGCCGTGACGCGGCTGCCGCAGCTGACGCGGCGGGGACTTGAGACATGTGATCCCTCCTGACCCGCCTCGACCTTCCGTAGGCCTTTCCTAGGCCTTTCGTCGGCCCTTCGTCGGCATCGCACCGGCCCCGGGCGGCGGGAAGAGCCGTCCGGGGCCGGCGGGGAGGCGGTGCCGCGACCTCAGCAGCTGAGCAGGCTCAGGCTGCTCTTGCCGGGGCAGCCGGTGACGCTGAGATTGCTGTTCGCGCCGCCGCCGTCCATGCCGTCGTCGTCGGGGACTTCGAGTGTCTGCAGGTCGAGCAGTGCCATGTCGGTTGTCCTTTCCATGGGGACGGTTGTGTGTCACGACCCTTCTCGGGCCGGTCCGTGGGCCGCCGCCGCAGCGGGCGGCGGCGGAAGGAAGGGGAGCGCCGCGGTGCGGCCGGGGCGGGCTGCGGTGATGGCGAGCAGGCAGCCCGCGGTGCCGGTGGCGAGGTCCATGGAGAGCCGCATCATCTGCTCGCCGGGGAAGGCGAGTTCGCCCTCGTACGGCATGGCGTACCAGCCGAGTGCGGCGGTCTGCGCGTCCAGGTCGGCGCGTGATGCCCCCGTCCGGGCGAGGTGCAGGATCATCCCCGCGCGCCCGTGGAAGAGGCCGGGCTGCGCGTAGTACCGGGACCGGGCCGCCGGCGCGATGTCGGTGCGGGCCCGGGCGAACTCCTCGTCGTCGGGGCGGTGGGCGAGGTAGTCCTCGATCACCGTGCCGATGCCGACACTGCCCGACCCGAGGTACGGCATGGTGCGGAAGCCCTCGTCCACGGCGAGGGTGCCGGTGTCGTCCCGTACGCACCGGGCGAGGTCGGCGCGGAGCGCGGACGCCGCGTGGTCGAGGAGCCCGCGGTCACCGGTGGACTCGTACAGCCGCAGGAAGAACAGCGCCGGTCCGGTCGCGCCGTCCAGCAGTCCCGCCCGTCTGCCCGCCGAGTGGTCCCGTTCCGCGAGGATGCGGGCCGCCGTCATCGCGTGGTCGCGCAGCCCCGGCTCCCCCGTCGTACGGGCCAGCTGGTCGAGGGTGAGCCCGAGGCCCGCGAGTCCGCCGTGCAGACCGGGGGCGAGCCGCTGCCAGGGCTCGTCGAGGACGCGGGTCATGAGATCGAGGGCACGGCCGGTGTGTCCGAGGCGGTCGAGGAGGTACGCCACCCCGGCGAGGCCGTCGTAGAAGCCGGGCGGTGTCCCGTCGGGCGGCGGGTCGGTGTGATCCAGAAGCCATTGCTCGCCCTCCTCCCAGCGCCCGTTCCCCGTCTCGTCGAGGGCGTAGAGGACTCCGGCGGCGCCGTACGCCATGCCGAGCCCGCCGCCCTCGGAGAACTGGGCGATGTCGCCGGGCAGGAGCCGGTCGTCCCGGCCGGGCGTGGCGGAGCGGAGGATCGCCCGCACCATGGAGGCGGGGCCTTCCGGCCGGCCCGCGGGATCGGCGGGAAGTCGGCGCGCTACGCCGGGCTTCCGCTCACCCGCGAGGCCTTCCTCCCCGTCCGCCGGATCAGCGGGCAGCCAGCGCGCGGCATCGAACCGCTGGTCCTGGAGGTCGGCCCCTCCGCGGGCACCGCTGGGGTGCCCCACACCGTCGGCAGCCCGATGGCGAGCACCCAGCGCTCCGCCCTGCGGGGAGTCCTGCCGGTCCGCGGGATCGGCGGGGAGCCAGGGCGCGGGGCCGGACTTCCGCCCACCCGCGGCGCCTCCCTCCCGGCCCGCCGCATCAGCGGGAAGCCGGCGCGCGACGCCCGGCTGCCGCTCACCCGCAGGGCCTTCCTCCCCGCCCGCCGGATCAGCGCGGAGCCAAGACGCGACGCCCGGCTGCCGCTCACCCGTGATGACCCGGACCGCCTTGTCCAGGAACTCCCGCGGCAGGTCCGGGAATTGACCGGCCGCGATCTCGGCGAGGTGGGCGGCCTTGCGCCGGTCGACGACGAGCAGGGACGTCATGGGCAGGAAGAGCGCGAGCCGCAGACAGGCGAGGGCGTAGTGGTCGACGTCGTGGCCCGCGCGGTCGGCGGGGGCGGCGAAACCGGGGTGGGCGATGGTCTGGCCGTGGTGTTCGCCGACGGGCGTGGCGGCCTCGAAGTCGAGCAGGCGGACGGTCCGGTCGTCCGGCGCGAGCATGATGTTGAGGGGGTGCAGGTCGTTGAAGACCAGTCCGCGGTCGTGCACGGCGGCCACGGCGGTCTCGGTGGCGCGGTGCACCGCTAACGCCCAGCGGGTGTACGCGGCGACGGCGTCCGGGTCCGGTTCGGGCTGGAGCAGCGGATGGCGTTGCACGATCGCGGAGTTGAGGGTGCCGCCCGTCAGGAAGTCCATCACGAGGAAGCGGTGGTCGCCGAGGGTGAACCAGTCCCGTACTCCGGGTGCGACCCCCAGCCCGGTGAGCCGCTCCAGGGCCGCCTTCTCCCGTTCCAGGCGGGTCACGGCATCCGCTCCGTCCACGGTGAGTCCCGCGTACGGCCGGGCCTCCTTCAGTACGACCTGCTCGCCGGTCCGCACATCGGTGCCGGCGTAGACCCCGCCCCCGTTGGAGAAGTGCAGCGCCCGTTCGATGCGGTACGGCAGGTCGCGGGTGGTGGTGGCGTTCCGCGCGTCGAGGTGCGGGCGCAGGAACTCCGGGAGCGTCACCCACGCGGGGGGCCGGAAGGCGGGGTCCCGGCGGTCGGGGACCAGTCGGCCGTCCGGGTCCTCGACGGCGGGGACGACGACGCCGTTCTCGTCGACGCAGTGGCGTTCGGTGAAGCCGCCGTAGCGCACGTACAGCGGGCCCTCGTTCCAGCGCAGATCGCTGAGGATGGCGGGTCCGGGCTCGCCGGACAGCAGGTCGCCCAACTCCTTGAGAATCCGGTGGAGTTCGGTCTCGTCCGCCGGGTAGAGGGTGGCGAACTTGCCGCTGTCACCGCGGCTGGCGTACTTGGAGTTGCGCAGGAGCAGCGGCTGGGCGCCGGGCACGAGCTTGAAGGGGATGCCGCGCGGTACGCAGTAGTCCCACAGTCTGGCGGCGGTCTTCTCGGCGTTGTCGAGGCAGGCCGAGACGTGGATCTTCCAGCCCTGGCCCGGGAGCCCGGGGCACGGCGTGCCGTGCTCGTCGACCGGGGCGAGCTGAAGCCAGTCACCGGAGGTGAAGCTCCGCCAGCCTTCCGGGACCGGCCGCAGCGCGGCCTCAAACAGGGAGGCGGCGCCGACGGCGGACAGACGGTCCGGTGTCTCGTAGAAGATCCGGTCGGCGAGACAGTAGATCTCGTAGCGCCTGTCCATCGGCCCTCCTCGGGGGCGGCGTGGGTTCGAGAGTTCCACGCCGCCCGGCGAGGCGGACAGTCGCACATGTCATGAATCCGACATGCGAAATGCACGGGTCCCGGGCATACGAATGGCACACGAATGACCTACGAGACGGGTTCCCTTCGCCGGCATTACCCGGATCAGGTAACTGGGGGTCGCCTTCCGGTCGTCCCACTACTACGACCTTCCGGCCTCTCAGCCCGACCGTCGACGTCGGCAACGGCGGAGACTCACGCCTTCCGCCAGAGTCGGCTACTTCGGTTGGACTCCCTCACTCGTCCCGTAGGCCTACTACTAGGATAAAACGCCCAAGCCTCTACGGAACCCCCTGAATGGAAATTTTCCGAATATGGAACGAAGGTGATTACTGAGACACGAGTGAACACGACTGAAAGGCCCAGCAGATGCCGAAGTACCTCATCAAGGTCAGGTTGACCGTCGACGGGCTGAAGGGCCTGCTCAACGAGGGCGCAGCCGCGCGCCGCCAGGTCGTCGAGCGCATGGTCCAGGGACTCGGGGGCCGGCTCGAGTCGCAGTACTGGGCCTTCGGGGACGACGACGTCTACGTCACGGTGGAACTCCCGGACAACACCTCGGCGGCGGCCATCGGCCTGGTCACGTCGGCGGCGGGCGGCGTCCGCACGAGCACGGTCGTCCTCCTCTCCCCCGAAGAGATCGACGAGGCGATCCGACGGAACGTGGAGTACCGGGCCCCGGGCGCCTGACTCACCCCGGGTAGCGGGATGAGCGGCCCGGACCGCCGCCGCAGCCCTCGAGCGCGACGGCAGCCACGACAGCCGCGCTAATCCTCCGGCGGGAACACCGGCTCCCCGCTCCCCAGCAGCGTGATCATGATCGCCTCCACCGGGCAGCTCTCCGCCGCCTCCAGGATCTGTTCGTTGGCGTCCGTCTCGGGGTCGACGGGGTGGGACTGCCGTCCGGTGTCGAGGCGGAAGCCGTCCGGGGCGTGGTGGAGGCACTGGGCGGAGCCGATGCAGATGGAGCGGTCGACCTCGACCTGCCAGCGGTCGCCCATGGCGCTACGCCTCCCAGCCCGCCGGGAGATGGATCATCTTGTGTTCGAGATACTCGCCGTAGCCCTCCGGCCCGAACTCCCGGCCCAGCCCGCTGTTCTTGTAGCCGCCGAACGGGCCCAGCATGTCGAGGCTGAAGGTGTTCACCGAGTACGTGCCGGTACGGACCTGTCGCGCGACCTCGATGCCGTGCTCGACGTCCGCCGTCCAGACGCTGCCGGACAGCCCGTAGTCGGAGTCGTTCGCGATCTTCAGGGCCTCGTCCTCGTCGCCGTAGGGAAGGAGGCAGATCACGGGCCCGAAGATCTCCTCCCTCGCTATCCGCATCGAGTTGTCGACATCGCCGAAGAGCGTCGGCTCGACGTACCAGCCGCGCTCGAGGCCCGCCGGACGGCCGCCGCCCGTGAGGATCTTGGCGCCCTCCTCCTGGCCGATGCGGATGTAGTCGAGGTTGCGCTGCTGCTGGCGCTTCGCCACCAGCGGGCCGACCTGGGTGGCGGTGTCCAGCGGGTCGCCGACCACCAGCGCGCCCGCGGCGGCGGTGAGGGCCTCGGCGAACTCGTCGTAGCGGGAGCGCGGCAGCAGGATGCGGCTCTGGGCGACGCAGGCCTGCCCGTTGTTCATCCAGGCGGCGGGGACGATCCCGGCGACCGTCGTCTCGACGTCCGCGTCCGGCAGCACGACCGCCGCCGACTTGCCGCCCAGCTCCAGCGTCACGCGGGTGAGGTTGCGGGCGGCCACCTCCATCACGCGCTTGCCCGCGGCGACCGAGCCGGTGAAGGCGACCTTGTCGACGCCGGGGTGCCCGACCAGGTACTCGCTGACCTCGCGGTCGGCCGGCAGGATCGACAGCACGCCCTCCGGCAGCCCGGCCTCCTTCGCGATCTCGCCGAGGATGTAGGCGTCCAGCGGCGACTCGGGCGACGGCTTGAGCACGACCGTGCAGCCGGTGAGCAGCGCGGGCGCGAGCTTGGCGGCGGCGACGAACTGCGGGACGTTCCAGGGGACGACGGCCGCGACGACCCCGACGGGCTCGCGGCGCACGAGGATGCGGCCGAGCACACCGGTGCGCGTCTCCTCGTACACATAGTCCCGCGCGACGGTGATCGCGGCGTCCCAGACCATCATCGCGCCGAGTGCCTGGGCGAGGACGCTCCAGGAGTACGGCGATCCGTTCTCGGAGGAGATCACGCGGGCGATCTCCTCGTGCCGTACGGCGATCGCGTCCTTGATCCGGGCGACCACCGCGATCCGCTCGTCCAGCGACATCCGCGGCCAGGGCCCTTCGTCGAAGGCGGTGCGCGCGGCGGCGACGGCCCGGTCGACGTCCGCCTGCGACGCGTGCGGGACGCGTCCGATGACCTCTTCCGTATGCGGCGAGATCACCTCGATGACGTCCTTGCCCAGGGGATCGGTCAACTCCCCGCCGATGAACAGTTGTCCGTGTTCCACGAGCTCGGTCATGGCCGACGCCTCCCGCGAGCTGACTCCAACGCTTCTGACGGTTCATCAGATACGAAACTGATACCAGTTCCATTCCGAGGAGTCCACGGATCTCACACCACCGGGACGGATGACTCGGGCTACCTTCGGAACTCGTTCTAGTTATAGTGGCCGGGAGACGGCGATGGGGGAGCTCATGGCGCAGGTGTCCGATCACGGCGGTGGCGTGCGGTCGATCCAGGTCCCCATCCCCGACAACCCCCTCGGGCACACGCTCGTGTACGTCGTCGACACCGACCGCGGACCGGTCCTGATCGACACCGGCTGGGACGACCCGACGTCGTGGGACACCCTCGCCGACGGGCTCGCGGCATGCGGGACTTCACCCGCCGGCATTCACGGCGTGGTCATCACCCATCACCATCCCGACCATCACGGCCTGTCCGCCAAGGTCCGTGATGTGTCCGGCGCCTGGATCGCGATGCACGAGGCGGACACGGCACTCGTACGACGGGCCCGCTCGACCGGTCCCGGGCGCTGGGCGTCGTACATGACCGGCAAACTCACCGCGGTCGGCGCCCCCGAGGAACACATCGCACCCCTCCGCACCCCCCGCCTCCGCTCCGGCGTCCCCGGCCTCTCCCCCGCCCTGCCCGACCGCGAGATCGTCCCCGGCGAACTCCTCGACCTCCCCGGCCGCCGCCTGCGCGCGATCTGGACGCCGGGGCACACACCGGGCCACGTCTGCCTGCACCTGGAGGAAGAGCACCCCTCCCAACTCCCGGGCCACGGCCGCCTGTTCTCCGGCGACCACCTGCTCCCCGAGATCACCCCGCACATCGGCCTGTACGAGGACCCCGACGACGCCACCGTCACCGACCCCCTCGGCGACTACCTCGACTCCCTCGAACGCGTAGGCCGCCTGGCCCCCGCCGAGGTCCTCCCCGCCCACCAGCACACTTTCACCGACGCCCCTGCCCGCGTACGGGAGTTGCTCACCCACCACGAGTCCCGCCTCACCAGCCTCCTCACCCTCCTCGCCGAACCCCTCACCCCCTGGCAACTCGCCGTCCGCATGGAATGGAACCGCCCCTGGGACCAAATCCCCTACGGCTCCAGGAACATCGCCGTCTCGGAGGCAGAGGCCCATCTGCGCCGCCTGGTGAAGCTGGGGAGGGCGGAGGCGGTGACGGGGACGGATCCGGTGGCGTACGTGGCCGTGTGATCTGCCGGCGTGCGTAGATTCAGTCGATGACCATGGATGACCTTCTGGCCGCCGAGCGCGCCTGTGAACGCCTGATCATCGACTTCGTCCACCGCCTCGACCTCGGTGAACCGTCGTCCGTCGCCGACCTGTTCACCGAGGACGGCAGGTGGGAGTGGCCGGAGGGCGAGCGGCTGATCGAAGGGCGGGACGCGCTGCGGGAGTACTTCGGGTCCCGCCCCGCCGACCGGCTGTCGCGCCGCATGATGACCAACGTCCTGGTGACGGTGGCCTCCCCGGACACGGCGACCGCAATCTCGTACTTCACCACCCACCGCATCGACGGCCACAAGGGCGGCATGGCACCGGTGGGTCCCCCGGTCCAGGTCGGCCACTATGAAGACGCCTTCCGCAGGTCCGCCGAGGGCACCTGGCTACTGACGTCCCGGACCCTCTTCCTCGCCTTCGCCGGGCCGACGCCTAGGGCATGAGCGACCGGATCAACTCCTCCGCGTCGCCGAGGAGTTCGACCTCTCTCCGGCTCATCGTCGGGTTGGCCGCGCGCCGTCGTCGGGCCTCTGTCAGCGCGTTCTGCGTGAGGTGGGAGGGGTCGGTGAGGAGGTTTGTGAGGAGGGTGGTGGCGGGGGCGGTGAGGGGGGTGTCGGTGACGGCTACCTGGGCGAGGATCATTGACGAGATGGCCCAGTCCAGGGCCGGTTCGCCCTCCTCCGTGTTGGTCCAGTCGATCACTCGGGGGCCGTCGGCGGTGAGGATGACGTTCTCGGGGTGCAGGTCGAGGTGGAGGATGCGGGCCGTCCCGGAGCGGCGGGCGGGGATGGTGTGCAGGTCGCGGAGGAGGCGGGCGAGTATGGCACCGCCCTCCTGCGGACCCAGCGAACCGGCGACAAGCGCCTCCAGCATCGTCGGGCCCGACAGGCGTTCCATCACCAGGTCGGTTCGTGAGGAGTCGGACAGCCGCACTTGCGGGACCGGGTAGCCGTACGCCCGCACATGCTCCATCACGGCGCCCTCGGCCGCCGCGTCCCCCCATCCCTGCCGGCTGCGGCGCAGGACCCACGCCCCGTCGATCTCGTACACGTCGGCGTCACGGCCGGAGCCGAGCAGTCTCCCCGGTGGCTGCATGGGCCGAGCGTAAGCCGAACTAGCGCCCCGCAGGGGCGCGGGGAACTGCGCGACCAGCCCCCACCGGCCCGCAGGCGAACCGCACGTCCCGCGGAGCGCTGGGCTCACGGCCGCCCCTCAGCCATTCGAATACGGGCCGGTAGAGTGGGCAGGTCGTCATCACACCCGTACGGGGGGAAGCCGGTGCAAATCCGGCGCTGACCCGCAACCGTGAACCGGTCGTCGAAAGCCGGTGAGCCGGACTGCCCCGCACGGATCGTGACCGGCTCAGGTGTACCGGCAACCGGCCGGTGCACGGCACCGTCGAGGTATACGGAGCCGAGCCGCCCGGGGTGTCCCCGTGCTGCCCGGCTCCCCGCAGGGAGAGGCATCCGCCGATCATGAACGTCCGCCGCAGCGCCGCGGTTCTGGCCGCCCTCGTCACGATCGGCGCGGCCACGCCCGCCGTCGCCGCCCCGTCCCCCTCCCCGTCGGCAGCGGTACCGGACGGGCTGTACGGCAGCACCGACCCGACATACGACGGTGTCTGGCGCCAGTCACTGGCCCTGATCGCGCAGATCAAGTCGGACGTGAAGCCCGCGGCCAAGGGCATCGACTGGCTGCTCAAGCAGCAGTGCGAGAACGGGGCGTTCGCGGCCTTCCGCGCCGACCCCGCCAAGGCCTGTGACGCCAAGGTCATGGTCGACACCAACAGCACGGCCGCCGCGGCCCAGGCCCTGTCCCTGGCCGGCGACGGCGATCACATGGACGTCGCCGTGAAGGCCGCGCAGTGGCTGAAGTCCGTGCAGAACAAGGACGGCGGCTGGGGCTACACCCCCGGCGGACCCAGCGACGCCAACTCGACCTCCGTCGTCATCGGCGCCCTCAACGCCATCGGCCAGGACCCCGGGACCGCGGCGACCGACGGCAAGTCCCCCTTCGACGCCCTGCGCGAACTGGCCCTGCCCTGCGCCGACGGCGGCGCCTTCGCCTACCAGCCGGACAAGAAGGGCAAGCTGACCGCCAACGCGGATGCGACGGCCGCGGCCGTGGTCGCCATGAAGGGCATGAGCATGGAGTCGGCGAAGACCGCCGCCGACACGGACCTCGCCTGCACCGACACCACCCGACCCACCCCGGACCAGGCCGCCGCCAACGGCGCGTCCTACCTGGCCGAGACCGTACGCAAGGACGGCTACCTGAAGTCCGCCCTCGCCGGCGCCGAGGACCAGCCCGACTACGGCAACACCGCGGACGCGGTCGTCGCCCTCGCCGTGACCGGCGGGCCGAAGGCGGCCCAGAAGCCGCTGACCTGGCTCGAGCAGAACTCCGCGACCTGGGCCAAGCAGAACGGCCCCGCCGCCTACGCCCAGCTCATCCTCGCCGCCCACGCCACCGGCACCGACCCCCGCGACTTCGGCGGCACGGACCTGCTCAAGCAGCTCAACGCGACGGGCCCGGCCCCCCAGACCACCAAGCAGGCCGCCGCGCCCACCGAGAAGAGCGACGACGACTCCTCCTCCGACGTCTGGTGGATCGTCGGCGTCGGCCTCGTCGCCGGTATCGGCATCGGCTTCCTGCTCAGCGGCCGCAAGAAGAGGCAGCAGCCGTGAGGCTCCGCCGTGCCGCAGCACTGCTGCTGACCTTGCTCGTCCTGACGCTGGGCACCGGGCAGGCGCAAGCCGTCGGCTACCGCTACTGGTCGTTCTGGGACCGGGACGGAAACACGTGGACGTACGCCACACAGGGCCCATCCACCGCAGTCCCCTCCGACGGCGACGTCCAGGGCTTCCGCTTCGCCGTGAGCGAGGACTCAGCAGACGCGACCAAGCCCCGCGGCACCGCCGACTTCGCCTCGATCTGCGCCAACACCCCACCGAAGGACGGCAAGAAGCGGATCGCCCTGGTCCTCGACTTCGGTACGGCAACGGACGCGCCCCGGGGAGAAACCCCGCCGCGCCCCCGTACAGCCTGCGCGTCACTCTCCCCTGACGCGACAACAGCCGAGGCCCTCGCCACAACCGCCAAACCCCTCCGCTACAACACCAACGCCCTCCTCTGCGCCATCGCGGGCTATCCGAAGACGGGCTGCGGGGAGCCGGTGAGGGAGGAGAACAACAGCAACGACAACGCCTCGAAGCCGACAGAGACAGAGGGCAAGGAGAACGACGGCGGCCCGTCGGTAGGACTGCTCGCGGGCGCGGGGGTGGTGGCTTTGCTGGGCACAGCGGCGGTATGGCAAGCAAGGCGGCGCAGGAATGGCTAGTCGCCAATCCGCGGAGCCTGCGGGCAGTCGTGCCGCTGGGGCGATGGGGGTCCCCCCGCTCGAGCGAAGCCGAGAGTGGGGGAGGGTGGGCGCAGGCGGCACCCGGCCAGCGCCGGTAAGCGAACCCACCCCCCGCCTCCACCCCGGCGCCTGGTGGCTCTGGTCCCTCTCCCTCGGCACCGCCGCCACCCGCACCACCAACCCCCTCCTCCTCACCCTCCTCATCGCCACATCCGCCTACGTCGTAGCCACCTGCCGCGCCAACACCCCCACCGCCCGCTCCTACACCGCCTTCGTCAAACTCGCCCTCGCCGTCATAGCCATCCGCCTCCTCTTCGCGATCGTCCTCGGCTCCCCCATCCCCGGCACGCACACCCTCCTCACCCTCCCCGAAGTCCCCCTCCCGGACTGGGCACAGGGCATCCGCCTGGGCGGCCGGGTCACCGCCGAATCCCTCCTCGCCGCCCTCTACGACGGCCTGCGCCTCGCCACCCTCCTCATCTGCGTAGGCGCGGCGAACGCCCTCGCCAACCCGTCCCGCCTCCTCAAGTCCCTCCCGGGCGCGCTGTACGAGATGGGCGTCGCAGTGGTCGTAGCCCTCACCTTCGCGCCGAACCTCATCGCCGACGTCCAGCGCCGCCGAGCCGCCCGCCGTCTGCGAGGCCGCCCGGACAAGGGCATACGGGGCCTCGCCACCGTAGGACTCCCGGTCCTGGAGGGCGCGTTGGAACGCTCCGTCGCCCTCGCCGCCGCCATGGACGCCCGCGGCTACGGCCGTACCGCCAACGTCCCGCCGGCCGTCCGCCGTACGACCACCGCCCTCACCCTCGGCGGCCTGCTCGGCGTCTGCGCGGGAACGTACGGACTCCTCACCGCCGAAGGCGGCACGTACGGCCTCCCGGTGCTGCTCGCCGGAGTCGCCGCGGCCCTCGCCGGACTCCACCTCGGCGGCCGCCGTTCCCCGCGCACCCGCTACCGCCCGGACCCATGGGGCGCGCACGCCTGGCTGGTCACCGCATCCGGCGTGGCCGTGGCCGCCGCCCTCACCCTCGCCGCGACCCACGACCCGGCCGCACTCCACCCCGGCCTCGTCCCCCTGGTCGCCCCCACCCTCCCCCTCTGGCCCGCGGCAGCAGTACTCCTGGCCCTGCTCCCCGCTTTCCTGATCCCCGCCCCAAAGGAAGATCCATGATCCGCTTCGACGATGTCTCCGTGACGTACGACGGAGCGGCCGAACCCACCGTCAGGGGCGTCGACTTCGAGGTCCCCGAGGGCGAACTGGTCCTGCTCGTCGGCCCGTCCGGCGTCGGCAAGTCGACCGTCCTCGGCACGGTCAGCGGCCTCGTCCCGCACTTCACCGGCGGCACCCTGCGCGGCCGCGTCACGGTGGCCGGCCGCGACACCCGCACCCACAAGCCACGCGAACTCGCCGACGTGGTCGGCACGGTGGGCCAGGATCCCCTCTCCCACTTCGTGACGGACATCGTCGAGGACGAACTCGCCTACGGCATGGAGTCATTGGGCCTGGCCCCGGACGTGATGCGCCGCCGGGTAGAGGAAACCCTGGACCTGCTGGGCTTGGCCGACCTCCGCAACCGCCCGATCGCCACCCTCTCCGGCGGCCAGCAACAACGCGTCGCCATCGGCTCGGTCCTCACCCCCCACCCAAAGGTCCTCGTCCTTGACGAACCGACCTCCGCCCTCGACCCGGCCGCCGCCGAAGAGGTCCTAGCCGTCCTGCAACGCCTGGTCCACGACCTAGGCACGACGGTACTGATGGCCGAACACCGCTTGGAGCGCGTCGTCCAGTACGCCGACCAGATCGCCCTCTTCCCCGGCCCCGGAGCCACCCCGATCCTCGGCCCCCCGGCCGAGGTGATGGCCGTATCCCCGGTATACCCACCGGTGGTAGCCCTGGGCCGCCTGGCGGGATGGACCCCACTGCCGCTGACGGTCCGGGACGCACGGCGGCGGTCGGCGGACCTACGGCAACAGCTAGAAGAACGGGACAGCATCGCCGTCAAGGGGCGCGGGGAACTGCGCGACCAGCCACAACACACCTGCACCCGCCAACAACCCACACCCCCCACCCCCTTGGGCGCCCCCACCCCCCACCGCTGGTTCCGCCGCAAACGCACCAACACCACCCCCCAATCCCCCCACGCAGCCGACATACAAGCCCTCTCCGTAACCCGAGACCACATCCACGCCCTCCGCAACATCACCCTCACCATCACCCCCGGCGAAACCATCGCCCTCATGGGCCGCAACGGCGCCGGAAAATCCACCCTCCTCAACACCCTGGTCGGCCTCGTAAAACCCACGGAGGGATCCGTCACCACCGGCGGAGCCGTCGGCCTGGTCCCCCAGGAGCCCCGCGACCTCCTCTACGCCGACACAGTCGCCGCCGAGTGCACAGCCGCAGACGCCGACGCCGGCGCAGCGCCCGGCACATGCCGCACCCTCGTCTCCGACCTCCTCCCCGGCATCCCGGACGACACGCACCCCCGCGACCTCTCCGAGGGCCAGCGTCTGACGCTCGCCCTGGCGGTCGTACTCACCGCCCGCCCCTCACTCCTGCTCCTCGACGAGCCGACCCGAGGCCTCGACTACGCGGCGAAGGCCCGTCTGGTCACGCTCCTGCGCGAACTGGCCGCACAGGGCCACGCGATCATCCTCGCCACCCACGACGTGGAACTCGCCGCCGAACTCGCCCACCGGGTGATCCTCCTGGCAGAGGGCGAGGTGATCGCCGACGGCCCGACAGCCGAGGTGGTCGTCTCGTCCCCCTCCTTCGCCCCGCAGGTGACGAAGATCCTGGCCCCCCAGCGGTGGCTCACGGTCACGCAGGTGAGGGAGGCCCTGGCATGAGTCCACGCGTGGTCCCCCTCGGCCCCCGCTCCCTCACCGCCCTCGCCCTCGTCAGCGCGGTGGGAGTGATCGCGTTCGGCTGGCCCTTCCTCGCCCCGCCCACCTCCCAGGTCAGCGCCCACGCCCAGGACGCCCCCTGGCTGTTCGCGGGCCTCCTCGTGCTCCTCGTCGCGGTCGTGGCGGCGACGATCTCCGAGTCGGGGCTCGGCCCGAAGGCGGTGGCGATGCTGGGTGTGCTCGCCGCGACCGGCGCGGCCCTGCGCCCCCTCGGCGCAGGGACGGCCGGTCTGGAGCCGATGTTCTTCCTCATGGTGCTGAGCGGCCGCGTCCTCGGCCCGGGCTTCGGCTTCGTCCTCGGCTCGGTGACCATGTTCGCGTCGGCGCTGCTCACGGGTGGGGTGGGCCCGTGGATGCCGTTCCAGATGCTGGCGATGGGCTGGTTCACGATGGGCGCGGGCCTGCTGCCGGGCGCCGGGCGTCTGCGGGGCCGTACCGAAATCGTCCTCCTCGCCGCGTACGGATTCCTGGCGGCCTTCGCCTACGGCACGGCGATGAACCTGGCGGGCTGGCCCTTCATGGGTGCGCTCGCCTCGAACATCGCCTTCGACCCGCACGCGGCGGTCCCCGCGAACCTGGCCCGCTTCATCGCGTACTGCGTGGCCACGTCGCTCGGCTGGGACCTGGGCCGTGCGCTCGTCACGGTCGTTCTCACCGTCACGCTCGGCCCGGTGATCCTCAGAGCGCTGCGCCGGGCCACGCGACGGGCGGCTTTCGAGGCGCCGGTCACATTCGACGCTCCCGCTGGGTGAGAGGGCGTGGACCGTCTGTCAGTGAGGCGGTGAACCACCCCACATGACTCAGATCACCTACGACCCCGCTTAGTCGGACAAAACGGATGCCATGCCCACGCTAATCCGCCCTCTGACCTGCACATAGAGAGCCACGTCACACGGGCCACGATCACCCCAGATGCGACCACAACTAGTAAAAGGGGTCATTGCGGACCCCCTCCCGGGCTGCTTCTCTGGATGACGTCGCACGGCGCCGACGTGCCCTCAGGGCCGCGGCGCCGACGCATGTTCCCCACCGCCTCCGTGCGGCACCGGCATGTCCGCGGCGCACTGTCCCCGAAGAAAAAGGTTCTCCGTGTCTGTCTCCCGCATCGCTCGCCGCATCGCGTCCCCGAAGAAGGCCCTCACGACCGCCGCCGTGGCCGCTGCCGCCACCGGCCTGGTCCTGACCGCGGCCCCGGCACACGCGGCGCCCGCTTCCTCCGCCGCCCAGGCGAAGGCGATCGCGAAGCAGATGATCCCGAACACCGCTCAGTACAACGCCTTCAGCAAGATCGTCGAGCACGAGAGCGGCTGGGACGTCGACGCCATGAACGCCTCCTCCGGCGCCTACGGCCTGGTCCAGGCCCTGCCGGGCTCGAAGATGGCCTCGGCCGGCTCCGACTGGAAGACCAACGCCAAGACCCAGATCGAGTGGGGTCTTGACTACATGAACGACCGCTACGGCAGCCCGGTCGGCGCCTGGAACTTCTGGCAGGCCAACGGCTGGTACTGATCCCGGCCCCCACAGCAGGCGAAGGCGGCGGCCCCCCGATCCCCGGGGCCGCCGCCTTCGCCGTACCCGCTTCTCCTCACGCGTAGGACTCCAGCGTCCCGCGGCGGCGGATGTCGAGAGTCGCGCAGTGGAAGGAGCCGCCGAAGGGGGCGTAGTGCATCAGGTCGGAGGGGACGGGCTCGAAGCCCCAGGATTCGAGGGCGCGCAGCATCCTGGTGTGGTGGCGTTCCGCGATCACGCGGGTGCCGTCGAGCATGAGGACGTTCATGCTGAGCCACTTGCCGCACATCGAGGTGACCTTGAGCAGGCGCTCGTCGATCGGGTCCGGCTCGGGGGCGATGAGGACGTCCCAGGACTTCAGGACGTCGGGGAGATGGTCCACGTCGATGTACTCGGGGTTGACCAGGACCTTTCCCGGCGCGAGCGGGAGGAAGGTCGTGTCGATGTGCATCGGCGTGCGGCAGCGGCTCTCGATCTCGTGGATGCGGTAGCCGGGGCCGAGGTGGCGGCGCAGCCACTCGATGCCCATGCGGTTGGTGACGTTGCTCCGGGTGACGAAGATGTCCCGTCCCGCGCGTACGAAGTCCGCGGCATCGAAGACCGGTTCAAACTCGGTGAGGATGTAGCGCATCGGCTCGCCGGGCCCAGGGACACGGAAGTCCGGGTCGAACAGGTCGTCGGTGAGCTGCGGCTTCGGTGCCGCCGTCCAGCGCGCGCCGCGCCGGAAGTAGTCCTTCAGGAGCGTGCGGTAGGGGTGCGTCTCGAAGTACCGGCACGGCCAGGCCATCGGTGTCTCGATGATCTCGTCGCCGATCACGAGCATGCTGTCGCGCGGACAGCTGGTGCAGAAGCCGTACGACGACCAGTCGGGGGTGCCGAAGCGGCGCCGTTGGTCGACCGGGGCGGGGCGGGTGACCGTGACGCCGAGGGAGCGCAGCAGCGCGACGAACTGATCGAGTTCCTGCCGCGCCGGCTCGATCAGCACGCGCGGATACCGCAGGCCGGCGGCGATCCCCTGCATCCGTGCCGCCCACCCCGGAATGTTGCAGGTCACGACCGGGTGGCCGGAGGGGATGGTGGCGCCGTCGAGACGTCCGACGATGACCTCCTCCAGCGGGTCCCACTCGTTGTGGGAATTGACCGGGGAGGCGAGGGGTTCCGCCGCGGGCGCGGCAGTGGTGGAGGTTGCGGTCATGGTCCGGCGCTTTCGGTCACGGGCTGGCAAAAGCTCGGTCACCGAGTTGCCAAATCTCCGCGAGTCATGCCTCCGCTACGTCCGGTGAGGTGTCGCGGGGGAGGCAGGAACGGGGCGTAGGAGGATGCTCCTGCCTCCCTCGGGACGGGCCGGCGACGCGCCGGGAGCAGCCGCCGGCCCGAGCGTCAGCCCAGGCTCACCTGGAGCTCCTTCACACCGTTGATCCACGCCGAGCGCAGCCGCCGCGGGTCACCCACCAGCCGCAGATCCGGCATCGCGTCGGCGATCGCGTTGAAGATCAGGTCGATCTCCAGGACCGCCAGGGACTTGCCGAGGCAGTAGTGCGGGCCTCCCCCGCCGAAGCCGAGATGCGGGTTCGGATCGCGGGTGATGTCGAAGGTGTCGGGGTTGTCGAAGACCTCGGGGTCGTGGTTGGCGGCGGCGTAGAAGATGCCGACCCGGTCGCCCTTCTTGATCTGCTTGCCGCCGAGTTCGGTGTCCTGGGTGGCGGTGCGCTGGAAGGAGTTGACCGGGGTCGCCCAGCGGACGATCTCCTCGGCGGCGGTCGCCGGACGCTCCGCCTTGTACAGCTCCCACTGCTCGGGGTTCGTGAGGAAGGCGTGCATGCCGTGGGTGATGGCGTTGCGCGTGGTCTCGTTGCCCGCCACGGCCAGCATCAGCACGAAGAACCCGAACTCGTCCGAGTTGAGGTTGCCTTCGTCCTCGGCCGACACCAGCGTGGTCACGATGTCCTTCGCGGGGCACTGCTTGCGGTCGGCGGCCATGTTCATCGCGTAGGCGATGAGCTCGGTGGCCGACTCCTGGCCGACCTCCTCGGTGATCGCGTACTCCGGGTCGTCGTACGAGATCATCTTGTTGGACCAGTCGAAGATCTTGGCCCGGTCGTCCTGCGGGATGCCGATCAGCTCGGCGATGGCCTGGAGGGGCAGTTCGCAGGCGACGGAGGTGACGAAGTCGAAGGGGCCCGGGTGGGCGCGGGCCTCCGTCACGATGGAGCCCGCCCTCGCCCTCAGCCGGTCCTCCAGCGCCCGTATCGCGCGCGGCGTGAAGACCCGCTGGACGATCTGGCGGACCCGGGTGTGCTCCGGCGGATCCATGTTGAGCAGGATCAGGCGCTGGGCGTCGATCGCGTCCCGCTCGATGTGCTCGTTGAAGCGAATGATCGCGGTGTTGAGGTAGGAGGAGTAGAGCTCGGGGTGCGTCGAGACGTACTTGACGTCCGCGTGCCGGGTGACGGCCCAGTACCCCTCGTCCTGGAAACCCGCCAGGTTGGACGTCTGGGGGATCCAGCGGACCGGTTCGGCGCGGCGCAGCTCGGCGAACTCCGGGAGGGGGACTCGGTGTTGCAGCAGATCGGGGTCGGTGAAGTCGAACCCGTCGGGAAGCGCTGGACAGGACATCGGCGGCTCCGGCCATCTGACGGTCCATCAGTAACGGGGAATCGCCGTGAAGGTAGTAACGGGTTCTACAAGTAGCAAGGGGTACGGCGCACCCAATTGCGTGCAGAACTCGTGCAGATCGCAACTTCGGAGGCTGCACGACCCTTGCGGCGATGGACGCCGTGTCAGCAAACTGCAAGACAGAACTAGAACGCGTACTAGTTCTGCGTGGCGGGCTGGGCCGGGACGCCCCCGCGCCGCGCGGGTAACCCGAGGAAGGACCACCCCCCATGGCCGCGGAACCCGTGATCGTCGAAGCCGTACGCACCCCCATCGGCAAGCGCGGCGGTGCGCTCGCCAACCTCCACCCCGCCTATCTCCTGGGCGAGACCTACCGTGAACTCCTCGGCCGCACCGGCATCCCCGCCGACTGCGTCGAGCAGATCGTCGGCGGCACCGTCACCCACGCCGGCGAGCAGTCCATGAACCCCGCGCGCACCGCGTGGCTGACCATGGGCCTGCCGTACGAGACGGCCGCCACGACCGTCGACTGCCAGTGCGGCTCCTCCCAGCAGGCCTCCCACATGGTGGCCAACATGATCGCCGCGGGCGTCATCGACGTCGGCATCAGCTGCGGCGTCGAGGCCATGTCGCGTGTGCCGCTGGGGTCGGGCTCCAAGCACGGGCCCGGGAAGCCGTTCCCCGAGGAGTGGAACGTCGACCTGCCCAATCAGTTCGAGGCGGCGGAGCGGATCGCCCGCCACCGTGGGCTGACCCGCGAGAACGTCGACTCCCTCGGGTTGATCTCCCAGGAGCGGGCCGCGGGCGCCTGGGCCGAGGAGCGGTTCAAGCGCGAGACCTTCGCCGTCCAGGTGCCGACCACCGAGGACGAGCAGCGCGCCGGGCAGGGCATGTGGCGGCTCGTGGACAAGGACGAAGGCCTGCGGGACACGTCCATGGAGGCGCTCGCCGGGCTCAAGCCGATCATGCCTACGGCCGTCCATACGGCGGGCAACTCGTCGCAGATCTCCGACGGTTCGGCCGCCATCATGTGGGCGTCGAAACGGATGGCACGGGCGCTGAAACTCCGCCCCCGGGCCCGGATCGTCGCCCAGGCCCTCGTCGGCGCCGACCCCCACTTCCACCTCGACGGACCGATCGACGCGACGCGTGCCGTGCTGGGCAAGGCGGGCATGACCCTCAAGGACATCGACATCGTCGAGATCAACGAGGCCTTCGCGTCGGTGGTGCTGAGCTGGACCCAGGTCTTCGAGCAGGACCTCGCGAAGGTCAACGTCAACGGTGGCGCCATTGCCCTTGGGCATCCGGTGGGCGCGACAGGGGCCCGCCTGATCACCACCGCCCTGCATGAACTGGAACGCGCGGACAAGGAGTTCGCGCTCATCACCATGTGCGCGGGTGGCGCGCTGTCCACCGGCACGATCATTCAGCGGCTGTAGCCACCGGTCGTTGACCTGCGGGTCAACCGGACGTCGGACGAACAACGCCTTCGGGCCGGATACTTGCGCGATTCCCATCCCCGCGTGAAAGGGAACGCGCATGCCCTTCTGGAAATCCGCGCGCACGTGGCGCCTGCCCGTGCGCGCGGCCTGCTCCCTGGCCGCACTGCTGTCGACGTCGCTCGTCGCCGCCCCGACCACCGCGGCCTCGGAGCTCGCGCCCTTCGAGGCCGTCGACCAGTTCATCGGCACCGAGATGGACACGACCCAGAACAAGAGCAACGACGCGTACGGCAACACCTACCCGGGCGCCGCCGTGCCGTTCGGGATGGTGCAGTCGAGCCCGACCACGTACAAGCCGGGCCCGGCGCTCGTCGGCGAGAAGGGCGGGTACGAGTACACGGCCGACCTCATCCGCGGATTCGGCATGACGCGGTACTCCGGCTCCGGCTGCACGGGCCGCTACGGCGGATACGAGTTCCCGGTGATCCCCTTCGCCGGAGACCTCGACAACGATGTCCTGCCGGTCGATCCCTCGACGAACATCAAGGACTACTACCTCGGCTTCGACCACGCGAACGAGACCGCCGAGCCCGGCTACTACTCGGTCGACCTGGACAACGGCGTCACCGCCGAACTCACGGCGAGCGCGCGCACGGCCGTGAGCACCTTCGACTTCCCCAGGAGCGGGGATTCGACGCTCCTCCTCGACGTGTCGGGGCCGAACAACCGCACCTTCGGCAGCGAGGTGACGATCGACCCCGAGACCCGCACCGTGAGCGGATGGATGCACGGGGTCGACGTGTGCGACAACGGCAACTACTACAAGGCGTACTTCTCGACCACGTACGACAGGGACTTCGCGTCGTACGGCGTCTGGAAGGACGGCGCAATGACCGCCGGCGCGACGCACGTCCTGAAGAGCACGGACGACGTGGGCGTCGACTACCGGCACGACACCGGCGCCTGGATCACCTTCGCCGACGGCGCCAAGGTGACCTCGAAGACCGGCCTCAGCTACGTCAGCGTGGAGAACGCCGCCGAGAACCGTGACCGGGAAGTCGGCAAGGCGGGCTTCGGCACCGTCCGGGACCGGGCGGCACGCCTCTGGAAGGACGCGCTCGGCACGATCGACGTCGACGGCGGCACCGACGAGCGGCGTACGACGTTCTACACGGCCCTCTACCACGCCTTCCTGCACCCGAACGTCCGCGACGACGTGAACGGCGAGTACCTCGGCTACGACAACAAGGTCCGCACCGTCGAGCGCGGCCGTCACTTCTACAAGAACTTCGTGGGCTCCGGCTGGGACATGTACCGCAGCCAGGCGCAGCTCATCGGGCTCACGTTCCCGAAGGTGGCGAGCGACATCAACCAGTCGATCGTGCAGCTCACCCGGCAGACGGGCTCCTGGGCGCCGGGAGCGGCCCGTATGCAGGGGGACAACCTCCAGGTGATCGTGTCGACGCTGGACGACATGGGGGCGACCGACTACGACCGCGAGGCCGCGCTGAAGTCCATGGTCTCCACGCAGCGGCTTCCGGCGACGCGGACGACCCGCACGGACGGCTACCAGTACCTCGCCACCGGGATGATCGAGAACCGCAAGGGCGACTTCGCGACCTCACGGGTCCTGGAGTACTCCATCGACGACTTCGCGATCGCCCAGCTGGCGCAGCGGCTCGGCGACAAGCGGTCGTACGACGTCTTCATGGCGCGCGCCCAGAACTGGATGAACGTCTTCGACCCGCAGACCCGGCACATCCGCCCGCGCGAACGCACCGGCTTCGACCGGAACTTCGACCTGCGGGTACGAGAGGACGGCGCGGGGCGCGGCCAGTTCAACCAGTCGACCGGTTATCAGTACGGCTGGCTCGTCCCGCACAATCTCGCGGCGCTCATCGAGAAGCGCGGCGGGATCGAGGCGTCGACGACGGCGCTCGACGTCCTGATGGAGCAGCTGGACGCGGGTGCGTACACCCAGACCGGGAGCTACCTCTCCAACCAGCCGGCGTTCAGCACGCCGTGGGTCTACAACTGGCTGCGGGCACCCGAGAAGACAACGGACGTGCTGCACAGGGCCGTTGAGGAGCTGTACGACACCTCGCCGTCCGGCCTGCCGGGCAACGACGACCAGGGTTCGCTGAGCGCGTGGTACGTCTTCGCCCACCTCGGTGTGTTCCCGACGATCTACGGCACCGGTGACCTCGTCGTCAGCGCGCCGATGTTCGGGAGGATCACCATCGATCCCGTGGGCGTGGACCGCCGGGACATCAGCATCAGGGCCAAGGGCGTCGAGGACGGGAAGCGGTACACCACCGGGCTGCGCGTCAACCGGGCGCCGCAGAGCGCGACTTGGATCGATGCGCGGTTCGTTCGCTCCGGGGGCACGCTCGACTTCTCGATGTCGGCCACTCCGGGGACATGGGGCACCGGCGCGGGCGATGTGCCGCCCTCCTACGCCGACGGCACCGACGCGCGCAACAACGCCGGTACGACTCCCGACGGGCGGGGCGACCTCGGCTCACTCGACCTCAGCGACTGGTCCCTCTCCCGCGAGAGCCTCGCGGCGGCCGGGGCATCTCCCGGCGCCCGGCTCCCGCTCGCCGGTACGGGGATCACGTTCACCTGGCCCGACACCGCGCCGGGCACGCCGGACAACTGGATCCCGCACGGCCAGCGCATCGACCTGCCGAACGCACCGGCCGAAAGTGTCTCCTTCCTCGGCCTGGCGACGAACGGCCCCTCGGCGGGAACGGCGACGGTGGTCTATACGGATGGCTCGACCCAACGGGTCCCCGTCGAACTCCCCGACTGGGCCGCGCCCGCGTCGGCGGGCAACACCGCGCTCGTCACTGTCACGGGCCGCAACAACGCGGCCGGACCGAGCAGCGACGGCACGTTTCGCGTTTTCGCGACGAGCCCGGCGGGGCTCGACCCCGGGAAGGTCGTCGACGCGGTTCTCCTGCCGGAGGGCAGCGATCGGGGGGTGATGCACGTCTTCGACGTCGCGATGAAGGGGTCTTAGACGTTTTTTGGCGGCTGCGGGTCCGTTGTGGCTGGTCGCGCAGTTCCCCGCGCCCCTTCGGGGCGCTCCTAGTCGGCGGCGGTCCAGGAGAGGAAGGTGGTGAACGCGGCGGGATCGAGGGTGAGCATCGGTCCCGCCGGGTTCTTGGAGTCGCGGACGGCGATGGTGCTGCAGGGGGCTTCGGCGATCTCGACGCAGTCGCCACCTTGATCGCTGCTGTGCGTGGACTTGCGCCAGGCCAGGGCCCCGATCGGCGAGCATTCGACGCAGTCGCCGCCTTGGTCGCCGCTGTAGCTGGACTTACGCCACTGGATCCCCGCCGGAATCGCGTTGCTCGCCATAGCGTTCCTCCATTACCCGCCGCATCAGGTCCGCCGAATCCCTGAGGGAGAGCGCGGCGGCTTGCAGATGATCGTAACGGAGCGAGCAGTCTTTGACGGTGTCCGGGTTGGCGGTGGGATGCCCGCTGCCGTAGCCCTCCGTGTAGACGATGGTCGGGTCGCTGGGAAAGCGGTAGAGGTTGAATGAGCCTTGCAGCCCCGCATGCGCACCCGCCGAGAACGGCAACACCTGCACATTGATCCGCGGGTTGCTCTCGAAGCCCAACAGATGCGCGAGTTGGTTCCGCATGACCTCACGGCCACCGATCTCCTGGTACAACGCGGCCTCGCTGACGATCATCCAGAAGACCGGCGACTCCTGCTTCTCGAAGATGCGCTGACGAGCCAGTCGCACGGCGGTGCGGTCGTCGAGGTTGGACTCGTCCAGCACGCTGAGGACGGCACGGGCGTATGCCTCGGTCTGGAGGAGGCCATGGACCATGTGCGTCTGGAAGGTGCCGATCTCCGTGGCCCGTACTTCGAGTTCCGCCACCTGTTGAAACCAGGCCGGTAGTTGACTACGCAGCACCAGATCGACCAGCCGGTACAGCAACCCGCCCGTCTCCAGCGCCGCATCCGCCCGCTGGCTGAACTCCGGCGTCGGCAGCTTCCGGGCCGTTTCGATCTGGCCGACCATCGAGCCGGTGTAGTTGAGGATGTCGCCGAGCTGGCGTTGCGTCAGGCCGGCGGCCTCTCGGTGGCGGCGCAGCTCGAAGCCGTAGTAGTCGAGCGGCGAGGCTCCCGGATCAAGGACATTGATGTGCGTCACTGACAGCCCCCACTGCAGAGCCAGTTGTATCCGTTCGGTAGCCCACAGTAGTCGCGCCAGGCCAACCTCGTAGTGTGAACGAACCAATCCAGTACGCCATGCGCCTCACCGTCGGCGCACACTCGGCTCGCCATATCCGCCGTATCGTCCGCTCGTTGCTGCGCGAGTGGGGGATGGCGGAGCTGTCCGACGCGGCCGAACTGGCCGTGACCGAGCTGGTCGCCAATGTCGTACGGCATGTTCCGGACCGGCGGTGCCAGCTGGTGGTGCTGCGGCAGGCGGGGGCCGGAGTGCGGGTGGAGGTGTCCGACGGGTGCTCCCGACTGCCTTCTCTGCGGAGCGAGTTGCCGCCGGAGGCGGAGGGCGGGCGGGGGCTGGTGCTGCTCGATGCGGTGGTCGACAAGTGGGGCGTGGACCGGCGGGCGGACGGTGGGAAGACCGTGTGGTTCGAGTGCCGTAGCCCGAGCGGATGAGTGGCTTTCGGGAGGGGTCCCGACCGGTGGCCGGTTGAGTTGGGGCGTGAGCAGACTCGTCCCCCGGTTTGAAAGCACCGCGGCCCTGATCCAGGCGACCAACGAGGTGCGGGAACAGGTCGTGCGCGCGCTCGCCGCGTACATCGAACTGTCCGGCCGGATGCGGGAGTTCGAGGACACGTTCAGCACCCAGGTACTGCATGCCGCGCAGCAGCTGCACGACATCATCGGGCAGCGCAGGCGCCTGGAGGCGGAGCTCGACCGGATCCGTACGCGGATCGAGCGGGACGGCTACGAGAGCGCCCAGGAGATCGAGGACGACGTCCACGCCGTGCTCACCGCCGAGCCGGACGACGCGGCGGAGACGGCCCGGCATGGTGCCGTCCCCGACGCCGAGGACGAGCCGGGTGCGGGCGAGGGCGACGAGGGACTGGACGACGCCGCGCGCAAACGCATCGTCCGGGACTTCAAGCGCGTCGTCCTCCCCTCGGTCCACGCCGACACCTCGGACGCCTCCTTCGCGGTCTTCGATGTGGCGTACTCCGCGTACAAGGCCAAGGACTACGTCGTCATGGAGGCCCTCGTCATCCAGTACCGCGGCGAGATCGGCGCGGAGGACGACGCCGGGCGGACCGTGCTCCAGGAGGAGGCCGCGGCCCGGCTGGGCGAGTACCGGGCGGCGGCGCGGCGGCTGGACGAGCGGCTGCGGTCCGTCCGGCGGCACGTCACCGATGCCGAGGTCCACAACCCGGAGGAGACCCGGCTGCGGATGCAACAGCGCAACGAGCAGATCCGGCGGGCCATCGACGAGGAGGCCGAGCACGTGCTGGAACTCCGCCGCCGTCTGGAAGCACTCCTCGACAGCGCACGCGACGGATCGGATGGGACCGCCGATGAATGACAAATCACTGCGCCGCTGGTCGTCCCGCGGGCCCACGGCCCGCAGCGACGTACGCGACCTGATGAGGGAGTTCCTCAAGGAGGACGAGCAGGCCGAGACCCTGGAGTGGGACTCCTTCACCACGGCGAACGGACTGCCGCACAACTGGATCTACGACCTGTTCCAGGACTCCGCCGGACGCGTCTGGGCCGGCACCTGGGGCGGCGGTCTCGCCCTCTACGAGCACGGCACCTGGCGCGTCTACGACCGGCGGCACGGGCTCGCCAGTGACGCGGTGACCTGCCTCGCCCAGGACGCGCAGGGGACGATCTGGGCCGGGACGAACGCCGGGCTGAACCGCCTCGACGACAAGAGCGGCAGGTTCGTCAAGGCGGGACTGACCGGGAAGAGCATCCTGAACATCCACTTCGACCGCGAGCAGAACCTGTGGGTCGGTTGCTGGCGGGCCACCAGTTCGGGCGGCGGTCTGCACCGGTTCGACGGGCGGAACTGGCATGCCATCTCCAAGAAGGACGGCCTGCCGAGCCTGGAGATCCTGAAGGTGTTCGAGGACTCGCGCGGTCACATCTGGGTGGGCACCTACGAGCACGGACGCGGCGCCGGCGTCGGCCGCTGGGACGGCTCGTCGTGGCAGCGGTTCACGCGCCGGGACGGCCTGATCAACGACTGCGTGTACTCGATGTTCGAGGACCCCGAGGGCCGGATGTGGTTCGGCACCCTCGGCGGCATCTCGGTCTACGACGGGCGCAGTTGGCACCGTATGACCATGATGGACGGTCTGGTGGACGACCGGGTCTACGCGATGTTCATCGACCGGGACGACAAGATGTGGTTCGGCACCGAAGGGGGCGTCAGCCGCTATGACGGCACGGCGTGGGAGTCGTTCACCCGCGACAACGGCCTGGTGGAGAACCTGGTGCGGGCGATCATGCAGGACCGCGACGGGAACCTCTGGTTCGGCACCTACCCGTACGCGCCCGACGCGGGCGGCATCAGCCGGGCCCGCAAGCGCGAGAGCCGCCAGGACATCGCCGAGGTGACCCGGCGCTACCTGCAGCCCGGCTCCCCCGGCTCCAGAAGGGAACTGCCTGGCGAGTGACCGCGGCGCCGCTCAGGCGCCCGGTTTCACCAGCTCCCGCTCCTCCCCGACAGCGGCCTCCTTCACCATCCGCGCCCGCGGCCCCTGGAAGACGTACGCCAGCCCGAACCCGGCACCGACCACCATCGCGCCACCCACCGCGTCGAGAATCCAGTGGTTCCCGGTGACCACGATCGCCGTGAGCGTGAAGAACGGATGCAGCAGCCCCAGCCCCTTCATCCACCACTTCGGCGCGATGATCGCGATGACGAGCCCGCACCACAGGGACCACCCGAAGTGCAGCGACGGCATCGCGGCGTACTGGTTGGTGAGCGCGGTCAGGGTGCCGTAGTCCGGCTTGGAGAAGTCCTGGACGCCGTGGACGGTGTCGATGATGCCGAGGCCCGGCATCAGACGGGGCGGAGCGAGCGGGTAGAGCCAGAAGCCGACCAGGGCCAGCAGCGTGGTGAGGCCGATGGAGGCGCGGGCCCAGCGGTAGTCGACCGGGCGGCGCCAGTACAGGACGGCCAGCACGCTCAGCGGGACCACGAAGTGGAACGACGTGTAGTAGAAGTCGAAGAAGCCCCGCAGCCAGTCGACCTTCACCACGGCGTGGTTCGCCCAGTGCTCGATGTCCATCTGGAGGAACCGCTCCAGCGACAGGATCTGGTCGGCGTGGTGCTCGGCCGTCGCCCGGCCCTCCGCGTTGCTGCCGCCGGTCGCCGCGAGGCGGACCTTCTGGTAGGCGGCGTAGGTGACGCGGATGAGCAGCAGCTCGAGCAGCAGGTTCGGGCGGGTGAGGACGCGGCGCAGGAACGGCAGGAGGGGGACGCGCTTGAAGCGGGCCGGGACGGGTGGGGCGTACTCCGTGGGGATCGGTGCGCGGTAGTACGGGGATGTCCTCGACAGGAACGGGATGGCGGTGGCGGCGGCCACGGCGGCGATCAGGACCACGTTGTCGCGGAGCGTGTACACCGCCGACATGTTCGGCAGCAGCATCTTCGCCGGGAGCGTCATCACGATGACGACGGCGACCGGCCAGACATAGCGGTCGGAGGCCCGCTTGCCGACCCGGCCGACGACCGCGAGGAGGACCCACAGGAGCTGGTGCTGCCAGGTGGTCGGGGAGACCGCGATCGCCGTGCAGCCCGTGACCGCGACCGCGAGAAGCAGCTGGCCGTCGCGGGCGTAGCGCACGGCCCGGCGCAGGCCGAGGACGGCGACGGTCGCGCCGAGCGCCAGGAACAGTCCGATCTCCAGCGGACCGGACAGCCCCAGCCGCAGCAGCGCGCCGTGCAGGGACTGGTTGGCGAGGTCGTCGGCCGCGCCGCCGAGGCCGACGCCCGCCATGTGGTGCACCCAGTAGGTGTACGAGTCGTGCGGCATCGCCGCCCATGCCAGCGCCGTGCACGCGGCGAACGTGATCCCGGTGGACAGGGCGGCCCGGCGTCTGCCGGTGAACCACAGCAGCGGGGCGAAGAGCAGCACGGTCGGCTGGAGCGCGGCGGCCAGGCCGATCAGGACGCCGCTGGCGCGCTCGCCGCGGACGGCGAAGCAGCCGGCCAGGACGAGCAGGACGGGGATGATGCCGGTCTGGCCGAGCCAGAAGGCGTTGCGCACCGGCAGCGACAGCATCAGTAGGCTGATCGCGACCGGCGCGGCCAGGATGGAGGCCCGCCAGGTCACCGGCTTGGGCAGGGCGCGGGCCACGACCAGGCCGAGCGCGACGACCAGGAGCAGGGTGCCGAAGGTCCAGCCCCAGCCGAGCGCCTGTTCGGCCGAGCGGGTGAGGGGCTTGAGGACGAGACCGACCACGGGGGTGCCGGTGAACTGCGTCGAGTCGTACAGCGAGCCCTCCACGTGCAGGACGCCGTTGTCACCGACCCAGGTCTCGAGGTCTGTCAGCCGCTCTCCGCGCGGAGTGCTGAGGACGACGGCCACCTGCCGTACGGCGAGGATCGCGGCGACCAGCCACAAGCCCAGGCGGGCCGCGCGCAGGCGTGCCCTGGCCGTACCGATGGCCGTCGCTCCGAACGCACCCGCCGGTCGCCCGCTGTGTTCCGCATTCGCCACGCCTCGTCGGCCTCCCGCCCCGTTCGCCCCACGCGTCTCACGTGTGAGGATTCTTTGCGAACCCTGTGGGGCTCGCACCGCCCCCGGAGAAGGACGCAGGCCATCCCCACTTCACCTGACGTCCCCTCTTCTTTTGTCTGCAAGACGATAGTCCGGGGGTGGGGAGGTTGCCTCCGTGGGACGCGAGATGGATCACAATGCGACCTGTTCGTCGCACAAAGGAGGGGCACAGACCATGGCGGTTCGACCAAGGGAATGGGCGAACGCACGCGTCCTCACCGTCCTCCTGGCCGTGCTGGCCCTCCAGCTGGCCTCCCTGCTCGCCCCGGCGTACGCCTGCGGCTGCGGCGCGCTGATCCCGGGCGCGCAACAGAATGTCGCCGTCAACCGGGAAGTGTCCGTCGTCCGCTGGGACGGCCGGCAGCAGCAGATCGTGATGCGGCTGACCGTCACCGGTGACGCGGAGCGCGCCGCCTGGATCATGCCGGTCCCGCAGCGCGCGACCGTACGCCTCGGCGACCCTGCTCTCTTCGACGAGCTGGACCGCGCCACCGCCCCCGTGCACCGCGACCGCTACCACTTCTGGCCCCAGGACGGCGACTGGCCCCTCGTCACCGGCGACGGAGCCGGCGCCCCACCGGGACCGGGCCCCGGCGCCGGACCTCCCCCGGACGTCAGCGTGGTCGGCCGCCAGCGCCTCGGCCCGTTCGACGTGGCCCGGCTGACCGCCCGCGACCCGGACGCGCTCGGCGACTGGCTGGACACCAACGGCTTCGCCCTCCCCGCCCAGCTGGAAGGCGAACTGCGCCCGTACGTCGACCGCCGCTGGGAGTACGTAGCGGTCCGCCTCACCCCGAAGACCGCCGACGCCCCCCTGAGCGGCGCCCTGGACCCGCTCCACCTCACCTTCGCCGCCGACGAGCCCGTCTACCCGATGCGCCTGTCCCGCACGGCGACGACCCCGCAGTCGCTGGGCCTGTACGTCCTCGCCGCCCACCGCATGGAACCGGCGTCCGCGATCGGCGGCTCCCGCCCCCGCGTCCTCCACGCCGGCCGCGTCACCGCACAGACCGGCCCGCTCGCCGAACTCGCCGAAGGCACCCCGTTCCTCACCGCCATCGGCCAGGAGTTCCCGCGCCCGGCCGCCATCTCCGGCGACCACGTCCTGCGGCAGGCCCCGGCCGACACCGCCTTCCAGCAGGTGATCTACGAGGACCGCCTCCGCACGGTCGCCGGCATCCCGGCCTGGCTGCTGACGGTCGTCGGGACAGTGGCGGCGATCGTCACGGCCATGGTCCTGATCGCCGTACGACGTTCCAGGCGGCGCCCGCTGCCCCTGCCGCCGGACGCGCCCCCGATGCCGACACACGCACCTGGGCCGGTCGACTGAAGCGTGGGGCCGGGATCACACTGGCAGGGAAAACCCGTGGTTCTTTCTGAACAGCCCTAGGGAAGGCAGCAGGCGCATGAGCGAGTCGCAGCGCTGGGACGACGTCGACTTCTACTTCTCCGCCCACCTCTCACCGGACGACGACGTCCTGCACGCCGCCCTGCGCGACAGCGAGGCCGCCGAGCTCCCGCATGTCAGCGTCACGGCGCCGCAGGGCAAGCTGCTCCAGCTCCTGGCCGAGATCCAGGGCGCCCGGACCATCCTGGAGATCGGCACGCTCGGCGGCTACAGCACCATCTGGCTGGCCCGCGCGCTCCCCTCCGACGGCCGGCTGATCTCGCTCGAGTACAGCCCCAAGCACGCCGAGGTCGCCACCCGCAACATCGCCCGCGCGGGCCTCGACAAGATCGTCGAGGTGCGGGTCGGCCCGGCCCTGGAGTCACTGCCCCACCTCGCCGACGAGAACCCGGCCCCCTTCGACCTGGTCTTCATCGACGCCGACAAGGCCAACAACCCGGGCTACGTGGAGTGGGCGCTCAAGCTGACCCGCGCGGGCAGCCTGATCATCGTCGACAACGTCGTCCGCGGCGGCCGTGTCGCCGACCCCGACGACACCTCCCCCGACGTCCGCGGCACCCGCGCCGCCCTCGAACTCATCGGCTCCCACCCGAGGCTCAGCGGCACGGCGATCCAGACGGTGGGCAGCAAGGGCTACGACGGCTTCGCACTGGCGCGCGTGCTCGCGTAGGGCGTGTCCGGCGCTCAAGCCTCGTGATAGAAGCCGACGTTGACGCTGCGGGGGGCGGTGCGGTCCACGATGACGAGCTCGCCGCTGCCGCCCCTCGGCAGCGGCACCGTCCCGCCGTAGCCCAGCGGCTGCGCATGCTCGCCGACCGTCAGCCGTACCTCGGAGGACGGATCGGGCTGGGAGCCGCGCAGCCAGGTCACCTGCCAGGTGCCGTCCGGTCCGCACAGGAACTCCAGGTGGACCCGGGAGACGAACAGCCAGTCGTCGGGCGTCGACAGCCTGCACACCGACTTGTCCCGGCCCACCCGCAGCACGGCGCCCGGGTCACTGGGCGAGTCGGCCATGAGCATGCCGGCCGTGGCGCCCGCGTCCGCCGCGGAAACGGCGGCCATGGTGAGTTCGAGCACGTCGCGCTCCTCGTGAAGTGTCCCTACCTGGCCGCCGAATGATAAATCGCCCGGCCCCACCGCGTCCGGCACAATGGACTCATGACCGAGCGAAAGCCACCGGGTGTGCCGTTCGAGTCCTGGGTCGACAAGCAGATCCGTGACGCCGAGGGGCGCGGCGAGTTCGCCCAACTGCCGGGCGCGGGCAAGCCGTTGCCGTCGGGCTACGACACCACGTATGACGAACTGTGGTGGATCAAGGAGAAGATGGCCCGCGAGGGATGGTCGGTGCTGCCGCCGAGCCTCGCGCTGCGTAAGGAGGCGGAGGACGCGCTGGCGTCCGCCCTGGTCGCACCGTCGGAGCGGATCGCCCGGAAGATCATCACGGACGTCAACGTCAAGATCCGCGAGATGATGTTCAAGCCGCCACCCGGCCCTCCGCTCGGGATGAAGCCGTACGACGTCGAGGACGTCGCACGGCAGTGGCGGGAGCGCCGAACGGCGGATGACTCAGTCGACTCAGATGACTCAGATGCGTAGGAGCCGTTCCGCGAGCTCGCGGTAGTCGCGCAGGGCGAGACGCAGTTGCTCGGTGTCGGTGCTGGCCACGGACTCTTCGGCCTCGGCCTCGGCGGACTGCCATGTCCTGCGCAGGGTGCGCCGGCGCTGGGTCAGGGAGTCGGTGACGCGGCCGGTGATCTCCTCGACCACCCGGTCGACCTCCTCGACGGAGGCCCGGGGCGCGTCGACGAATCCGGAGACCGCGTGCTGAAGGCGCTCCGTGAGCTTGTCACGCTCGTCGTGCGGGAGGAGCGGGGTTGTCGCTTCCGGCATGTTCTTCAAGTCCTCAACTCCTTTGCAGCTGGTGCATGTCGACGAGGTCCTCGAACAGCTTCCGCGCCTCGATCAGGGCCTCCCGCATCTCCTCCGTACCGGCGCGGTCGTCCCCGTCGGTGCCCATACGGGCGTTCGCGACGCGGTGGATGCGCCGGTAGCCGTGCACGTGGTCCGCGTGGTGCACGGACAGCGCGGCGAGCTGGTCGTCGTAGTGCTCGCCGTCCGGGAACCCGCGGACGGCCGCCACCTCGGCCAGCAGCCGGTCGGCCTCGGTGACCGCCACGCGCGGCGATTCGACGAAGTGCTCCTGCACGGCCGTCCAGCGGGCCGCGTACTGGTCACGCACGGCAGGCTCCAGCGGCTGCTCCCGCAGCCCACCGTGCCGCTCCACCCGCTCGGCCAGCTCGCGCTCGGCGGCCTGCGTGTCCCCGTCGTGCCGGGCCACGGTCCGCTCGTACTCGGGCCCGAAGCGCTTCTTGAGATCCCTGCCGCCGCCGAACGCACCCCGGCCGCGCAAGGTCAGATAGACGGCCGCGCCGATGACGGCGACCGCCACGATCACGATCAGAGCGATGATCACGCCAGACATGAATGCCTTCCGGGTTCTAGACCCACCCGACTCTCCGTACGAGCCGGTCCACAGCCCGGGTTGCCCCAACCCCCCACCTCAAACGGCATCAGCAACGCATGAGGAGGCTGTGACGAGAGAGGCCATCACACAGCCGGCCATGTCACTGGCCCGGACTCCCCGGAGGCAGGTGGGCAGTTGCCAAGAAGCTAAGGGGCTTCGATTCCAGATGACGGGTGACTGCACGCCCTAAGGGGCGCGGGGAACTGCGCGACCAGCCACAAACAACCCGCACCCGCCGACGCTCAGCCACCACCCCCCACAGCCCGCCCCGCCGCCCCATTACGCGGCCGCTCCCGTTCCGACCCGCACAGCTCCTCATTCAGCTCCTTGACCAGCTGGGTCAGATCGGTGGGCCGGTCGGAGGTCCACCAGTTGCCCAGGAGGTCCGCGAGAGAGTCCTCCCGGGCCTGGGCGAGGCGCTCGGCGATCGCGCGCCCCCGATCGGTCAGCACAAGGTCGATCCCCTCACGAACGGCCAGCCTCCGCTCCTCCACCTGCCGCGCGGCCTCAAGGATGACGGTGAGCGGCACGGAGCTGCGCTCGGCGAGAACACCGGGTTCCGCCCACCCGTACTTCTTCATCCGCAATAGCAGCCAACTCGCCGCCGGCAACAGGTCGTACCCCGCCCGCTCCGTGATCGTGCGATAGATCTCACGCCGCCCCTCCCGCGTACCGAGCACCGACAGCGCCCGGCACACCTCGTCGTACGACGACCGCTCGACCGGATTGCTGGCGAGCGTCTCCGTGAGGTCGGGCGCCGTCACCGACCCCCGCAGCCGGTCCTCCTTGAGGAACCAGGCCAGCACGAAACCGAGAAGGGCGACGGGCGCGGCGTACAGGAAGACGTCGGTGATGGAGGACGCGTACGCGCTGAGCGCGGCCGGCCGCAGCGCCTCGGGCAGTTCCGCGATGCCCCGCGGGTCGGCCTCCAGCGCGTCCACCGAGACACCGGGCGGGAGTTGAGCGCCCCGGAACGCGTCCGTGAGCTTCTCGCCGAGACGCCCCGCGAAGATCGTGCCGAAGATCGCCACGCCGAACGACGCCCCGATGGACCGGAAGAAGGTCGCGCCGGAAGTCGCGACGCCCAGATCCTCGTACGACACCGCGTTCTGCACGATCAGCACCAGCACCTGCATGACCAGGCCCAGACCGAGACCGAAGACGAAGAAGAACGTGCTCATCTCGGCTGTCGAGCTGTGCTCGTCGAGTTGGTGGAGGAGGAGCAGGCCCAGTGCCGTCACACCGGTGCCCGCGACCGGGAACACCTTCCAGCGGCCGGTGCGGCTGACGATCTGCCCGGACGCGGTCGAGGCCAGCAGCATGCCGAGCACCATCGGCAGCATGTGCACACCGGACATGGTCGGACTGACGCCCTGTACGACCTGGAGGAACGTCGGCAGATACGTCATCGCGCCGAACATCGCGAAGCCGACGATGAAGCTGATGACGGCGGAGAGCGTGAACGTACGGATCCGGAAGAGTTTCAACGGCAGCACCGGCTCCGCCGCCCTCCGCTCCACGGCCACGAACACCACCGCGAGGACGACCCCGAGCACCGCAAGACCCACGATCTGCGGCGAACCCCAACTCCACGTCGTACCACCGAGAGAGGCCACCAGCACCAGACACGTGGCGACCGACGCGATCAGGAACGTGCCGAGGTAGTCGATGACGTGCTTGGCCGCCCGGTGCGGGATATGCAGGGCCGCCGCGATGACGGCGAGCGCGACGACGCCGACCGGCAGATTGACGTAGAACACCCAGCGCCAGCTCAGATGCTCGGTGAACAGCCCGCCCAGCAGCGGCCCGAGCACACTCGTGGCGCCGAAGACCGCGCCGAACAGCCCTTGATAGCGCCCGCGTTCACGCGGTGGCACGAGGTCGCCCACGATCGCCATCGACAGCACCATCAACCCGCCGCCACCGACACCCTGTAGCGCCCGGAACGCGATCAGTTCGGACATGCTTTGCGCCATTCCGCACAACGCCGATCCGATCAGAAAGATCACGATCGCGATCTGGAACAGCCGCTTCCGTCCGTACTGGTCACCGAGCTTGCCCCACAGCGGAGTCGCCGCCGTCGACGCCAGCAAGTACGCGGTGACCACCCACGACAGGTGATCCATGCCGCCGAGGTCGCTGACGATGGTGGGCAGCGCGGTCGACACGATGGTCTGGTCGAGGGCCGCGAGCAGCATCCCGAGGAGCAGGGCGCCGATCGGGACGAGGACGTTCGCGGAGACGTTCTCCCGGGCGGCAACCCCCTTCTTGGGGGCCCGCTCCGGGGGCTGTCCATCTTCCACATTCCCCGTCCTACCGTGCGTGTCCCCGGCCATGAAGACCTCCCGCGGCTCTCGTTACTCCTCCATCCTGGCCGGTGTGACCGGTTATGGCCTGTTCAATCCGAGTGGAAGGCGCTATTCCGGGGCGTGTGTGGAACGTGTGGAGGAAGGGTCTGCATAATCGCTGGAGTTCGCAAGGGGAGGGAACGAAAGCGTGGCAGAGTCGAAGGGTCACCAATGCCCGGAATGCGGGGCGCCCAGGGGACCCGACAACACCCCGTCCTGCGCCTGCACCGAGCGCGCGGCCGAGGCGCTGCGCGATGTGCGTACGGCGGAGGCGGCAGCGGCGGAGGACTTCGATCCGCTGCGCATCCGGCCGTACGTCGAACTGGAGGGCGCGGCGGAGGTCCCACCCAGAGCCGCGGACCCACATTCCACGATGCCGCTGCCGCCCGTACCGCCGACGACTCCACCGGCACCGGCGGCCACCGAGCCCAGTGACGTCGACCTGAGCCTGTTCACGGGCGGACCGGTCACCTTCGACAGCCCCCTGGGCTCACCGCCCGAGGAATCACCCCGCCGCCCCCGCCGCACCCTCATGCTCGGCGTCGCGGGCGTCCTCGTCACCGTCGTCACCGCGGCGGGCCTGGCGAGCGGCGTCTTCTCGTACGACACCCCCACCCGGGACCAGGCCGCACCGGAGGAGGTCCGGGCAAGCGTCCCGGACACCACGCCCACCGCGCCCCCCGACTCACCGACCGCGAGCAAGACATCCGCACCCTCGAGGTCCGCGGCCCCATCCCCCACCCCCACCGAGAACGGCTCCCCCTCCCCAACCCCAACCCGCTCCAACACCCCCGCACCGACCCCGACCAACACGTCCACACCGACGACGCCCGCCCCGACGGCCACCGCCACCAACTCCGCCGGCGCACCGGAAAACGGCCGCGAAGCCGAACCCCCCGTCCTGCGCCGCGGCGACGAGGGCCCAGAGGTCATCGAACTCGAACTCCGCCTCACCGAGGCCGACGTCTACACGAGAGAGGCCAAGGGCAACTACAACGAGGGCGTCGAGGACGCGGTCCGCCAGTACCAACTGTGGCGCGGCATCGTGCCCCAGCAGTACGGCGTCTACGACCTCGAAACCCGAGAACGCCTGGAGTCGGAGACACAGGAGCCATAGGACAACGGAGCCTGCGGGCAGCCGTCCCGCCCAGCCGCGGACACCCCGTCCCGCCAAGCTGCGGGCATGCGTGCCGCCTGGGGCGGCACGGGTGGGCGCAGGCGGCACCCCGTCAGCGCCGGGCTGCGCGACCCACCCCCGCCCAGCCCCCACGCCGGGCACCTCACAGCACCGGCGCCCTAACCGACGTACACCCGAAGCGTCCCGTCACCCACACCCGTCACCCGCACCTGCGTAAGGTCCCGCACCAACGCGTCCGGCCCATGGAACCCGGCCCGCTCCCCGACGCCCACGACCTGCATCCCCGCCGCCTTGCCCGCCTGGATCCCCGCAGCCGAGTCCTCGAACACGATGCAGTCGGCCGGGGCGACACCCAATTCCGCGGCCCCCTTGAGGAAACCCTCCGGATCAGGCTTACTCGCGCCGACCGACTCAGCAGTGACGCGCACATCAGGCAGAGCAAGACCCGCCGCAGCCATCCGAGCCGTGGACAGAGCAACATCCGCAGACGTGACAAGCGCATGCGGCAACCCCCGCAGCGAGCCCAGAAACTCGTACGCCCCCGGGATGGCGACGACACCGTCCACATCGGCCGTCTCCTCCGCAAGCATGCGCGCATTGTCCGCATGATTACGCTCCACCGCCCGCTCCGGCAGCAGCAACGCCATCGTGGCATGCCCCTGCCGCCCATGCGCGACCTTCATGACCTCGTCCCCATCAAGCCCGTTCCGCTCGGCCCAGCGCCGCCAGATCCGCTCGACGACGGCATCGGAGTTGACGAGTGTGCCGTCCATGTCGAGCAGCAGGGCGCGGGCGGTGAGCACGGTCGTGGCCGTCATCGGCAACTCCAAGGCGCGGAAGAGAAGGAAGAGAAGGCTGGCCCCCGAGAAACGACAAGAACAAAGCGGGCCCGCCCGCCGGTCAGGGAAAACGGGCGGAGCCACTTTGTTCCCTCACGGTACAAAACAAGACCCGTTCCCGCCACCACCTTCGAGAAGGGTTCACCGACCGTTCAGCTCACCCGGCCACGGCTTCCCACAGACTCCACACCCCGAGCCCCAGCATCAGCAGCGCCGCGATCTTGGTGATCAGCGCCAGCGGAACCCGCTTCATCAGCGCCTTTCCACCGACGATGCCGAGTCCGGCGACGGCCCACAGCGCGAGCACCGCACCGAGTCCGACGGAGAGCGGGTCGTCGTACCGGGCGGCGAGATTCGCGGTCATGATCTGCGTCAGATCACCGAACTCGGCGACCAGGATGAGCATGAACCCGGCCCCGGACACCTTCCAGAAGGTCTGGTTCTCCGGCTTGCGGATCTCCGCCTCGTCCTCGTCCTTCTTCATCAGCAGCACCGCCGCCCCACCGAGGAAGAGCACGCCGGTCAGCGCGTGCAGGATCTGCTGCGGCAGCAGCGTCAGCACACTGCCCGCCGCGACGGCGAGCGCGACATGCAGCGCGAACGCGGCGGCGACGCCGACGAAGACGTACGAGGCGCGATAGCGGGTGCCGAGGACGAGCCCGGCGAGTGCGGTCTTGTCCGGCAGTTCGGCGAGGAAGACGACGCCGAACACGACGGCCGTCACGGTCAAGCTGATCAAGATTCCTCAATCGGTCGGGGCTGCCCCACCGAGAGTGCTATGTCACATGCGACACCTCGGCACGGCAGCGCACGGTCGGTGCACTGCTTGCCGAAGGTCTCGCTGGCCGGCCTCACACATGAGGCCCGCCTCCGGGCGCCGGCTCAGACGAGCTGAGCAGTATGTCGACGGTCCGGCGAAGAGCTACTCCCCTTCTGCGTCATTCATCGTACGGGACGGCACACGGACCAGAAAGTTCCGCTCTCAACCTTGATGTGTCATGCGCACGTCACTAGCTTCTTACCGAACGAACACCCGAGCGCAACACGGCGTCGCGAGCATGTCCCCGCTCGCACCCAACACCCCCACGACCCAAGGGAGTTCGCATGCCGAAGTTCTACGCGCGTCGACGCCTCAGCATACTCGCGGCTTTCACCGGACTCATAGCCTCGGTCGCGCTGTTCAACAGCCCGACCGCCTCCGCCGCCCTCCCCACCCCCGTCAGCGGCGCCACCGCGCGCAGCTACCTCGCCCAGCTCACCGTCGCCACCGAGGACCGCACCGGGTACAACCGCGATCTCTTCCCCCACTGGATCACCCAGTCCGGCTCCTGCAACACCCGTGAGGTCGTCCTGAAGCGCGACGGCACGAACGTCGTCCAGGACTCCTCCTGCGCCGCCACCAGCGGCCGCTGGTTCTCCCCCTACGACGGCGCCACCTGGACCGCCGCCTCCGACGTCGACATCGACCACCTCGTTCCGCTGGCCGAGGCCTGGGACTCCGGCGCCGACAGCTGGACCACCTCCCGCCGCCAGTCCTTCGCCAACGACCTGACCCGTCCGCAGCTGATCGCCGTCACCGACAACGTCAACCAGTCCAAGGGCGACCAGGACCCGGCCACCTGGATGCCGTCGGTCTCCTCGTACCGCTGCACCTACGTCCGCGCCTGGGTCCAGGTGAAGTACTACTACGACCTCTCCGTCGACTCCGCCGAGAAGAGCGCGCTGACGAACTACCTGTCCGGCTGCTGACGGACGTACCGACGGAGTTCGGCAAACCGTGATCTGCGGAACCTCCCCGCTGACCTCCGTCGTTCCGTACCGTACGGGGCGACGGAGGAGGGCATGAGGTGGCCGAACTGCGCCTGGGACCACTGCTGAGATACGCCGACGGCTCGTCCGCGACCATCTGGGTCGAGGCGGGCCGTCCGTGTACCGCCGAGGTGCGCTGCGCCGACGGCACACGCGGCGAGTCCCCCACCTTCCAGATCGCGGGGCATCACTACGCGCTCATCGAGGTGCACGGCCTCACCCCGGGCACATCGCAGTCGTACGAGGTGCTCCTCGACGGCGCGCGCGTGTGGCCGCTGCCCGAGTCCCGTTTCCCGCCCTCCCTGATCCACACGCCGGCCGAGGACGACGCCGTCCGGGTCGCCTTCGGCTCCTGCCGCTGGGCCGCGCCGCCCGCCGACGAGGCCGACCCGGTGGGCCCGGACGCCCTGGACACGCTGGCCGCGCGGATGGCGGCCGACCCGGACGGCGAACGGCCCGACGTACTGCTGCTGCTCGGCGACCAGGTCTACGCGGACGAGGTCTCCAAGGCCACCCGCCGCTGGCTCGCCGCCCGCCGCGATCTGCGCGAACCACCCGGCAGCGAGGTCGCGGACTACGAGGAGTACACACGCCTCTATTACGAGTCGTGGCTCGACCCCGAGGTGCGCTGGCTGCTGTCCACCGTGCCCAGCTGCATGATCTTCGACGATCACGACGTCATCGACGACTGGAACACCTCCGCCGCCTGGCTCGCCGACATGCGGGCCACCTCGTGGTGGCGCGAACGGCTGTTGAGCGGCCTGATGTCGTACTGGGTCCATCAGCACATCGGCAACCTCTCCCCTGCCGAGCTGGCCGACGACCCGCTGTACACGGCCGTACGCGAGACACCCGACGGCACGGACGCGCTGCGCGCCTTCGCCGCCAAGGCCGACGCCGACCCGACCTCCGTCCGCTGGAGCTACCGGCGCGACTTCGGCCGCGTACGGCTGCTGATGGTGGACACCCGCGCGGCCCGCGTCCTCGACGAGGGGAGCCGCGCGATGCTCGACCCCGGCGAGGAGCGGTGGCTGCGCGAACAGGCGCTGGAGGAGCCCGGTTCGTACGACCACCTCCTCATCGGCACGTCCCTGCCCTGGCTGCTGCCGCACCTGGTGCACGACGCCGAGGGGTGGAACGCGGCGCTGTGCCGGGGCGAGAAGGGCGCGCGCTGGGCGAGGTTCGGGGAGAAGGTGCGCCGGGCGGCGGACCTGGAGCACTGGGCGGCGTTCCCGGAGTCCTTCGACGCACTGACGGCGCTGATCGCGGAGGCCGGTTCGGGGGACGAGGCGCCGGCGACGGTGTGTGTGCTGTCGGGGGACGTCCATCATGCGTACGTCGCCGAGCCGACGTGGTCCGCCGGCGGTCCCGACGCCCGTGTGTTCCAGCTGACCTGCTCCCCCGTCCACAACGCCATCCACAGCGCGATCCGCGTCGGCTTCCGCTTCGGCTGGTCCGCCACCGCCCGGGTCCTCGGGCGCCGGTTCGCCGGACACGGCAAGGTGCCCCGGCCGCCGATCGACTGGCGGTGCACGGGCGGGCCCTGGTTCGGCAACCAACTCATGACCCTGACACTGCGCGGACGTTCGGCGCGGCTGCGGATCGATCAGGCGCGGGCGGAGAAGGCGGGCGGCGGGGCGCGGCTGAAGACGGTGGAGGAATCGCAGCTGACGCGGTGAAGGGACCGGTTCGCGGCGCGATGCGTGTGATGCCCGTGATGCACGTGAGGCGCCCCACACTCCGCGACCCCCAGGCTCGGATCTTCCCTCTCCCGACGGCATGATGAGGCGGACCGTCCGCTTCCCCTGGGCGGTTTGCCGCACCGCGCCCCACACGCCCGGGAGACACCGTTTTGTCTGCACCGCCCGCGGAATCCGCAGCGCACGCCGAGTCCGCCGAGGTCCGGGTCGCCCTCGTCGGCGCGGGGCCGCGCGGCACCAGCGTCCTGGAACGCCTCTGCGCCTCCGCGCCGGAACTCCTCCCACCGGGCGCCCGGCTGAGGGTCCATGTGATCGACCCGGCGCCGCCCGGCCCCGGCCGCGTCTGGCGCTCCGCGCAGTCCGGGCAATTGCTGATGAACACGGTGGCCAGTCAGGTGACCCTGTTCACCGACGACAGCGTGGACTGCTCGGGCCCGGTCCGCCCCGGCCCCAGCCTGCACGAGTGGGCGGACGGCGATCTGGGCCCCGACGAGTACCCGACCCGCGCGCACTACGGCCGCTATCTGGAGTGGGTGTTCGCGAAGGTCGTCCGCGAGGCACCGCGGGCGGTACGCGTCGAGACCCACGCGGCACGGGCCGTACGCCTCGGCGACGCCCCCGACGGCCGCCAGACCCTCACCCTCGACGACGGCCGCACCCTCGCCGGCCTGTCCGCCGTCGTCCTCGCCCAGGGCCATCTGCCGACGGTCGCGGACCTGGCCCAGCGACGGCACGCGGTCTACGCCGAGACGCACGGCCTGCGCCACATACCCCCCGCCAACCCGGCGGACGTCGGCCTCTCCGCCATCTCCCCCGGCGAACCAGTGCTGTTGCGCGGCCTGGGCCTCAACTTCTTCGACCACCTGGCCCTGTTGACCACCGGCCGCGACGGCCGTTTCCTCCGCGCGGCCACCGGCACCCTGCGCTACGTCCCCTCCGGCAACGAGCCCCGCCTGTACGCCGGTTCACGCCGCGGCATCCCCTACCAGGCCCGCGGCGACAACGCCAAGGGCCCCTACGGCCGCCACCTCCCCCTCGTCCTCACCGACGAGACCATCGCCCGCTTCCGCAAACGCGCCGACTCCGGCGAGGCGCCGGACTTCCTGACGGAGATATGGCCGTTGGTGGCGAAGGAGGTGGAGACGGTCTATTACGAGGCACTGTTGGGGGTCCGGGAGGATTTCCGGGACCGTTTCCTCGCCGTCCCTCACCGCAGCCCTCAAGAGTCCGCCGTGCTGGACGAGTTCGGGGTGGCGGAGGCCGATCGCTGGTCCTGGGACCGTATTTCCCGCCCGTACGCGGGGCGGGACTTCGCCGATCCCGGCGCCTGGCGGGCGTGGCTGCTGGCGTATCTGCGGGAGGACGCCGCTCAGGCCGCGCTCGGCAATGTCGCCGGTCCGCTGAAGGCGGCGCTCGACGTGCTGCGGGATCTGCGCAACGAGTTGCGGCAGATCGTCGACCACGGCGACCTCGCGGGCGCGTCCCGCCGGGATCATCTGGACCGCTGGTACACGCCGCTCAACGCGTTCCTCTCCATCGGCCCGCCCCGGCGCCGGATCGAGGAGCTGGCTGCCCTGATGGAGGCGGGCGTGGTGGAGGTGCTCGGGCCGCGGCTGGAGGTGCGGGAGGGCGAGGGGGCATGGCTCGCGCACTCCCCCGACGTCGCGGGGTCCGCCGTACACGTGACGACCCTCATAGAGGCACGGCTTCCGGAACCCGATCTGCGGCGCACGGCCGACGACCTCCTGGCCCGGCTGCTGAAGACCGGGCAGTGCCGGCCGCACATCGTCGACGGTTACGAAACGGGAGGGCTGGACGTAACCCCGCGCCCGTATCGTCTGATCGACCGCCAAGGGCGGGCCCACGCAAGGCGGTTCGCCTTCGGGGTGCCGACCGAGGGCGTGCACTGGGTGACGGCGGCGGGCGCCAGACCGGGTGTGGATTCGGTCACGCTTTCGGACGCCGACGCGGTCGCGAGAGCGGTTCTACGTGCGGTGGCGGCCGAATCGGAGCCGCAAGAGGGATACGCGCCATGGCCGAATGTTGAACTTGCAAGCATTGATTAGGCCCACCTAGCCTTGGTCACTCGCTCGGTTCCGTCCCCCAGGCCGCTCCGCCCCATGGACCGGCCCGACCGAAGGAGTACCCCCCACATGTCCGGACTGACCGCACGTCTCAACGGCGCTCAGCCCTACGCCCTCGGCCTGTTCCGCATCGTCATCGGCCTGCTCTTCTTCTGCCACGGCGCCTCCAAGCTCTTCGGGGTCCTGGGCGGGGCCGACGGCCAGGGCGGGACGGTGTCCGCGGGCACCTGGCCCGGCTGGTACGCCGCCGTCATCGAGGTCGTCTGCGGCGGCCTCGTCCTGCTCGGCCTGGGCACGCGCGCCGCCGCGTTCATCGCCTCGGGCTCCATGGCGTACGCGTACTTCAAGGTCCACCAGCCGGAGGCCCTGTGGCCGATGGAGAACAGCGGCGAGGCCGCGGCGATGTACTGCTGGGCCTTCCTGCTGCTGGTCTTCACCGGTTCCGGCGCGCTCAGCCTGGACCAGCTCCTCGCGAAGCGCTCGAAGAGTGAGCAGCGGGCCTCGCACCAGACGCCGGTGGCCGCCTGACCGGCACCGGTTTCCGCAGCGGTACTACGGCGCCTCTCCCTCGTGTGCGGGGGAGGCGCCGTCGCGTCTTCAGGCGGTACGGCGATTGCGGCGCCCTGTACGACCTGCGCCCTACACGAAGGGAACCGTGAAGCAGGCCACGCGGCCCCCGCTCGGGCCGGGCACGTCATGGATCACCACGGAGGACGCCTCGCCCTCCCGGAAACCCCAGTCGTGGTAGGCGCTCGCCCGGCCGCTGCCGTTCGGGCCCGCGGTGAAGTCCAGCCAGACCTCGTTCTCGGCGTTGACGTCCGCGGGGTCGGTGGACACCTTGTTCTGGTAGTGCCCGCCCGCGGCGGCGGGGTCGGCGGCACACGGCTTCTGATGCACATGGACGCCGTACGCGTGCCCGGGCTTCATGCCCTTCACCCACAGCCGTACGGTCGTCTTGCCGGTCTTCTCCTCGGTCAGCTGACGGATCTCGATCCACGACCCGGCCGGCACCAGTGCCATGTCATATGTGACGGCGTCCGTCGCCACATGGGCCGAGGGCGGCACGAAACGCCCGTCCTTCTGCACCGAGCAGTACTCGGCGGCGCCGCTGCCGGCCGCGAGCACGGCCGCGGCGACGGCGCCCGCGCATATACCTGCCACCATGATGTGTACCGTTCCTCACGTTCAGGAGTGATGTGTCGCCCCTTGTCCGTGCTACGGGACACCGGCCGACGCCGCCCCCGGGGCGCGGCAGCCGGGTGAACATGCCGTGCGTGAACACGCCGTGCGTGAACTTGCCGTGCGGGACCCACGAGCCCCCCGTGAATCCCCTGTCACACCCCCGGCGTACGCTGTATGGCTGTTATGGGCCGCCCCTGCCGCTCCCCGCGACGTCGCGGCGCGGTCGGGCGGTTCTACGGGGGAGTCACGGGGAGTCATGGTGTTCGAGAGTGTGGGGTCGCTGACAGCCAGCCCATGGATTTATGCCGTGGTGGCCCTGTCCATCCTCCTGGACGTCTTCGTCCCGGTTCTGCCCAGCGGGGTCCTGGTCATCACGGCGGCGACGGCGGCAGCGGCGGGCTCGGCGACGGGCGGGGTACCGCAACAGGTCCCCGACATCCTGGCCCTGACGCTGTGCGCCACGACGGCTTCCGTGCTGGGCGATCTGGTCGCCTACCGCCTTGCCTGGGCGGGCGGCCCCCGCCTGGACCGCGCGATCGCCCGCTCCCGGCGTCTGAGCACCGCGCAGGAACGTCTCGGCACGGCCCTCGCCCGCGGTGGCGGAGCCCTCGTCGTCCTGGCCCGGTTCGCCCCCGCCGGCCGCTCGGTCGTCTCCTTCTCCGCCGGCGCGGCGCATCGTCGCGCCCGCGACTTTCTCCCCTGGTCCGCGCTGGCCGGTCTCTCTTGGGCCACGTACAGCGTCGCCCTCGGCTACTTCGGCGCGCATTGGCTGGGAGCGACGTGGGTGGCGACGGCTGTGTCGGTGGGGGCGCTGTTTGGGGCGGGGGCGGTGGCGGGCTATCTCATGCGGCGGCGCCCTGCGTAAGCGCTCCGCTGGGGGCACGGTGATTCGGCTGCGGGCCGGTGAGGGCTGGTCGCGCAGTTCCCCGCGCCCCTTCGGGGCGCGCTGCTACCCCGCCCGTCGAGCCGCCACCCCCCGGATCTCCAACCCGTCCAGCAACTCGGCGGTCGCCTCGGTGATCGCGTCCACGGCTCGGTCGAACACCTCCTGGTTGTGTGCGGCCGGGGCCCGGAAGCCGGACACCTTCCGTACGTACTGCAAGGCGGCGGCCCGGATCTCTTCCTCGGTCGCCTCATCGGCCAACACCGGCGGACGAAGCGTCTTGATACTGCGGCACATGACTCCAGTCTCACCCCACGCACTGCGATGGGCAGAGATTCCGCCGAGAAACCTGCGCCGGTGCGCACGCGGCCTGGGATGATCACTCCGAGGCGGCCACCGCTCCGGGGCCGACCGACGAATGGGGACACACATGGCGAACGACGAACTCACCGTGGCCGTACTCGGTCCCGGTGGCATCGGCGGACTGCTCGCAGGCCTCCTTTCCCGTGCCGGGCATCGCGTGATCTGCCTGGCCGGAGAGGACACCATCAAGACACTCAACACGGCCGGAATCCAGGTCAACAGCGGGATGTTCGGTGACTTCACGGCCCGCGTCGAGGCCGGCACCGAGCTGCGCGAACCGGTCGACGCCTGCCTGATCGCCGTCAAACACACGGCACTTGACGCAGCCCTGGACCGCGTCCCGCCCACCGCGGTCGGCGACGCCCTCCTCGTACCGTTCCTCAACGGCGTCGACCACCCCGCGACCCTGCGCGCCCGCTACCGCCCCGACCGGGTCGCCCCCGCCGTCATCCGCGCGGAGTCGACTCGCGTCGCGGCGGGGCGGATCGAGCACAGCAGCCCCTTCGCCGAGATCGACCTGACCGGCACGGACGTACCCCCGGACCGCCTCGACACCCTCGCCGCCGCCCTCACCGCCGCGGGTCCGACCACGCGTGTCCTGCCCGACGAGACGGCGGCCCTCTGGGCGAAGATGTCCTTCCTGGCGCCCTTCGCCCTGCTGACCACCCGCTACGGCCTCCCGCTCGGCGACGTACGCACCCGCCACCGCGAGGAGTTGACCGCCCTGGTGGAGGAGACGGCGGCCGTCAGCCGCGCCTGCGGCGGCCCCGGCGACCCCGCCCAGGCACTCGCCCGCTACGACTCCTTCCCGCCGCACATCAAGTCGTCGATGCAGCGCGACGCCGAGGCCGGCCGCCCGCTGGAACTCGACGCGATCGGCGGGGCGTTGCTGCGCGCGGCCGAGCGGCACGGGGTGTCGGTGCCCGTGGCGGCAAGGGTGGTACGGGAGTTGCGGGACGCCGGTCACTGACGGGCGTCTAAGCAGCCTCCCCGAGATCCACCCGCCAGTCGTTGGACGTGATCCAGTGCCCCTTCGGGTACTCGAACCGTGACTGCCCCATGAGCGTGAACCCGGCTCTTCGGCAGACGGCGTTCGACGCGGCGTGCTCCGCGCCCGGAAAGGCATGCAGATACCGGTTCCGGCCGGCCGCCCGCGCGGTCTCGACGACGGCGCGGGCGGCCGCCGCCGCAAGCCCCCGCCCCTGGAACTCGGGCAGCACCCCCCACCCCGTCTCCCACACGGTCTCCCCCTGCCACTCCCGCTCCCAGAACCCGATCGCCCCGACGCTCTCGCCACCGTCCGCCAGCACGACCCGGAACATCCCCCCTGTCTCCAGCTCGACATACCTGCGATGCCGGGCGGCCAGCTTCTCCTCCGACTCCGGTCCGCCCAAGTGCTCGGTCATCTCAGGGCTGTTGTTCCTCCGCAGCAGCCAGAAGTCGCCCTCCGCCCAGGGCACCAGCCGCACCTTCTCCGCGCTCGCCGTATCCATACCGATCACAGTAGGCCGAGGGTCTGACAATGGCCCTGAGCTGCGCATCCCGCCGCTCCGTTTGCCGGACCGGCAAAATTCCTCGCCCACGTCCGCCCCGGCCCCGCAGGATCGCCGTACGAGCACAACCCGGCCCCGACGGCCCGCCACGGAGGATTGGACCCATGCCCCACCAGGACCCGCTCCCGAACGTCAACGTCACCCACCGCCTCGTCCCCTCCCCCGCCGGCCGGATCCACCTGGTGGAACAGGGCAGCGGCCCGCTCGTCCTGCTGGTGCACGGCTTCCCGGAGTCCTGGTACTCGTGGCGCCGTCAGCTGCCGGTACTGGCCGCGGCGGGATACCGCGCGGTGGCCGTGGATGTGCGCGGCTACGGGCGTTCGTCGCGGCCGGAGGCGGTGGCGGCGTACCGGATGACCGAGCTGGTGGCGGACAGTGTGGCCGTGGTGGAGGCGCTGGGCGAGCGGTCCGCGGTGATCGTCGGGCACGACTGGGGCGCGAACATCGCCGCGCACTCCGCCCTGCTGCGCCCCGACGTCTTCCGCGCCGTCGGCCTGCTGAGCGTGCCGTACACGCCGCCCGGCGGCCCCAGGCCGAGCGAGGTGTTCGCGGGCATGGGCGGGGAGGACGAGTTCTACGTCTCCTACTTCCAGGAGCCGGGCCGCGCCGAGCGCGAGATCGAACCGGACGTACGGGGCTGGCTCGCCGGCTTCTACGCCGCCTTCTCCGGCGACACGATGCCCGCGCCGGACGCCCCGGACCCGCACTTCGTGAGCCCCGGCGCGACCCTGCGCGACCGCTTCCCCACCGACCAACTGCCGTCTTGGCTCGGCGAGGCGGAACTCGACGTCTACGCGGCGGAGTTCGAGCGCACGGGCCTCACCGGCGCCTTGAACCGCTACCGCTGCATGGACCGCGACTGGGAGGACTTCCAGTCCTTCGCCGGCGCCCCGATCCCCCAGCCGTCCCTGTTCCTCGGCGGCGCGCTCGACGCGTCCACCACCTGGCTGGCCGACGCGATCGAGGCGTACCCCACGACCCTCCCCGGCCTGCGCGCCTCACACCTCCTGGAGGGCTGCGGCCACTGGATCCAGCAGGAACGCCCCGACGAGGTCAGCCGGCACCTGACGGCCTGGCTCGCCGACCTGCCCGCCTGAACCGGGCGGGTCAGCAGACCTCGCCGGAGCGTGCGACGGTGGCCCGCAGCAGGTCTCGTACGAGATCGAAGTCCACGGCCTCCGGCTTGCGGAACCGCAGACAGCCCTTGCCCATGTCCTGTCCCGCCAGCCGCTCCTCGAACGCCTCACGGACGTCGGTGCGCATCAGATAGAAGGAGATGTACTGCTTCTGGCTGGCGAAGGCGATCTCGGCGGCCCCGTCCCGCTGATACGCGGGCATGCCGTACGCCATCACCTCGTCGAACCCCTTGAGCTCGGCCCGGCACAACCCCCGCAGCGCGGTCAGCGCCTCCCTGCGGTCGTCGCCGGCCTCGGCGAGGTATCCGTCGACGTCGGTCGCCTTGCTCTGCACCATGCGGCAAGGGTAGGCCGCCAGCAAGGACAGGGACTAGGACAGATCGGCCGGGCAGGCCTACGGTTGGACCGTGGACGAAACACCCGATTCATCCCCTCAGGCGCCCGTCGACGTAGCGGAAGAGGCAGAGGCCCAGCTCATCCGCCTCGCAGAGGACTGGGCTGTCGCGATCGTCGCCAATGACGCGGAACGCATCGCCGGCTTCATCGCCGACGAATGGGTCATCGTCTCCGAGTCGGGCATCTCCTCAAAGGACGAGTTCCTCTCCCTCGTCGCGACCGGGGAGCTGACCCACTCGGCGATGGACCTGGAGACGCGCCCCAGGGTCCGCCTCTACGGAGACACCGCGATCCTCACCGGGCGAGTCACGAACACGGCCCACTACCAGGGCAAGCGCTACGACGCGGACGAGTGGACGACCGACGTGTACGTCAGACGGGACGGCCGCTGGCTGTGCGTCCTGAGCCACATCACGCCCGCGCTCCCGACGACCTGAGCGACCCGCGCCGATAGGCTCTCGCCGCATGGAACAGCTGCCCGAGAGCGTGGATCGCGACATCCTGCAGCACCGGACCATCTCCGCGATCGCGACCATCCGCGAAACGCTCGGCTGCACGGTTCACCAGGCGATCGATGTCTATGCGCAGCGGTACGAGGAACTCCGCCGGGACCGTCCGGACGGCTCTTGACCTTGCCCATGGGCGAAGGCCGAAGGTGGCTTTCGGCTGAGCGGAAGCTGAGCCGAGGCTGAGAGGAACTCGCATGGACGACGATGCTCTCCTGGCCGAGCAGATGGCCTACTACAGGGCGGGCGCTGCCGAATACGACCGGCCCTACGCGGAGTGCGAAGAGCTGAGGGATCTGCCGGCCGTCCTCGATGACCTTCCGATTGCCGGGCATGTGCTGGAGCTGGCCTGCGGAACGGGCCAGTGGACCGGAAGGCTCGCGGCGCGGGCGCGGTCGGTGACGGCGGTCGACGCGGCGGCGGAAGTGCTGGCCCTGGCTCGGGCACGGACCACATCCCCCACCGTCCAGTTCATTCAGGCGGACCTGTTCGCCTGGCAGCCGCCACGGCGCTACGACACCGTGTTCTTCGCCTTCTGGCTCTCCCACGTCCCGCCGACGCGCTGGCCCGGCTTCTGGAACACCGTCGCCGCCGCGCTCGCGCCGGGCGGCAAAGCGATCTTCATCGACGACGGCCCCGCCGCTGCCGCGGGGGAGAACGTCCTGGCAGACCAGTCGGCCCCGGCGGCGCTGCGGCGGCTCGACGACGGCAGCCAGTACCGCATCGTGAAGGTGTTCCACGATGCGGCGACCCTCACGGCCGACCTGACAGCGCTGGGGTGGTCGGCCCATATCCGGCCCGTATCCGGCCACTTCATCGGCGTCGCAGAGCCAGCGGATGGACAATTCGGGGAGCTGCTCGCGTGAGTTCGTGAGGCTTGGCTCAGGCGCGACGCCGCATGGCGCACCATGGATCACAGGGGGGCGCCGGATCGGGCGCCGACGGGGCGAGGAGGAGCAGTGGGCGGGTCCTCATTGAAGGCGAAGGCCGCGGAGATGCGGGAGGCCGTGCACGCGCTGCTGTCCGTGCTGGAACCGGAGCAGGTGCGCGAGCTGCGCGCGGGGCCCGACCGGCTGGACGCGCCCGCGCTGCGGGAGTGGACGTATCTGCCGGGCCCGCGCCCCGGGCTGCCCACCGAGGGCCTCGGCGGCGAGCAGCGCGAGGCTGTCGACGCGCTGCTGACCGCGGCGCACAGCGCACCCGGAGCGGAACTGGCGCGCGGCGCGATCGAGGTGGAGCGGCACCGCCGCGCCCTGGTCGGCGCCCCGGGTGCCGACCGCGACCGCTACTGGGTGCGGCTGCTGGGCGACCCGGACGGCGAGGGTCCGTGGGGCTGGCGGATGAACGGCCACCACCTCGCCGTACATGTAGTGATCACGGCGGCCGGGATGCGGGTGACGCCGCACTTCATCGGGGCGGAGCCCGCGCGTATCGCGGACGGTCCGCAGGCGGGCCGACGGCTGCTGGGGCCGGAGGAGGATCTGGCCCGGGAGCTGACCACGGACCTGGACGCCGGCCGACGGGCGAAGGCGGTCTTCGCCGCCGCGCCGCCGGACGACATCCTGACCCGCGACGACCCGTTCGCCGATCCGGACCTGCTGCCGACCGGACTGCCCTACGGCGACATGACGCCCGGTCAGCAGCGGCTGCTGGAGCGCCTGGTGCGCCGCTACCTCGACCGCGCGCCCGCCGCGTACGCGCAGGAATGCTGGTCCGACGCCGTGGCGCGAGGACTGGACGCGCTCTCCTTCGCCTGGGGCGGCGGCCTCGTCCTCGGGGACCGGCACTACTACTGCGTCCGGGCCCCGGACTTCCTCATCGAGTACGACAACACCCAGGACGACGGCAACCACGCCCACTCCGTCTGGCGGCACGTCCGCCACGACTGGGGCGCCGACCTGCTGCGCGCGCACTACACGGAGCAGCACCGGTAGAGGCCGGCAGCGGTCAGGGAGGCCCCTGGCCGCACCCCACCTTGAGACCCGGCTGCACCCTAATTTTCTAAGACGAGACGTGCCGTCTTGCGGAATCCCCCATCATGCCGTACGGTCTTCCGCATGGGTTCCCTGTGAGAAAGTCGGCGCCGATCGCGTAGAGCACCGCTCCGCCATCGCCGCGCCCCGCTGTGCCCTCTCATCCACCCGATCCGGCCCGGGCGAAGCCCCGCCAGGAGGGACCCGCGCATGCGCACCTCACAACTCACCCTTCAGCACGTCACCAAGCGCTACCCCGGCCGCACCGTCCTCGACCAGGTCTCCTTCACCCTCAAGCCGGGCGAGAAGGCCGGCCTCATCGGCGACAACGGCTCCGGCAAGTCCACGCTCCTGCGGCTCATCGCGGGTCAGGAACGCCCGGACAGCGGCGAGTTGACCGTGTTCGCCGCAGACGGCATCGGCTACCTCCCGCAGACCATCCCCCTGCCCCCGACCGACACCGTCCAGGACGCCGTCGACCTGGCCCTCGCGGATCTGCGCGCACTGGAGGCGCAGCTGCGCCGGGCCGAGCAGGCGCTCGGCGACGGCTCGGACCCGGCGGCACTGGCCGCGTACGCCGCTCTCCTCGAGCGGTACGAGGCGCGCGGCGGCTACGACGCCGACCACCGCGTCGACCAAGCCCTGCACCATCTCGGCCTGCCCACCCTCCCCCGCGACCGCCGGCTCGGCACCCTCTCCGGCGGCGAGCGCTCCCGGCTGGCGCTGGCCGCCGTGCTCGCCGGCCGTCCGGAGCTGCTGCTCCTGGACGAGCCGACGAACGACCTGGACGACCAGGCCGTTCACTGGCTGGAGGAGCAACTGCGGGCCCACCGCGGCACGGTGCTCGCGGTCACCCACGACCGCGTCTTCCTGGAACGCCTGACCTCCACGATCCTGGAGGCCGAGGCGGGAAAGGTCACCCGGTACGGAGACGGCTACGCCGGCTACCGCACCGCCAAGGCCGCGGAACGCCGCAGCCGGCTCCAGGAGTACGAGCAGTGGCGGGCCGAACTGGCCCGCAACGAACGGCTGGCCGCCAGCCAGGCGGTCCGCCTCGACGGCATCCCGCGCAAGGCCGCACTGGCCAACTTCGGCCACGGCGGCTTCCGGGCCCGCGGCCGGGCGCACGGCGCGATGTCCCGTATCCGCAACGCCCGCGAGCGGGTCGACCGGCTCACCGCGAACCCGATCGCGCCGCCACCGGAGCCGCTGACGTTCACCGCACGGGTCGGTACGGCCGGGGACGGCGCGGATGCGTCGGCGGCGGAACTCCCCTCCGTGCAGCTGTCGGACGTACGGGTAGGAGACCGCCTCCACCTGGACTCCCTCACCCTCGGCCGCTCCGGCCGGCTGCTGGTCACCGGTCCCAACGGGGCGGGCAAGACCACGCTGCTGAAGCTGCTCGCGGGTGAGTTGCGGCCGGACGAGGGGTCGGTTGAGGTGCCGGGACGGGTGGGCCATCTGCATCAGGACGAGACGCCGTGGCCGGCGGACCTGACGGTCGTGGAGGCGTTCGCGCTGGGCCGGGTGGGCTCCGCCGACGAGCATGCGGACGCCGTGCTGGCCCTCGGCCTCTTCCGCCCGGCGGAGCTGAGGCTGCGCATCGGCGAACTGTCGTACGGCCAGCGCCGCCGCGTGGACCTGGCCCGGCTGGTCGCCGACCCCGCGGACCTTCTCCTGCTCGACGAACCGACGAACCACCTGTCCCCCGCCCTGATCGAGGAACTGGAGGCAGCACTGACCGACTACCCGGGCGCGATCATCCTGGTCACCCACGACCGCGCCCTGCGAACCCGCTTCCGGGGCGAGCATCTCGCCCTGCCGAAGACAGCAAGGGTCCGCGTGGGATGACGGCCGGGCGGCCGGGGCGGCTCGCACGTGAGCCGCCCCGGCTGCGAGGCCACTCCTGATGGGTGAGGATGGCCGGTAGCGGCTCGGGGCTGAGGTGAAAGTCGAGGTCCCGTGGGGCGACGAGATCGGCAGGTGAGGACCGGGGTTCCCCTGCGTCAGCCGCCCTGGCGCCATGGCCTGCTCGCGCTCGTCGTCCTGCTGGCGGTCTGCGGCGCCGGTATCGGGCTGTACGTCAATGAACGCGTGGCACGGCAGAAGACCCTGACCGTCGGCGCGAAGCAGGCGCCGCGCGACCGGGTCGACGTCGAAGCCGCCGTAAGCCGGACCAATCCCGAACAGCACACCACCACGCTGCAGTTGACGGCCACAGCGCACGGCAAATACAGCGACGGCTCCGGACTGCCGGTCAAGGACATCACACTGATCACCACCGCACCGGACGACAACACCTTGCTGTTCAAGGCGGACAGCACGGCGTGGCTGAAGGAGATCTCCCTACCCCTGACCGAGGGCACGTTGTCGGACTACCCGTTCGACCGGTACGCCGCCAGCCTCGCGGTCGGCGCGATGGTCGGCCATGAGCCGGTGCCCGTGACCCTGCGCTTCCGGGACCAGGATCCCGCCTTCGTCGTCACACCCCACCAGACCGGGTACGAGGAGGAGGTCGCCATCGTCGTCGCCGACGTCAAGCGGTCACGGAGCACCTTCATCCTCGCCTGGTTCATGATCGTCGCCATGTGGGCGGTGGCCCTCGCGGTGCTGGTCGCCTGCTGGCTGGTCGTGCGCCAGGGCCGCGGCCTGCTCTGGGGCGCCCTGGGCTGGATGGCCGGCAGCCTCTTCGCCCTGGTGGGTCTGCGCAACGCGGCCCCGGGAAACCCGCCCAACGGCAGCCTGCTCGACTACACCGCCTTCTACTGGGCCGAGGCGCTGATCGCCCTGAGCCTCACCCGGCTCGTCCTCCACGGCGTCCTCGTCGAACACCGCACCGGCGGCCCCGTCCCCGAACCACCACACCCCGCCACACTCCGCTCCCCCCGGTTCCGCCACCGCCCCGGCCCACGGCGGGTACGGACCGGTGACCGGCGGGGCAGCGCAACACGTCACTGAGCGCCGGTTCCGGGATCCTCGAGGAACTGCCGCTGGCCGTCCAGGAATCCGTCCGCGAAGAGGGAGCGGGGGGAGAAGACCGCGGTGAGCGTGGTCTTGAGGTCCGACTGCTCGATGGACTGCTTGAGCAGTGAATGGGTCGCGTCCGGGTAACGCCTGACCGTCAGTGCGCCGCCCGCGTCCAGCACCTTGCGGTAGACGCGCTCCGTGTCGACGGTGTCCACGTTGATGTCATGGCCGGCGAGGATCAGCAGCACCGGTATGCCGCGCAGGGCGCGCAGGTCCTGCGTGGCGTCCGCGGTGTAGTTCTTGGCGATGAAGCGCCAGCGATCGGCGGTCATGCCGTCCGCGTCGCCGCCCCTCGCCCTGACGTACTCCTCGAAGCTCGCGTGGCGTTTCAGCAGCCGGCGGGTGCTGTCGCTCTTGGCGATCGCGGCCTTGGTGCGGGCTGCCGACGCTCCGTCGGCGCGCAGCTGGGCGAGGAGGTTGTAGCGGCCCTGCTGGAGCCAGTTGATCGCGGGCGAGACGGCGATGACGAAGCTCACGGGCGTCCTGGCGGCGACCTTCGGCAGGACCCAGCCCGCCTGGCTGGCGCCCCAGAGACCGATCCGGTCGCCGTCGATGTCCGGGCGGGCGCACGCCCAGGCGATGGCGGCAGCCGCCTCGTCGGCCCGGTCGTCCATGGACTGGCCGAGCCAGTTGCCGGATGCGCCCGCGACGCCGGGCTTGTCCCAGGACAGGGAGGCGTAGCCGGCCTTGGCGTTCGCTTCCCACAAGGGCTTGTAGCCGTCGTCGTGGGTGGCGTCGATGGGGCCGTCGCCGTGGACGTACACCACCAGGCCGTGGCGCTCGCGGCCGTCCTTGGGGGTGGCCAGCACGCCGTTGAGGGTGTGGCCGCCGTGGCGGATCGAGACCCGCTGCTCGTCCATGTCGTACGAGTTCTGCCACAGCACCACACCGACGAGACCGGCGGCCACGACCAGGACCGCGGCGAGGGACCACACGGCGATGCGGAGCCCGCGCCGTCGGTGCTGGACCTTTGGACCCATGGGAACGGACCGCCTCTGTTCGGGTTTACGCCCCATGGAAACTATCACTTCTCCCACGATCGTCGCGAGAGTGATAGTTTTGAGGGAGGTTGCAGCGAGAAGGAAGCGTGAAGGAGGGGGCACGGCATGGGACTGGACGCGACAGGCGCCGGCACCGGTACCGGCACTGGACCGGTGACAGTCCGACGGGGCGTTCCGGCCGGCGCCGAGCGGCGGGCGGCCGAGCTGTACTGGGACGCCTTCGGCCGCAAACTCGGGCCCGCCTTGAATCCGCCGGACAAGGCGGTGTCCTTCCTCGCCGCCCACCTGAACGCCGATCGCGCGGTGTGCGCGCTTCTCGACGGGCAGCTCGTCGGCCTCGCCGGCTACCAGCTCGGCGGCCGGGCCCTCACCGGAGGATCGGCCTCCGCCGTGCTGCGCGCGTACGGACACCTGCGGGGACTGCACCGGCTCCTGCTCCTCGCCCTGTTCGAACGCCGTCCGGCACCCGGGCAGCTCCTCATGGACGGCATCGCCGTGGACCCGGACATACGCGGCCGGGGCATCGGGAGCCTGCTCATCGAGGAAGTGGCAGCCGTAGCGGCGGAGCAGGACTGCCGGGAGATCAGACTGGACGTGATCGACGTCAACCCGCGCGCCAGGGCCTTGTACGAGCGGCGCGGCTTCACGGCCGTACGGACCGAGCGCACGCCCTATCTGCGCGGGCTGCTGGGGTTCGGCGCGGTGACCACCATGCGCCGCCCTGTCGAGGCGAACGGGCCGAGAGGACCGCGCACACCATGACCGACCACACCATGACCGACCACATCGAGATCCCCACCCGCATGCTCGTCCACGCGCTGATCCGTGAGGACGGCACCGTCGGCGCGGACGAGCTGTACAGCGTCGCCAACACCCTGGGGATGAGCGACCAGCAGGTGCGGCTGTGCGTCAAACGCCTCGTGGCCGAAGGCCGGTTCACCCATGAGGGCCGAGGCCGCAAGGCGGAACTGCGCGCGACCGCGGACACCACGCGGGCCCTCGCCCCCAACGCGGACTTCCTCCGGCACGCGTTCCAGCAGGACGCCGGGCTCGCCCCCTGGGACGGCGTCTGGCACCTGGCCGCCTTCGCGGTGCCCGAATCGGCGCGCACGGCCCGGGACTCCCTGCGCGAGACGCTCGTCCACCTCGGCGGCGCGCCGCTCCAGGGCGGACTGTACGTCTGCGCCAACGCCTGGGAACCGTACGTCGAAGAAGCGGCCCACCGCCTCGGCGCCCATGGCGCGCTCACCCTCCTCACCACGACGGACCTGCGCAGGGGCGACACCCAAGAACCTGCCGAACTCGCCCGCCGCCTATGGCCCTTGCAGGAGATCGCGGACCGCTACCACCGCCTCAGCCGCGTCACCCGGCCTCGCCTCGCCCGGCTCACCGGCCCTGACGGACTCTCCCCCTCCGCACTCCTCACCATCGCGGTCGAGCTGGCCGCCGAACTCACCCGCGCCATGGACCCCGACCCGCTGCTGCCAGCCCAGCTCCTGCCCCAGCCCTGGCCCGGCACCCAGGCCCGGGAGCTCATCGCCCGGTGCTGGGCGGCCCTGCGCGAACGAGAACCCGACAAGGCCCGCCCGGCCCTCTTCCGCCTCTACGCCGACATCACCCGAGAGGCAGCGGACCGGGCCGCGCGCTGAACGCTGTGGTCGGCCGCTGTGCCTCGCTCAAGGCTGCGTCAGCCCACCATGTCGAAGCAGGCCCGGGCCTGGTCGAAGCGGCAGGCGGCCAGGTCCTCCCGGCGGATCACCCAGTCGACGAGGCCCAGCTCACCCTCGGCCACATCCTCGCCGCCGAGTTCGGCGAGCACGACCCAATCGCCCGGGCCGTGGCCGTAGTCCGTGGTGGGATCCGCGTTCCAGACCCAGGGGTAGCCGCCGATCTGCAGCGTTCCGTCCGCCTGCATCTCGTCGCAGGTCTCCCACCACACCTCGCCCAGCTCGCCGGCGTGCGGGAACTCCTCGGTCGCGTAGCCGCGGTTGGGGAGCGAGGGCTCGATCATCAGATGGAGATCTTGGATGGGGTGGACCGGCGGTTCGTACTCGCCACCCCGACGGCGTTCGGAGACGGGCGTGCCGACCGGAACGTAGATGAGCCGGGAACAGTCGAGGCCTGTCCACGCGCTCACGGTGTCCGCGAAGAAGAGCAGCGTGCCGTCCTTCGGGAGCGGGATGTCCGTCGCGCCGGGCGGGATGGCCGCGAGGTCGACCGCGGCGAGGAACGGCATGTCCGGATGGGGCTCGTCCTCGGGCAACCGCGGCAGCCCACCGATCCGTCCGGCCACCGGGCTCCCGGGCGGCGCCTCACCGGCTTTGCCCAGCATCGCGCAGGGTCGGACCGTGCCGAGCCACCGCTCGACCTCGTCCTCCGGTAAGTCACGGCTGCGGGCTTCGTTGCGGAAGGGGTCCATCGATTTCATGCCGCAGAGTATGCCAACGGCAATCATGAACACCGGCCGCGATGGCGTACTCAGTCACACCCGTCCGCATGAACAACCCAAAGACGCTCGCAACCCAAAATCGAACAGGCGTAGCATTGCCGCGTGGCTACGCCCTATGACTTTCCGAGTGACCTCCGCGCCGGTCAGGAGGAGCTGCATCAGGTCCGGGCCGAGCTGTCGGCTCTGCTGAAGCGGCTGCCCTGGTCGGTCGCGCCCCTGGACGGCTTCAGTGACACGGGCGGCTGGCGCAAGGTGGAGCGCCCCGCCTCCCCCGGCTGGACGGCCGACGAACAGGCCGAGGTGGAGAAGTTGCGGCAGCGCGAGCACGAACTCGCGGTGTTCGTCAGCTGCCACCGCTTCTGGGCGGAAGTCGCGGCGGCGGAGCGCGTGGACGCCCGCATGAAGCTGAAGCACGCCCATGAGATCCCGGAGGAGACCGAGCGCTAGCCTCGGGTCCCATGATCGTATGGCTCAACGGCACTCATGGCGCGGGCAAGACGACGACCAGTCCACTCGTGCAGCAACTGATCCCGGATTCACGGGTGTTCGACGCCGAGAAGGTCGGCGAGACGCTCATGGACATCACGCCCGGGCTGCCCGCGACGGACAACTTCCAGCACTGGCCGCCGTGGCGGCCGCTCGTCGTCGAGACCGCCCGCCGCGTACTCGACTACACCGGCGGCACTCTGGTGGTGCCCATGACCGTCCTGGTCGAGCAGTACTGGCGCGAGATCAGCGCGGGCCTCGCCGAACACGCCATCCCCATACGGCACTTCGTCCTCCACGCCGACCAGGACACCCTCCGCGGGCGCATCGCGGGCGACACCGTTCTCGGCCCGAACTCCCCGTTCCGCCTCAAATACCTCGAGCCCTACGCCGAGGCGGCCCGCACCTGGCTGCACCGCGAGGCCGAGGTCGTCGACACCACGCACCTCACACCCGCCGAGGCCGCCCGGCAGATCGCGGAAGCCGTCAAGAGCTGAGGTCCGCCGGTGGGCTCCATGTGGGCTGCATGTGGACTCCGATCATGGAGACGGCCCCTCGGAGATCACTCCGAGGGGCCGCCATCGTCCAGCTGAGCCGGGCTTTACCTATCGGTGGGCGCGGACGGTTTCGAACCGCCGACATCCTGCTTGTAAGGCAGGCGCTCTACCCCTGAGCTACGCACCCGGGACCTGAGCCGATGTGCTCAGGACGAGTCGACAGCCTACCTTGCCCGGAGCACTGCACGGCAAACCCGTATTCCGGGACGGGCCGGTGTCAGGGTGATCCGGGGGTTAACCCCAGGACGGATCCGGGAGCGGCCCGGATCCCCGGGCGGGCCGGCGCTCCGTACGGTCGAAGAGTCGCAGCAGAGTCCTCGTACTCCGACTCAGGGGGAGACCGTCATGGCCCGCACCGTTTCTGTCCGCGCCGCCGCCGTCACCGGCGTCGTGGCGCTGCTCGTCGTGGGCGCCACCGCCTGCGGCTCCTCCGCCGGAGACGACAAGACTCCCGAGCACAAGTCCTTCGACCTGAAGGGCCGCACCCTGACCGTCGACTCCGACGACTCGGCGCTGGAGATCATCGCCGCGGACGACCACCCGGAGGGCCGGATCGAGGTCACCCGGTGGTTCCAGGGCACCGTCGCCATCGGCAACGACCCCGAGGTGAGCTGGTCCATGGAGGACGACCGGCTGAAGCTGCGGCTGAAGTGCTCCGGCATGGTCGCCGACTGTGACGCCAAACACCGGATCGAGGTGCCGCGCGGGATCACGGTCAAGATCGAGGACGGCGACGGCAGCGTCCGCGCGCGTGGCTTCGAGGACCCGCTGAGCATCCGTACGGGCGACGGCTCGGTGCGGGTCACCGACAGCAGCGCACCGCTGGACCTGCGAACGGGCGACGGGTCCATACGCGCGGACGTCACCTCGCGGCAGGTGCGCGCCCGGACCGGCGACGGCTCGGTCCACCTCGAACTGGGCGCCGTACCGGACCTGGTGGAGTCCCGCACCGGAGACGGCTCCGTGACGATGGTGCTGCCCCGGGCGACGTACAAGGTGTCGACCAAGACGGGCGACGGCAGCGTGGATGTGTCCGTGCCCCGGGACGAGTCCAGCTCGCACGTGGTGTCCGCGGAGACGGGCGACGGAAAAGTCACGGTCCGGAGCGCGAACTAACCGGCCCGTGTGTTCGTCCTTAACCGGTGGGAGAATGACACCGGGCAGGGCGGACCACGGGCACGGGAGAGGGATGTGACGGCGACACCATCGCAGCGCCGTCCCCGCGCGGGGCGTGCCGGGTTGTTTGGCCGTCATTCGTCTGCGGCGCCGTCGTGGCTGGTCGCGCAGTTCCCCGCGCCCCTTGGGGGCGCGGCGCCCTCCGCAC
>NZ_JBFALC010000026.1:0-108291 GCF_040656035.1 Streptomyces sp. NPDC050211
CCCCGGCGCGCGGCGGCGCCGAGTCCGCCCGCGCCCGACTCGGCGCCGGCCCCCGGCCCCCCGCCCCCCCCGCGTGCCTGTGCCGCCGCCGCGCGCCGGTGTTCGGCGTCAGCGGCCTCCCGCATCTCCAGCGCAGGCGCCACCACGTCCGCATTGCGGGCCCGCTCCATGCGCGCCTGCGCCTCCCGGTAGGCGTCGACGCGCTCCTCCATCAGCGCCGCACGCTCGCGTGCCTGAGCGAACCGCTGTTGCAGCCGCGCCAGTTCGCGTACGTCGGCCAGGGCGCGGTCGGCCGCGGCCTGCCCGGACTCGGCGGCCGCGAGGCGGTAGTGGGCGATCGTCAGCTGTTCGCGGGCGATGCTGCGGGCGACGGCGGCGGCGCTCATGACGGCGGCGGCCAGCCCGGGGTCGCCCGGCGCCAGCTCCGCCAGGTCCATGGCGTCGCCCGCCGCCTGCTGCATACGGTGCGCGTCGGCCAGCAGAGCGGCGTCTTGGTCGCGGACCCGGGCCTCGGTGGCGCGTCGGCGCTCGGCCAGGCTCTTCTCGACCTCTGCGAAGCGGTGCGTCTCGAAGAGGCGGCCCAGCAGTCTGCCGCGCGCCTCGGCGTCCGCGCGCAGGAAACGTGCGAAGTCGCCCTGCGGCAACAGCACGACCTGGCAGAACTGCTCGCGGCTCATGCCGAGGAGTTGGGTGATCTCCTCGCCGATCTCCTGGTGGGAGCGGCTGAGATCCTTCCAGGCGCCGGTGGCGGCGTCGTACTCGCGCAGCCAACTCTGGGCCTTGTCGAGGGTCGTGCCCGCACCTCGCTTCTTCGGCCGCTCCCAGGCCGGCTGCCGGGTCAGCTCCAACCGGCGTCCGGCGACGGTGAGTTCGAGGGTCACCTCGGTGCGGGTACCGGCCGCCGCATGGTCGCTGCGCAGCGAACCGCCCTGGCGGGCACCGGGCACCGAGCCGTACAGCGCGTAGCACACGGCGTCCAGGACGGACGTCTTGCCGGCGCCGGTTGGTCCGTGCAGGAGGAAGAGGCCGGCCGCCGACAACTCGTCGAAGTCGACGGACTGGTACCCGCCGAAGGGCCCGAAGGCGGTCATGTCCAGCCGGTGCAGCCTCATCGCGCCACCTCCCGGACAGCCCCGTCCGAGCGAACCGCGTCGAACGCGTCCCGCAGCACGGTCCGCTCGTGCTCATCGGGCCCGGCGCCGCGCACATGGGCCACGAAGTCCTCGGCGATCTGCTGGTCGCTGCGCCCGGCGAGCCGCTTGGCATACGACACGTCGGGGTCGTCCGGGGCCCGCTCTGGATCGAAGACGAGACTCAGCGTGTGCGGGAAGCGCTCGGCGAGCCGGGCCATCGGGTCGGCCGGGCGGACCGGATCGGTGAGCGTGGCCTCGACCCACGCCTCCTCGTGCCGGGCCAGGTCGGGGTCGGCGAGCAGTTCCTCCAGGGTGCCGCGGATCCGCGCCAGCGCACGGGGCACCGGGCAGTCGACGCGCTCGGCGGTCACCGACCCGTCGGCGGCCAGGTCGACGAGCCACATGCTCTTGCGATGGGCGGCCTCCGAGAAGGAGTACGGCAGTGGGGAACCGGAGTAGCGCACGCGCTCGGTGATGGTCTGGCAGCCGTGCAGATGCCCGAGTGCCACATAGTCGACGCCGTCGAACACCCCGGCGGGGACCGAGGCCACCCCGCCGACGGTGATGTCCCGTTCACTGTCGCTGGCCTCACCGCCGGTGACGAAGGCGTGCGCGAGGACGACGGAGCGGGTGCCGGGGGCGTGTGTGGCGAGGTCGGCGCGGACGCGGTCCATGGCGGCGGCCAGGACGGTCTCGTGTCCCGGCTTCTCCACTCCGAACTCGCCCTTGACCAGAGCGGGTTCGAGGTAGGGCAGGCCGTAGAACGCCACGTCGCCGTACTCGTCCGCCAGGATCACCGGCGTCCCGGCCGACGAGGCATCGGTGCACAGGTAGATTCCCGCGTGCTCCATCAGCCCGGCACCGACGCCGAGCCGACGCGCCGAGTCATGGTTCCCGGAGATCATCACCGTCGGCACGCCGAGGCCGGCGAGCCGGTGCAGGGCGTCGTCGAACAGCTCGACCGCGGCGAGCGGCGGGACCGCCCGGTCGTACACGTCTCCCGACACGACCACCGCGTCCACCTCGCGCTCACGCACGGTCGTGACGAGGTGGGCGATGAACTCGGCCTGGGCGTCGAGCATGTTCACGCGGTGGAACGCCCGGCCCAGGTGCCAGTCGGAAGTGTGCAGCAATTTCATGACATTGCCCTGACCTGCACGTTTACCCCCACTGCACCTCAAAAACCAGCACGAACCAGCACGGGCTGGCGTTCAACGCTCACCACGCTAACCCCTTGGGGCCCCGATCCATCACGGGACTCAGCCCATCGCCCGCCTGCGGCACCGAATTGCCAGAAATGTCCGCGGCGATCGTTTCTGTGGATCGGCGGGGCATCCATGTCGGTGTCAGGAGTCGACGCGCCGGCCATTGCATGGTTCGGGCGGCGTCAGGTCCCATGCTCCGATCGTGTACGCGGCTGAGACGACTCCCGTGGCACCCACCTGCACGCGCCACGGGCCGTCGCCGACGGGGTAGAAGCGCAGGGTGAGTGTCCGGCCGGACGCGGTGAAGATCTCCGCGACCGAGTGGTCCAGCAGGATCCGCAGGGTCGCGGTGCGCCCCTCGGACGGGAGGCGCCAACTGCCGCCCTTTGCACGGGAGTCGAGGGAGGCGTGCTCGCGGTCGACGACCAGTTCGCCGGTGACCAAGTGGTGGACAATGTCGAGGTACTCGGTCCCGTCCGGTGAGGTGAGCAGCCTTAGACGTCCGCCCCGTTCGAGGGTCACGGTCAGGTCGGTGGCCCGGGCCACTTCGCCGAGGTCCACCGGCCGCTCGGCGCTCGCCTTGCCCGCGGCGGCGATCCGTCGTTCGCCGCGCAGGGCGAGCAGTTCGCGAGCCGGCCGCTGGACCAGCTCGCCGTCCGCACCCGGTGCCAGTTCGCGGGGCAGGGAGAGCATTCCGGCCCAGCCGGCCTCGTCGGTCCAGGTGCTGGGGGCCCCGACGCGTTCCTCGTCCCGGGCCTCCCAGATCCAGCCCCACATGAGCCAGCGTCCGTCGGGGGCGCGGAGCAGGGCGGGGGCGTAGAAGTCGGGGCCGTGGTCGAGGAGGTGGGGTGTCTCCGCGGCTTGGAACTCGCCGTCCCCTTCTCGGCCCGGCCAGTAGATCGCGCAGCTCGCCCCCTCCTGTGGGTCCCAGGCGCTGGCGAGGACCGCGCCGGTGCCGCCGGGGAAGGCCGCGTACTGGGCGCACTCCCAGCCTTCTTCGGTGTTGCGGCCATCGCGCAGGGGGTGCGGCGGGCGGGCCAGGAAGACGCCCTCGTACGACCAGTCGTCGAGGTCGTCGGAGGCGTACGCCAGTGCCGCGCCGCGCCCGTCGGCCAGGGCCGCGCCGACGAGCATGCGCCAGCGGTCGCCGTTCCTCCACACGTACGGGTCGCGGAACATCGTCGTGCCGTCAGGCGCCTCCGGGATCAGCAGCCGACCGCGTTTCGTGAAGGTCGTACCGCCGTCGACCGACACCGCGGAGGTCACCGGCTGGTGCCAACGGCCGTTGTGGCGGGCGGAGTAGAAGGCAGTGAGGCGGCCGTCGTGCGAGACGGCGTTGCCCGACCAGACGCCGTCCTTGTCGTGGCCGCCGGGCGTGGGGGCGAGAGCCACCGGCAGCAGCTCCCAGTGGATCAGGTTCCGGCTGCGGTAGTGGCCCCAGTGCATGTCCGCGTGGCGGGCGCTGTGCGGGTTGTACTGGAAGTAGACGTGGTAGTGGCCGTCGTGGAAGACCAGGCCGTTGGGGTCGTTGATCCAGTGCGCGGGCGGGCGAAGGTGGACCGCCGGGAAGTGGGTGTCGAGCGCCACCGCCGCCCGGGTCTTGGTCTCAGTCATCGGCGCGCTCGTCGTAACGGCGGCGGACGGCCGCGGCCTGCTTGATGTTGGCCTCGGACTCCTGAAGCGAGCGTTCGCCCCGCTGCCGCGTGCGCTCGGCGAGGTTGTCCATGTGGCGCTCGAAGCGGGCCTGGTACCGCTCGCGCATGACGGCGATCTCCTCGGCGACCGCGCCGGTACGCGCGGCAGGGACCGGCATCGGCTGGCCGGCCGGGCGTACCGGCAGGCGCTGCTCCAGGGGCAGGATCGTGGCCTTCGGGGAGGGCAGGGTCTGGTACCAGTACGCGGTCGAGGCCCAGTCGTCGGCGAGGTGGTTGCCGTGGCCGTGCTCGATGGAGACCTTGATGCGTTCCTCGAAGCGGACCGGGTCGGCCACGTGGAAGCGGTAGTTGACGGAGTAGCCGGGGACGTCGGCCTCGTGGAGGATCGCGCCGTGGTAGAGGTAGGCGTTCTTCTGCATCCCCCAGGCGTGGTTGAAGTAGTCCTCGGTGCCGGTGCCGTGCATGGACGGCGGCCAGCTGGTTGAGCCGTCGGGCAGGAAGTCGTCGTCGATCCAGATCATGTCGTTGCCCTCGCCCCACCAACTGCCCTGCCGGTGGTGGACGGAGAGGTTGCAGCCGACGTAGTGGCCCTTGCCCTCGGTGTCGAGGATGACGTAGTTGTCCTCGCCGGTGACGTCGACGATGTTGACCTCGGGGCTGTTGGTCTGGATGTCGGGCGCCCAGCCGTTGCACGGGTTGCTGCGGTTCCAGCGGACGTGGAAGTACAGGGTGTCCTCGGGGAGTTCGTCCGGGAACAGCTCGTAGTCGATGTAGAAGTACTGCTGGATGGGCAGGTCGTTCTCGTTGACCAGCTCGATGCGGGCGCGCTTGTTGAACGGCATCGGCGCCCAGCAGTTCAGGGCCGCGCTGCCGCCGAAGATCAGTGACTCCTCGGGCTTGGCGGAGACGGTGAACAGGGCCGACTGGTAGCTGTTGGGCATGCAGTGGCCGATGCCGAAGAAGTCGCCGAGCGGGACGAGGACAGCGGGCTCCTCCTCGTCGTCCCAGGTGATCCGGATGAGGACCTTGCGGTAGTAATCCGGGTCCGGCTCTTCCCAGTTGACGCCGAGCGCGTTGTGGATCTCCATCACGGGGGCCACGGTGTCGGCTTCCAGGGGGTCGATGAGGCCGGGACCGAGGGTGCGGCGGCAGAACTGGGTCATCCAGATGTGCGTGATCTGGCCAGGGCCTTCGAGATCGGCGAGGACGCGGCTGGAGTGGGCTGGGGTCGTCCAGTAGTCCTGGTTGCGGCCGCGCTGGTCCCAGCTGGAGACGCGGGCGGTGCGGGCCCGGGTGGGGCGGGTGAGGTGTTCGAGGGCAGACGAAGGCATGGGAAACTGACCCCTTCAGTGATGGTTCGCTGAACTCGGGCGGCGGGAGACTGGACCTCTCCCGCCGCCCCCTTGCTGTGGTGGATGTGGCTCAGGCGGGGCAGCCGCAGGACTCCCGGTAGGTGATCTCGGGCTCCAGGCGGACGGTACGGGGGCGGGAGGTGAGGGCGCCGTCGATGCGGCTGAGCAGCAGCTGCATCGACGTGGCCCCGATTTCGTGGGCCGGCTGGGTGACCGTAGTGATGCCGGGGCGGAACAGGTCGGTGTGGGGGAAGCCGTCGAAGGTGGCGAAGGCGAGGTCGCCGGGGGTGGTCAGGCCCAGTGCCTTCGCAGCGGCAAGGACGCCCACCGCGGTCTCGGTGCCGGCGGCGACCACCGCCGACGGCCGGTGTGGCCGACTCAGGACACTCGTCATGCGTTCGCGGGTGTCGTCGGCACGGCCACTGCCGGTGACGATCAGGGTGTCGTCGACGTCGATTCCCGCCTCGCCGAGGGCTTCGAGGTAGCCGCGACGCCGCTCGGCGATGGTGGACACACCGGTGTCGCCCGCGGCCAGCGCGATGCGCCGGTGGCCGTGTTGTTCCGCCAGGTGCAGCACCAGCTCCCGCATGGGTGCGGTGTTCTCGACGCCCACCTGGTCGGCCTTGACCCCGCCCAGGCGGTCGATCAGTACGACGGGCGTGCCCTGGTCGATGACGGCGCTGATCGCCTCACGGCGGGACCGGGCGACCGGAGCGATGATGAGGCCGTCGACCCGGCGCTCGGCGAGGACTTCCAGCGCCCTGGCTTCCAGCTCGGCGTCCTCGCCCGAGTTGGCCAGCAGCACGGTCAGGCCGGCGCCCATGGCCTCCCGTTCGACCCCGTGGGCCATCGCCGCGAAGGCTGGCTCGCCCACGTCCGTCAGGATCAGTCCGATGGAGTCCGTCCGTGAGCGGCGCAGCGCGCGGGCGAGGCTGTCGCGCCGGTAGCCCGTGGCCCTGACCGCCTCCTCGACCCGGGTGCGCGTCTCATCGCGGACCGGCCGTGTGCCGTTGATGACGTGCGACACGGTGGACGTGGATACGCCGGCCAGCCGTGCAACGTCGGAGATCGTGGCCACTGCCGCTCGCCGCCTCCTCGTGTCGTCGGACCCGATCCGTGATCCAGTCCGTAACTGCATAACTCCCATACGGTCCGCCGGTCCATGCGCTTGACCAGTTCGCCGTCCACTCGTTTCGCTCACCTCAGGTTCATCGAAACGATTGCGCAGACCTTCGCATGTGGTGACGCAGACCGTCAATGGCTGCGACCAGCACCGAGTTCCCACTCCCGGAAACTTCTGCGTCACACGGTATTGACACGCCGGGACCCACGGAGGCACCTTTCATCGAAACGTTTGCGCCGCGACCGCAGAGCCGTCCCTATGCCGAACATTCGAGCACACCGGACATCCATGCCGGAACGGACGACCTGCACCGATACCGAACATCTCCTCGGAGCCCTGTCACCCCACGCCGGTTCCGCCTCCCCATCCAGTTCCCGGAAGGCAGCAGCACGATGGCGACCTCTCCTCAGCCCGCGCCCCCGACGTCGAGACGGCACTCCGGTATCTCGCGCCGACTCCTGCTCACCGCCACGGCGAGCGCCCTGTTCGTCACCGCCACGGCCTGCGGTTCTGCGGTGAACACGGCGGACGGATCGTCGTCCGACGGCCTGATCACGCTGTCCATGCACAACCCCGACAGCAAGACCCAGGACCCGGCGACCTGGCAGATGGTGCAGGAGTTCAACAAGAAGAACCCCGACATGAAGATCAAGCTTGAGGGCCAGCCGGTCGACCAGCACGAGCAGCGGATGACCATCGCCGCGCAGTCCGGCACGCTGCCGGAGATCTTCTGGGTCTACGACTCGCTCGCCAAGACCATGGTCAAGAGCGACAACCTGCTGGACCTGAGCCCGATCCTCGCCGAGAACAACCTCAAGGCGAAGTTCGCCCCGAGCATGCTCTCCGGTTTCCGGCAGGACGGCGTCCAGTACGGCCTCCCGTACCAGGCGCTGGTCACCGGCTTCTACTACAACAAGGCCATCCTCGACGAGCACAAGATCGCCGTCCCCGAGACCTTCGAGGACCTGCTCGCCGCCGTGAAGAAGCTCAAGGCGGCCGGCGTGGTACCGATCGCGCAGGGCGCGAACAACTCCTCGTTCAGCGTCTGGGCGTTCCTGACCATGCTCGACCGCTTCGGCTACGAGGCGAAGTACCCCGACATCCTGTCCGGCAAGGCGAGCTACGACAACGCCGACTTCCTGCGCCTGTACGAGCACGTGGAGGAGCTGGCGAAGGCGGGCGCCTTCCCCTCGAACATGAACACCCAGACCTACGCCCAGGCCGTCGCCTCGTACACGGACGGCAAGGCGGCCTTCCTGGATGCGGGCGTCTGGGAGGCGGCGAAGATCCAGAAGAGCACCGTGGGCAAGGACACCGGCTTCTGGGCGGGCCCGACCTTCTCCGACGGCGTCGGCGAGCAGAAGCTCGTCATGAACGTCCCCTCGGCGCCGTTCGTGGTGAGCGCCAAGGTCAAGGAGGACAAGAAGAAGTACGCGGCGGTGAAGGCGTTCATCCAGTTCTACTACAGCGACGCGGGCCAGAAGATCCTCGTCGACAACGCCCAGCCGCCGGTGACGACGTACAAGCCCTCTGTGGACGCGACGAAGAACTCCGTCTTCGCCGCTGTCCTGAACGAAGCCTCCAAGCCCGGCTGGAAGAGCCCGAAGGCCCAGCCCGACCTGGTCGTGTCCGCGGCCACCGCGAGCGCCATGTACGACAGCTTCTACGGCGTCATGGGCGGCAGCCTCAGCCCCGAAGAGGCCGCGAAGAACGTCCAGAAGACCATCAAGTAGTCACGCTGCCGGCGCCCGCAGGTCGCGCGGGCGGCGTGCGGGCCCGGACGACGGGAACGGCATGAACTGGCTCACCACGCGCCGGCACTTCACCCTCATGATCGCGCCGGCCCTCCTCATCTACAGCGTGTACATGATCTACCCGATCCTGTACTCGCTCTACTACAGCTTCACCAACTTCGACGGCGTCTCCGCAGGCGGCTTCGCGGGCCTCGACAACTACCGGCAGATGACGCAGGACGACGCCTTCTGGACCTCGATGCGCAACACCGGGATCATCCTCGGCATCGCCCTGTTCCTGCTGATCCCGCTGGGCTTCCTGCTCGCGGTCCTGCTCAGCGGCAAGGTGAAGGGCAGCGGCGCGATGCGGGCGCTCGTCTTCGCCCCGGCCATCATCGCGCCGATCCTCGTCGGACTGATCTGGATCTTCATCCTGGACCCGAAGATCGGCCTGGTGAACGCCTTCCTGCTGGCGATCGGCGTGCCCGCGCACCCGCAGTGGATCGGCGGCCCCACGCTCAGCCCGTACTCGATCGGCCTCGTCTATCTCTGGCAGCAGATCGGCTTCGTGCTGACCATCTTCTTCGCGGGCCTGCGCATGCTGCCGCGCGATGTGATGGAGGCCAGCAGCCTCGACGGCGCCAGCCGCTGGCAGCAGCTGCGGCACATCCAGATCCCCATGATGCGCGAGACGTTCGGCATCGTCACCGCGCTCGTCGTCACCGGCGTCTTCAAGGTCTTCGAACTCGTCTACGCGCTCACCGGCGGCGGTCCCGTCCACCTCTCCGAGGTCATGGTCAGCTACATGTACCACATCACTTTCACCACCCAGCAGTACGGCTACGGCATGGCCCTGGCCGTGGTGGTGTTCGTGGTGGGTGCGCTCGCCTCCGCGGCCACGTTCCTCGGCAACCGCCGTAAGGGAGAAGTCCGTTGAGTATCGACACCGAGGTCAAGACGTCGCTCTCGTCACCCGCGGCCCCCGACGAAATCCCGCACAAGCCGCGACGCCGCAGCCGCGGCAGGATCGTCGTCTCGGCGGTCGCCTACCTGATCACCTTCGTGATCCTGTTCCCGCTGCTGTGGATCGTGCTGCTGTCGTTCCAGACCAACGACAACATCCTCAACCACCCCTTCTCGCTGACGGACCTCACCCTGGCCAACTACCAGCAGGCCATGGAGACCCTCAACCTGCTGGTGATGTACAAGAACACCCTGATCCTGGCCGTCGTCTCGGTCACGGTCGGGCTGGTCATCTCCTACATGGCGGCGTTCGCGCTCACCCGCATGGCCTTCCGCAGCGGGAAGCGCCGTACGCAGAACACCCTGCGCTTCTACTTCCTGGCCGGGCTCGCCATCCCCGTGTACATCCTGCTGTTCCCGGTGTACCGGCTCGACATCGCCTTCGGCCTGTTCGGCACCTACTTCGCGCTGATCCTGCCGTACGTCGCCGTCACGATCCCCTTCAACATCCTGCTGCTGACCGGGTTCCTGCGGGACTTCCCCGAGGAGATCGAACAGGCCGCGGTGATGGACGGGGTCGGGCTGTGGCGCATGGCCTGGAAGGTCACCTTCCCGCTCATGCGACCGGTCATCGCCACCCTCGCGATCCTCAACGTCGTCTACGTCTGGAACGAGTTCCCCTTCGCGGTCACCCTCATCAACGACCCGAACATGACCACCGTCTCCCTCGGCGTCTCCCAGTTCCAGGGCGTCTACAGCGTCAACTACGGCGCCATGATGGCGTCCGCCACCCTCGTCCTGCTGCCGCAGCTGGCGATCTACGCGGCCTTCCAGAAGCAGGTCATCGCGGGCATGACCGCGGGCGCCGTCCGCTGAATTCCCTTTTCACACATCCCTGTTCGTGAGGAGCCGTCATGGCCTCTGCCCAACCACCTGCCCCGTCCCGTCGCACGTTGCTCAAAGGCGCCGCGCTCTCGGCGCTGACCACCGTGACGTTCCTGGCTGCCGCACCGCCGCAGCCGGCCGCCGCGGCCGTCCCGGAGCGCCCCAAGCCGCCCAAGCCCGGCGCCAAGCCGCATCCGTCGTACGCCTCGATCGTCGGCCTCCTCTGAGCAGCACCCTTCAACAGCCTGCAACCGGAAGGACATTCCATGGCGGACACCGTCTACGACGTCACCACCTTCAACGGCAGCGTCTCCCCGCACACCGACATCGGCCAGGTGATCAACGAGATCATCGCGGACATCAAGTCGAAGCAGACCACCCAGAACACCAGACCCGGCGCCGTCATATACATCCCGCCGGGCCACTACGACCTGCTCACCCGCGTAGTCATCGACATCAGCTTTCTGACGATCAAGGGCTCCGGACACGGTTTCCTGTCCCGCGCCATCCACGACGACACCTCCGACACCAGCAAGTGGATCGAGGTGCAGCCCGGCTCCAGCCACATCCGGGTCAAGCACACCGACGGCAACAACGAGGCGTTCCTCGTCCAGCGTTCCGGCGCGCCCGTCGAGGTCGGCCGGCTCAACGGCATCGTCTTCCAGGACTTCTGTATCGACGGTGTGGCGTCCAGCAAGCCGTACGTGGAGGGCAACCACAAGATCGGTATCTCGGTCCAGTCGGACAACGACTCGTTCCGCTTCGAGGGGATGGGCTTCGTCTACCTGACCCAGGCCATGGTCGTCCGGGGCGCGGACGCCTGCAGCTTCACCAACAACTTCGTCGCCGAGTGCGGCACTTCCATCTCACTCACCGGCGCCTCGCAGGTCGCGAAGATCACCAACAACTACCTGATCAGCGCCTGGGCCGGCTACTCGGTCTTCGCGGAGAACGCCGAGGGCATCCTCATCTCCGGCAACACCATCCTGTGGGCCTGCAACATCACCCTCATCAACTCCAACCGCTGCAACATCTCCGCCAACAAGCTGCTGAGCAACTTCCCCAGCATGATCGCCCTGACGAACGGCAGCTCGGAGAACCTCATCTCCGGCAACCACTTCCGCCGTGTATACGGCGACGGCACCAGCACCCGCTACGACGACCTCTACGGCCTGGTCCACATCAACGGCGATGACAACTCCGTCACCGGCAACCAGTTCTCGTTCTCCGTGCCGGCCGCCAACATCAACCCGTCCGGAGCCGATCCGACGCTCGTCCTCGTCGCAGGCGGCGCCCGGAACTACCTGGCCACCAACAACATCAAGGCCAACCTCGACGTCAAGATCGTCCTCGACTCCTCCACCACCAAGACGAAGATCCTCTACAGCGCCGAGAGCTCACAGCTGCAGGCGTACACCGACAACTACTCCCTCGTTGCCACCCCGTGAGCGGAATCCCCTGCGCGCGCTGAAGTAGGAGCAGAACCTCCGTGTCCGCGCAGGGGAAGGGTGCGCTTCTTGCCGTTTCTGTCAGGCGTCCCCGTACGCCTCTCCACCCAGTTCGAACCCGGCCGTCCCCGCGGTGGCGTCGGCCAGCCACGCCCGGAACGCCTCCACGTCGGCGTCCGGCAGCCCGATGTCGATCGTGACGGCTTCTCCGTAGCGCACGTCGCGCACCTCGCGGCCGGTGCCTCGCAGGTCGTTCTGGACCTTGCCCGCGCGCAGGTGGTCGACGGTCACCGTGGCGAGGCGGAAGCGCCTGCGGGTGATCGTGCCGAGGGTGTCCAGGGCCTCGCCCACGGCACCGCCGTACGCCCTGATGAGGCCGCCCGCGCCGAGCTTGACACCGCCGTAGTAGCGGGTGACGACGGCGACGACGTACCGCATGTCGCGACGGAGGAGCATTTGGAGCATGGGGACGCCCGCGGTACCGCCGGGTTCGCCGTCGTCGCTGGCCTTCTGGATCGCGGCGTCGGCGCCGATGACGTACGCGTAGCAGTTGTGGGTGGCGTCCCCGTGCTCCTTGCGGACGGCCGCGACGAAGTCCTGCGCCTCCTGCTCGGTGGCGGCCGGGGCGAGGGCGCACAGGAAGCGGGAGCGGTTGACCTCGGTCTCGTGCACGCCCGCGCGGGCCACTGTGCGGTACTCGTCCTGCATCGGGCCAGCCTATGCGCAGGGCACGCGCGCGTGGACAGCTGCTTCTGGCGCTGCTTCCTGCCGCTACTTCTTCCCGCGCGGCACCATCATCGACGTCAGCAGGGCCCCGCCCGGGGCGAGACCCCGCCATGACGTGCCGTACCAGGTCAGGATGGCGATCGCCGACGTCGGGAACTTCACACGGACTCTCTCCACCGCGTCGTCGAGACTGTCGCCGGCGAGCGCGAGGACCAGTTCCTCCAGGCCGGGATTGTGTCCGATCAGCAGCAGGGTCTCGACCTCGGCGGACACGTCGTGCACGACGGACAGCAAGTCGGGGACGTCAGCCGCGTACAGCCTCGGGTCGTGGCGCACCGGTGGCGGGGTGCCCCACTGGGCGGAGGCCAGCTCCCAGGTCTGCCGGGCGCGGACGGCGGTGGAGCACAGCGCCAGGTCCGGCAGACAGTCGGCCTCGGCGAGCGCGATGCCCGCGGCGGGCGCGTCCCGGCGGCCTCGAGGAGCGAGCGGGCGGGCGTGGTCGGCGACGCCGTCCGGCCAGGCGGACTTGGCGTGCCGCAGGACGACGAGGCGGCGCAGGGGGCCGGTTCCGAAGCGGGCGTTCATGCCGGGGCCCCCAGATCGCGGGTGAGGTCGAGACCGAGGAGCCGGTCGGCGTAGGCGTACGTCTCGAAGCGGGCGCCGTCGGGAATGCCGGGCTCGGTCTCCGCCCACCGTAGGGTCGCCAGCACTTCGGGGACGTCGAGATCGTCCTCCCAGGCAGTACGGAGCCGTCCGCGCACCTCGTCGGGGACCGGCCGTGACGGCCGGTGCGCCCAGGCGGCGACTGCACTCCGCCAACGACGGAGCGTCTCGTCCGCCTCGCCGAGGGCGGCCTCGTCGAGCCGCACCAACGCGGCACGCGGACGGGAGAGCAGCGCCAGGCGCAGGGCAGCGGGGTCGGCGCCCTCGGGGGCCTCCGGGTGGACGGGAGCTACGGCGATCCGGACACCCTCGGGTGCGCTGCCGCCCTCGGTCACCACATGGATGACCTGTGCCTCGCCCAGGCCCGGATCGGCGTCCCGGCTGTGCTCGAAGGGCCGGATGCCGAGTGCCGCCGCGCCCGCCACCAGCTCGGCGGGGTCCCGCTCGCAGCTCAACAGCGCCCAGACCGGTGTGCCGCCGAGTTCCAGGGCGCGGACGAGCAGGTCCGCGGCGAGCAGCACCCGCAGGCCGGTCATGCCGGAGCCCGGCGGATGGGCCTCGACACGGGTCAGCCCCCGCCGGACGGGAGCGGCGGCGACGAAGTCGCCGGTACGGGCGTCGGTGATGCGCAGCACGGGGTGAGCGTAGGCGGACGGAGGGCCGTACGCAGGATCCGGCGCGAAATCCGGACCGCGATGGCGTGAATCAAGAGGGCGCGCGAGTCGGCAGGGAACGGGAATCACGGCGCCGCCTCACCCGTTGTGCGCTACGACAGCTCTTCTTCCATGCCCAGGAGGCCAGCGGTGTACGGCGACGCAGCGACGGTCCGCAAGATCCTCACCGAGACCGGCGACACCTGGGCCGTGGTGGGCCTGTCGAACAACCAGCGGCGCGCGGCCTACGGCGTCGCCGACGTGCTGCAGCGCTTCGGCAAGCGGATCGTGCCCGTCCACCCGAAGGCCGAGACGGTCCACGGGGAGCAGGGATACCCGTCCCTGGAGGCGATCCCCTTCCCGGTCGACGTCGTCGATGTCTTCGTCAACAGCGATCTCGCCGGTGCGATCGCCGACGAGGCGGTCGCGAAGGGCGCCGAGGCGGTCTGGTTCCAGCTCGGCGTCATCGACGAGGCGGCGTACGAGCGCACCCGGGCGGCAGGCCTGGAGATGGTGATGGACCGGTGCCCGGCGATCGAGATACCTCGGCTGGGTTAGGGTCCGGACGCGTACCAAGGCGCACTTCACCGCGAGGAACACAGATGCACGAGTCTCCCTGCTGCTCGCCGTCGGGACGCGGGCACGCGCAGTCTGTGGAGCTGTCCGAGCCGCCGCCGACGGTGACAAGCGGCGGCTCCACGGAAGGCATGGTGCTGCTGCCGGGCGGCGAGTTCCTGATGGGCGCGGAGGACAGCGAGGGGTTCCCGGCCGACGGTGAGGGCCCGGTGCGGGCGGTGCGGCTCGACGCGTTCCGTGTCGACGCATGCGCGGTGACCAACGAGCAGTTCGCGGCCTTCGTCGACGACACCGGACACACCACTGACGCCGAGCGCTTCGGCTGGTCGTACGTCTTCGCGGGCTTCCTGCCCGGCGCCCTGCGCCGTGGTGCCCCGCGTCCCGAGCAGGCGCCCTGGTGGTGCGGGATCGAGGGCGCGACCTGGCAGCGTCCGGAGGGGCCCGGCAGTACGGTGGAGGACCGCGGCGACCACCCGGTCGTGCATGTGTCGTGGCAGGACGCGGCGGCGTACGCGGCCTGGGCGGGCAAGCGGCTGCCCACGGAGGCCGAGTGGGAGTACGCGGCCCGCGGCGGGCTGGAGCAGCGGCGCTATCCCTGGGGCGACGAGCTCAACCCGGGCGGCGAGTTCCGCTGCAACATCTGGCGCGGCACCTTCCCGACGAAGAACACCGCCGACGACGGCTACCGCGGCACCGCGCCCGTGGACGCCTTCGAACCCAACGGCTTCGGCCTGTACAACGTCTCCGGGAACGTCTGGGAATGGTGCGCCGACTGGTGGGCCACCGACCACACCACCACGCAATCCACCAACCCCACCGGCCCCCACTCCGGCACCGCCAAGGTCATCCGCGGCGGCTCGCACATGTGCCACAAGTCGTACTGCAACCGCTACCGCGTCGCGGCCCGCAGCGCCAACACCCCCGACAGCACCAGCGGCCACATGGGCTTCCGCTGCGCGCAGGACATACGTCCGTGAGGCTGCGTACGTCCACACGGCACTCCCGCGCGGCGCCCCGGCGCCCCATAATGCACGGGTGACCTTCGCCACCCCCCACGCCAACTCCCCCGCCCCGCAACGCTTTCCGGTCGTCATCGTGGGCGCCGGGCCAGCCGGGCTGGCCCTCGGCAACATCCTGCGGGCCGCCTCCGTCGACTGTGTCGTCCTGGAGACCGAGACACGGGAGTTCATCGAGCGCCGGCCGCGGGCCGGAGTCATCGAGGAGTGGGCCGTACGCGCCCTGGAACGGCGCGGCCTCGCCGCGAACCTGCTGGAGCGGGCCCAGTTGCACACCGAGTGCGAGTTCCGCTTCGCCGGTGAGCGGTTCCGGTTCTCGTACGGCGAGCTGACGGGGCAGCATCACTTCGTCTATCCGCAGCCGTTGCTGGTGACGGACCTGGTGCGCGAGTACGCGGACGTGCGGGGCGGCGCCATCCGCTTCGGTGTGCGGGACGTCGAGTTGCACGACGTGGACTCGGACCGGCCCTCGGTGTCGTACCTCTGCCCCGAGACCGGTCAACGGCAGGTCCTGCACTGCGACTTCGTCGCGGGCTGCGACGGGGCGCGCGGCGTGACCCGGACCGTACTGCCGCCCGACCGGACCCGGATCGCGCGCCACGACTTCGGCATCGGGTGGCTGGCGCTACTCGCAGAGGCACCGCAGTCGGCGGACTGCGTGCTGTTCGGCTTGCATCCCAACGGCTTCGCCGGACACATGGCCCGCAGCCCCGAAGTCACCCGCTACTACCTGGAGTGCCCGCCCGGCGACGCCCCGGAGAACTGGTCGCACGACAGGGTCTGGTCCGAGCTGCGGGCCCGGCTCGGCGCGGCCGGCGCCCCGCCGCTCACCGAAGGGCGGCTGATCGAGAAGCGCGTCCTCGACATGCACAACTACGTGGTCGAGCCCATGGTGTTCGGGCGGCTGTTCCTCGCGGGCGACGCGGCCCACCTCACCGCACCGATCGCGGCGAAGGGCATGAACCTCGCCCTGCACGACGCCTTCCTGCTCGGCGACGCGCTCGTCGCCCACCTCACGAAGGGCGACGCCAGCGGCCTCGACGGCTATTCGGCGACCTGTGTGAGCCGTGCCTGGGACTACGCGGAGTTCTCGCAGTGGCTCTCCGAGGTCTACCACGGCACCTCGTCCGGCGACCCGTACCGCGCGGGCACCACCCGCGCCCGGCTGCACCGCCTCTTCGACTCACGCCTCGCAGCGGCCGCGTTCGCGGAGGGCTACCTGGGGTTGAACACCAGCGGCTGACGGTTACCGAGTTCAGTCGTGCACAGGCCGGTCACTGAGCCGGTGGTCGGCCACGTTCAGCGCCTCGTCCACGAGCCGGCGCAGATGCCCGTCACGCAGCGAGTAGATCACCCGGCGCCCCTCCTTCCGCGTGTTCACCAGCCCCGCGAGCCGCAGCCTGGCCAGGTGCTGGCTCACCGCCGGCCGCGCCGCCCCGCACGCCTCCGTCAGCGTCGTGACGTCGGCCTCCCCTTCCCTGAGGGCGTGCAGCAGCGCGAGCCGGGTGCGGTCGCCGAGCAGTGCCAGGATCTCGGCGGCGAGTGCGAACTGTTCCTCGCCGGGCGTGCGCGGATGCGCATGGTGCGCAGGTGATAGGTGCATGCGTGCGCTCATACGCACATAATGGCGTCGTGGACGGGAAGATGTCCACCAGCACGCAACGGAAGGGGACCCACGTGAGCGCCGGGCACCGCCACGAACACCACGGCACCCCCCACACGCACAAGCACTCCCTCCGCCACCGCCTGACCCACCTCCTCACCCCCCACTCCCACGAGACCGCCGACAAGCTCGACTCCGCCCTGGAATCCTCCGCACGCGGCATGCGGGCGCTGTGGGTCTCGCTCGCAGTGCTGGGGGTGACGGCGCTGGCGCAGGCGGTCGTGGTGGCGATGTCCGGTTCGGTCGCGCTGCTCGGCGACACGGTGCACAACACCGCGGACGCGCTGACCGCCGTACCGCTCGGGATCGCCTTCGTGCTGGGCCGGCGTGCGGCCACGCGACGGTTCACCTACGGCTATGGACGCGCCGAGGATCTGGCGGGTATCGCGATCGTGCTGACGATCGCCGCGTCCGCGGCCTTCGCGGGGTGGACGGCGATCGAGCGGCTGATCGACCCGCGGTCCGTCGAGCACATTCCGGCGGTCGCCGTGGCCGCCCTCGTCGGCTTCGCGGGCAACGAGTGGGTGGCCCGCTACCGGATCAGGGTCGGGCGGGAGATCGGCTCGGCCGCACTGGTCGCGGACGGACTGCATGCCCGTACGGACGGATTCACGTCACTGGCCGTGCTGTTGGGTGCCGGGGGCGCCGCGCTGGGCTGGCAACTCGCCGACCCGATCGTGGGGTTGGCGATCACGGCGGCGATCACGCTGGTGCTGCGCGACGCGGCACGGGAGGTGTTCCGGCGGGTGATGGACGCCGTCGACCCGGCCCTGGTGGACCGGGCCGAGCGGGCGCTGCGGGAGGTGCCGGGCGTGCGTGGGGTGGGTGAGCTGCGGCTGCGCTGGATCGGGCATCGGCTGCGCGCCGAGGTGGCGGTCGTCGTGGACGGCGATGTGACGGTACGTCAGGCCCATGCCGTCGCGGTGAACGCCGAACACGCGCTGCTGCACGCCGTTCCGCGGCTCACCGCGGCCCTGGTGCACGCCGATCCGGCGCCGGTCCCGGGCGAGGCGGATCCGCATCTGACGCTCGCCCACCACACCTGACCGTCACACCGGAACGCCCAGCCCCTCCAGGACCACGGCCCCCGGCAGCTCGGCGAACGCCTTCCCCGGCACCAGCAGCTTGCCGCGCCGGCGCCCGCTGCCGACCAGGACGTACGGCAGGTCGACGACGGCCGAGTCCACCAACACCGGCCAGTCGGCGGGCAGCCCGATCGGGGTGATGCCGCCGTACTCCATGCCGGTCTCGCCGGTCGCGGTGTCCATCGACGCGAACGAGGCCTTGCGCGCGCCGAGTTGGCGGCGGACGACGCCGTTGACGTCGACCCGGGCGGTGGACAGGACCACACAGGCGGCGAGCGTGGTCTCGCCGCCGCGCTTGCCCGCGACCACCACGCAGTTCGCGGACTGCTCCAGCAGCTCCCGACCGTAGTGCTCCACGAAAACGGCGGTGTCGGCCCACTCCGGGTCGGTGTCGACGTAGACGATCTGGTCGGCGGGGACGCTGCCGCTCCAGTGGCGTACGGCGTCGGCGACCGGGCGGGTCAGCTCGTCGAGGGAGTCGGGGGCCGGGGCGGCGGTGTCGAAGTGTCCGATGGGCGCGTCCATGACCGCACGGTAACAGGGCCGTCTCAGTGCACGGGCGGGACCGAGACCGCCATGACCATGCGCATCGGCGCGTCGCCCGTATTGCCGTACTCGTGCGGGGTGTTGGCCTCGAAAGAGGCGCTCGAACCGGCCGGGACCTGGTACTCCACGCCGTCGACCGTGAGCGTCAGCTCGCCTTCCGTGACATGCAGCAGCTCGACCGTGCCGGTGGGATGCGGATCCGAGGGGCTGCTCTCGCCCGGCATCAGGAGCCACCTCCACATCTCCAGCGGGCCGGGGGCCTCCGTGCCCGCGAGGAGCAGGTTGTAGCTGCCGGCGTCGGTGTGCCACAGCCGTACGGCCTGCTCGGCGGGGACGATACGGACCTTCGGGCCCTGCTCGTAGTCGAGGAGGGTGGTGATGCTGATCCCGAGGGCGTCGCCGATCTTGACAACCGTGCCGAGGCTGGGGTTGGTGCGAGCCTGCTCGATCTGGATGAGCATGCCGCGGCTGACGCCGGACCGGCCGGCGAGCACCTCCAGCGTGTAGCCGCGCACCGATCGCCAGTGTTTGACGTTGCGCGCCAGGGATTGGGTCAGCAGGTCGAGGTCCGACACGTTCCATCCAACATCTAGGCCAATATTCTGGATGACAGCGTTCAGTTCATTGAACTACGGTGGGGTGCAACCGAGGCACCTGTGTGTTCACCGAACTGTACTGCGAGGCTACCCGTGACAGCATTCTTCGCCCTGGCCACCAGCCTGTTGTGGGGGCTGGCCGACTTCGGCGGCGGACTGCTGACCCGACGCACCCCGGCGCTCACCGTGGTCGTCGTCTCGCAGACGATCGCGGCGGCCGTGCTCGGCGTGATCGTGGTGGCCATGGGCGCCTGGAGCGAGGCCGGTCCGCGGCTGTGGTTCGCGGTCGCGGCCGGGCTGGTCGGGCCGGTCGCCCTCCTCTGCTTCTACAAGGCACTGGCGCTCGGGCCGATGGGCGTGGTCTCCCCGCTCGGCACCCTGGGCGTCGCCGTCCCGGTCGGTGTCGGGCTCTTCCTCGGTGAGCGGCCCGGCCTGGTGCAGGTCGCGGGCATCGCGGTCGCCGTCCTCGGCGTCGTCCTCGCGGGCGGACCGCAGCTCAGGGGCGCGCCGGTGCAGCGCCAGGCCATCCTGCTCACGCTCGTCGCGGCGCTGGGCTTCGGCACGGTGTTCGCGCTGATCGCAGAGGCGTCGACGACCATCACGGGTCTCTTCCTCGCCCTCTTCGTGCAGCGTGTGACGAACGTGGCGGCGGGCGGCCTCGCGCTCTATGTCTCCGTGAAGAAGGGCGCCGCGGCCGTCCCGGAGGGCGGCTTCCTGTGGGCCTCGCTGCCCACGCTGGCCTTCGTCGGGCTGGCGGACGTCGCGGCGAACGGCACGTACTCGATCGCCGCCCAGCAGGGCCCGGTCACCGTGGCCGCGGTACTCGCCTCGCTCTACCCGGTGGTGACCGCCCTGGCCGCACGCGGCTTCCTCAGCGAACGGCTGCGGACGATCCAGGCGGCCGGCGCGGGTCTCGCCCTGGTCGGCACGCTGCTGCTGGCGACGGGCTGAGCGGGACCACTCAGGCCTCGGCGTCCAGCTGGGCGAGCCTGGCCGCGGTCTCCTCGTCCAACTCCCCCAGCGCCAGCAGCTGTTCGGGCGTGATCCCGTCCGGAATCGGCACCGGCGCGGGGGTCCTGAGCGGCGGCTGCCAGCCCTCGCCGGGAGTCCAGCGTCGTACGACCCGAGCGGGCGCGCCCGCCACCACGGCATGGTCGGGCACCACGCCTCGTACGACCGCCCCCGCCGCCACCACGACGTTCCGGCCGATCCGGGCGCCGGGGAGAATCACCGCGCCGGTGCCGATCCAGCAGCCCGGCCCGATCTCCACCGGCTCCATCCGCGGCCACTGCTTGCCGATGGGCTGGTGCGGGTCGTCGTACGAGTGGTTCGTGGACGTGACATAGACGTACGGCCCGAAGTAGCAGTCGCTGCCGATGGTGACCGTCGTGTCGGCGATGACATGGCTGCCACGGCCCAGGACCACGCCGTCACCTATGCGCAGGATCGGCTCCGGGCCGAGGTCCAGGTCGGGCATCAGACCTGCGGTCAGGGTCACCTGCTCGCCGACGATGCAGTGGGAGCCGAGGTGGATCCAGGGTTCACCGAAGACCGTGCCGAGCGGGAAGGCGAGACGGGTGGCTTCGCCGATCGCGCCGAAGTGGAAGCGGCCGGGGCTCTCGGCCGTCACCGAACCCATGCGCTGCGCCCACGCCCAGCCCGCGTGGACAGCGCGCTGCGTGAGGCTGCGCCGCCAGGACGAGAACGTGTTCTTGCGCTTGAGCACCCGCTTACCGTACTGAGCGTTCGGGCCCCTTATGAGGCCGAGGGGCTGTGATCTTCGCCCTACCAGGTGGCGGTAGCGTTCCGGTGTACCGCGGACGACAGGAGACGGTGATGACGCACAAAGCGCTGATCAAGGGCATCGGCGGCAGGGAGCCGAAGATCGACACGGAGGCTTTTGTGGCGCCCACGTCCACGGTGATCGGTGATGTGACGCTGGAGGCTGGGGCGAGCGTTTGGTACGGGGCGGTGGTGCGCGGTGACGTGGAGCGGATCTCTGTCGGGGTTGAGAGCAACATCCAGGACAACTGCACATTGCATGCCGACCCCGGGTTCCCTGTGAGCATCGGTGCGCGGGTGTCTGTCGGGCACAACGCGGTGGTGCATGGGGCGACCGTTGGGGACGACTGTCTGATCGGGATGGGGGCGACTGTGCTGAACGGGGCGGTGATCGGGGCGGGGTCCTTGGTCGCGGCGCAGGCGTTGGTGCCGCAGGGGATGCGGGTGCCGGCCGGTTCCTTGGTTGCGGGCGTTCCCGCGAAGGTGAGGCGGGAGCTGACGGAGGAGGAGCGCCAGGGGGTCACGCTGAACGGGACGATGTATGCGGAGTTGGCGAAGGCGCACCGGGAAGAGCACGGGGGCTGAAGGTCGTACGCGGTCTGCGGGTGCGTTGTGGCTTGTCGCGCCCACGCGGCGGAGCCGCAAATCGATACAGCCCCGCGCCCCTAAAGGGCGTTCTACTCCCCGGCGGCTACCGGCTCCTGCCGTACATGTGCCGCCTTCTTCGCCTTGCGCTTGAAGATCAGCATCGATGTGAGGCCGATCAGGACCGCTGCCACCAGGCCCAGCCAGGAGAAGCGCTTCAGCCAGGATTCGGCTACTACGCCGACGTAGTAGATGACGGCGGTCGTGCCGCCTGCCCAGAGGATGCCGCCGAAGACGTTGGCGATGAGGAACTTCCAGTACGGCATGTGCAGTACGCCGGCGAGGGGGCCGGCGAAGATGCGGAGGAGGGCGACGAAGCGGCCGAAGAAGACGGCCCACATGCCCCACTTCTGGAAGGAGCGCTCGGCGGTGGCGATATGGCCTTCGCTGAAGTGCTTGGGGAACTTGTTGCCGAGCCAGGCCAGCAGGGGGCGTCCGCCCTTGCGGCCGATGGCGTAGCCGATGGAGTCGCCGATGATGGCGCCGGCGCTGGCGCACGCTCCGAGGATGAAGGGGTCGATGTCGCCGTGCTGGGAGGCGAGCAGCGCGGAGGAGACCAGGATGATCTCGCCCGGCAGCGGGATGCCCAGGCTCTCCAGGCCGATCACCACGCCCACCAGTGCGTAGATGGCGATCGGGGGTACCGTCTCGAGCCATTCCTGGACGTGCAACGCCGCTTCCTCCCGATTCGCGTCCTGCGTCTTTTGCCGGCGTGCGCCCGGAGCCGGGCGCACGCCGGGAAGCCTACCGGGTCACTCTGACACCACGGCGTCCCACAGGTCGCAGGGTGTCACCGGCTGCCGGCCCGGGCGTCGCGCAGGAACACGGCGCTGGTCAGGACGCCCAGGAGGACGATGGCCGCGTTCACGGCGACGGCTGTCTTCAGGCCGTCGAGGATCGCCGGTGTGCCGGTTCCGGTCATGGCAGCGGTGGCGACCGCGCTCATGATGGGCGTTCCCATGGTGATGCCGACCTGCTGGGTCATGGTGGCGAGGCCGGTGGCCAGTCCCTGCTCGTGGTCGGCGAGACCGGAGGTGGCGGTGACCATGAAGCCGACGATGACGAGCATGTTGCCCACGCCGCCGGCGAAGGTGGCGACCAGCAGCAGCCACATCCACGACCGGTCGTCGCCGAGTCCGAGCAGCGCGGCCGTGAACACGGTCTGCAGGATGCCGCCCACGATCAGCGTCGGTCTGGTGCCCGCCTTTCCTATGACCTTCGGGGCGATGGTGCCGCCGACGACCGTGCCGATGCCGAGCACACCGAAGGACAGGCCGGCCGCCAGCGGGGAGAAGCCGAGGACTTCCTGGAGGTAGAGGGTCAGCAGGAAGACGAGGGAGGTCTCGGTGAGGAACGCGATCAGACCGGCGACATTGCCCCAGGCCACCGACCGCTTGCGGAGCACGCCGAGCGGCACCAGCGGCGCGGACACCCTGCCCTCCACGGCGTAGAACACCAGGAGCAGCACCACTCCGGCCGCCAGCGACAGCAGCGCCTGCGCCGAACCCCAGCCGTGCTCACCGGCCTGGGTGAAGCCGAAGACGACGGCGAGGAGACCGAGCGTCACGCTGACGGCGCCGGGCACGTCCAGCTTCGGGCGCTCGTCGGGCCGGGATTCCTGGATGACCGTCGGGGCGACGAACAGGACGATCAGGGCCACGGGCACGTTGATGAAGAACGCCCAGCGCCACGACAGCAGGTCCGTCAGCAGACCGCCGAGGACGGCTCCGGTGGTGAACCCGGCGGACATCAGCGCCCCGTTGAGGCCGAGCGCCTTCTCGCGCAGCGGTCCTTCCGGGAACGCGGTCGTCAGCAGTGACAGGCCGGCCGGGGTCACCGCGGCCGTGGCCAGGCCCTGGCAGACCCGCGCCGCGATCAGCACCTCCGGACTCTGCGCCAGGCCGCCCGCCAGCGAGGCAGTGGCGAGCACCACGAGACCGCCGAGGAACAGCCGCCGTCGGCCGAACAAGTCCGCGACCCGGCCGAAGAGCAGCGTGAAGCCGGCCGCGCAGAGGGCGAAGGCGGTGGCGATCCACTGGAGGTGCGCCAGCGAGAAGCCCAGGCCCGCACCGATCACCGGCAGTGCGACGTTCAGGATGGAGAAGTCCACGGCGAGCATGAACTGGGCGGCGAGCAGCAGCACCAGTACGAGCTTCAGCCGGGGGGTGAGTGCGGTGGCCGGAGCCACGGTGACGGACATCGTGTCGAGTCCCTTTCTCTCACGCGGCGTTGCGAGGCGTTGTGGAGAAAGAGGCTCGTCGGCCCCCGGCATCCCAGCCAGAACCCTCTGCCGGGCAGCAAGCGCGAGGGTAGTCATCGCATGACCACCCTCGTGGCATCCGGAGGCCGGGCATCGTTGGCATCATGGGGACGAAGCGGCCCACCACCCGGGAGGCATGGATGGACGCCCCGTCCGAGCTGGGGGACTTTCTCAAGTCCCGCCGTGCCGCCCTGCGTCCCGAGGACGTCGGCATCGCCCCGCAGCCGTCCCGCCGACGCGTCCCGGGGTTGCGCCGCGAGGAGCTGGCCATGCTGGCGGGCGTCAGCATCACGCACTACACCCGGCTGGAACAGGGCCGCGCCCTGGGCGCCTCGGACTCGGTCCTGAACGCCATCGCGCGCACCCTGCGTCTCACCGCGGACGAGACCGCCCACCTCAAGAACCTCGCCCGGCCCACATCCGCACGCCGCCCCGCAGCTCCACGGGTGCCGCACGCCGGACACTCGGCACGGCAGCTGCTCGCGGCCATGACCGACGTGCCCGCGCTCGTCCTGGACCGGCGCAACGACGTCCTCGCCTGGAACCGTCTGGGCCACGCACTGCTCGCCGGGCACCTGGCGCCCGACAGCCCCGACACTCCGGCGGCCCGCCCCAACCTGACCCGGATGCTCTTCCTGGACGAGCAGTACCGCGCGCTGTTCACCGATTGGCACGACGAGGCGCAGCTGGGCGTCGCCTCGCTTCGGCTGGTCGCCGGACGGCACCCGGACGACCGCGCGCTGGCCGAGCTGATCGGCCAACTCTCCATGAACTGCCGCGAGTTCGCCGCCCTGTGGGCCCGGCATCCGGTGCGCACCTGCACCTCGGGCGTGAAGCACGTGCGCCATCCGCTGGTCGGCGCGATGGACCTCAGCTTCGAGAACCTCGTCATCCCGGGCAGTTCAGGCCAGCGGCTGATCGCCTACACCGCGGAACCCGGCACCCCCTCCGAGGCCGCGCTGCGCCTGTTGGCCGGTGCCACGGCCGCGGCGACCGAGGGCGCCGCCGCGACCGTGCGGTCCTGAGAGCCGCCGTACGAACGCCCCCGGTGCGTGTGCGCGGACGCCCTATCCGCGCACCTCTCCGAGTCCCCGCAGCCGCAGATCCCGGGCCGACGCCCCGACCCACACCACGCGCAAGCCCGTGCCGAGTGCCCAGTCATGGCGGTTCGGGTCCCACGAGGAGAGGGTGCGGGCGGCGACGTGCACGGTGACGCGGCGCTGTTCGCCCGGGAGCAGAGAGAGCCGCCGATAGGCGCCCAGCACCCGTACCGCCTGGTCGAGTTGGAGGTCGGGCGACTTCCCGACGTACACCTGCGGCACGGCGACACCGGCGCGCCGGCCCGTGTTGCGGACGGTGAAGGTCACGTCGAGCCCGCGGGCGGCGGGGCGCACGGACAGGTCCTCGTAGGAGAAGGAGGTGTACGACAGCCCGTGCCCGAAGGGGAACAGGGGCGGCACGCCCTCAGCCTCGTACCAGCGGTAGCCGAGGTGGATGCCCTCCGTGTACTCCTCACGGCCGCCGACACCGGGGTAGCGGGCGGCGTTGCGGGCGACGGGATGGTGGTCGTCGTCGACGGGGAAGGTCTGGGTGAGCCGGCCGCCGGGGTCGCAGTCGCCGAACAGGACGGCGGCGGTGGCGGCGGCGCCCTCCTGGCCCGGGTAGTACATCTGGAGCACGGCGCCGGTGCGCGTGAGCCATGGCATCGACGTGGCGGACGAGGTGTTGAGGACGACGGTGGTGCGCGGGTTCGCCGAGGTCACCGCGTCGATCAGATCGTTCTGGTGGCCGGGGAGCGTGATGGTGGTGCGGTCCTGGCCCTCGGTGGCGTCCTCGTAGGCGAACAGGACGACATGCCGGGCGGCGCGTGCGGCCCGTACCGCCTCGGCGACGTCCTGCGTGCGGATCGCGCCGGTGGTGTGCCGCAGCCGGAACAGCTGGCCGGTGTTCCCGCCCCGCGCGGTGATCTTCAGGGTGTGCTTGCCCTTGGTGAGCTGCAGGGTCGTGCGGCGCACGGACAGCTGGTCGGGCGCGGTGTAGATGAGGCCGCCGCTGAACCATTCGCCGTAGCCGGGCTTGACCGGGAAGAGTTCCTTGCCGTCGACGAGGACCTTGGGGCGGAGATCGGCCGCGCCCGAGTAGTGGATGACGAAGGTCCATTCATCGGTGTCGGCGACTGTCAGCTCTCCGTCGTACGTCCACGTCTTCCCGGCACCGACGCCCTGGCCCTCGCTCTTGAAGCCGGGTGAGAGCGCCGACGCCGGGAGCGGTCTGCCGTAGAGGTCCTCGCCGAGCGCGTACCTCACCCTCCCTGCTCGTCCGGCGCGCACCCGGATCGCGTCGAGGGGGCTGTCGGCGCGGTCGGGGACGACATGGGCGCTGCCGCCGCCGCTGACGAAGGGCAGTTCGCCGGTCGGGCCGATCACCGCGATGTCCCCGGCGGTCAGCGGGAGGGTGCCGCGCTCGTTGTGCAGCAGGGTCGCGCCCGCCTTGGCGACCTCCAGGGCGACGGCCGCGCCTGCCTTGGCGTTCCGGCCGGGGCGGGTCGGGGCGCTGCCGTCGAGCAGGCCGAAGCGGTCCATCACGGTGAGGATGCGGCGTACCGCCTGGTCGATGTGCTGCTCGGGCACGCTGCGGTTCTGTGCGGCCTTCTTGAGGGCCTCGCCGAAATAGACGTCTGCCGGCATCTCCATGTCGAGCCCGGCGGTGAGGGCTTTGGCGGTGCTGTGCGCGGCCCGCCAGTCCGTCATCACCCAGCCGTCGAAGCCCCACCGGGTGCGCAGGATGTCGGTGAGGAGGGCCTTGTTCTCGCAGGCGTAGGTGCCGTTGACCTTGTTGTAGGCGCCCATGACCGCGCCGGTGCCGGCCTGCACGGCCGCTTCGAAGGGGCGCAGTTCGGTCTCGTGCATGGTCTGCTCGTCGACCAGCACATCGACGGTGGTGCGGTCCTTCTCCTGGTTGTTCATCGCGAAGTGCTTGACGGTCGCGATGAGTCCCTCGCCCTGGATGCCCTCGATCTCGGCGGCGACCAGGTCGGAGGAGAGCAGCGGGTCCTCGCTGAAGGTCTCGAAGTTGCGGCCCGCGTACGGGGTGCGGATCAGGTTGACCATCGGGGACAGCAGGACGTCCTGGCCGAGGGCGCGGCCCTCGCGTCCGATGACCTGTCCGTAGCGGCGGGCGAGGGCCGGATCGAAGGCGGAGGCCAGCAGGACGGGGGCGGGCAGGGCGGTGGCATGCTGAGTGACGCGGACTCCGGCCGGGCCGTCGGCGAGGCGCAGTGGCGGGATGCCGAGGCGTTTCACTCCGGGGACGTAGCCCGCCTGGCCGAGTGTGGCGGGGTCGGTGGCGCCGTGCAGCAGGGAGATCTTCTCGTCGAGGGTGAGCTTGGCGATGAGCGCCTCGACGCGGGGTGCGGCCCCCGCACCGGGCTTGCCCTGCGCGTGGGCGCGCGACGGCGGGGTGAGTCCGCCGGAGGCCGCCGTGGCGACGGCGATCGCGGCGCCCAGCAGACGCAGCGTGGATCGCCGGGAGACGGTATCGGTCATGGGCCGTCACTCCTTCGGTGTGCGGGCACGACGGTGTGACCGCGGACGCGCCGAGCGCCCGTGGCTGCATTCGCCCTCGGAACGCACTATGCGCCAGAACCGACTTGACACTCCGTTAGACACCACGGGAGCGACGGGAAAACTGTGTGCGAAGGTGACTCGTGTCAATCAAGACGGGGTCACCCCCCGGGCGGGGTGACCCCGCGATCAGTGGAGAGCGGCTCCAAGAGTCGCGACGACCGACTCGGTCGCTGCCGATGCCGCGTACAGGACACGACCCTGGACCGGAAGATCGCCGGCTCGCGCTCCCGGTGCCTCGGCCTCCGGTTCGGCCCCGGCCTGGACGGAACGCGTCTGGTACTGCTCGGGCGGATCGTCCGGGCCCTGCTCCGAGGGCCGGTCCGGAGCCTTCCGCACCTCCGGCTCGGGGGCACTGGACTCCTCGGGTGCGTCGCCGCCCGGTTTGAGCACCCACCTCTGTTCCGGGGATCCGTCCCGGTCGGTGACGACCACGTCCTTGCCCGGACCGGGTGCGACGGCCTGCCCGTTGCGCCAGCGGAGCAGCAGCTCGCCGTGCACGGTCAGGTCGTACTGCACCTGCCCCTCGTGCACCACGCAGCCGGACAGCGCGACCGCTCCCCGGTCGGCGTCGGAGCCGAGGCAGAGGGTCGGATCGGCGAGGCTGCGCAACAGACCGTCGTTCTGGTACGACCACTGCTGCGACCCGGCGGACGAACAGGCCGCCAGTACGGCCGCCGTACCAGGCTCCACCCGGCCGTCGCGGACATCGAGGCACGCGTCGGCAGCCGGGTTGCGGAACCTGCCGTGGCCGATCTCCGACGGCCGCTGCGCGGAGGCGGACGACGGCTGGGACGCCGCGCTCGGCCGGCCGGAACTGCCGCTGGGCACACCCCAGGTGGCCTGCGCGCCGGGGACACCGTTGTCTTCGGACCAGCCCTTGGCGGTGAGCACGGTGGCCAGCAGCGCGAGGGAGGTCAGGCCGACTCCGACGACGACGGCCTTCTTGTGCCGTCGGGCCGGGGCGAGGAGGCCGGCGGGTGCGGGACGATGGCGTCCGCCGCTTCTCGGACGGGCGAAGGCGCGTGCGGCGGGCAGTTCCCGGGACCCACCGCGGCCGGGCCGTGAGTCGAGATAGCGGACCGCGCCCCAGCCGAGCACCGTTTCGGCGAGCAGCACTTCCAGACCGCCCTCGAAATGACTCAGCTGCTCGGCGGCGTGACGGCAGTACCGGCACTCCGTCAGATGACGTCGGACATCCGGCAGCAGTGCCCCGCCGCGGCGAATCGGGACATCGAGGAGGCGGTTGTAGAAGCGGCATTCCGCAGAGGGCGCGAGTTCCCGGTGGGCGCGCACACAGCCCGCTCGGAATTGCTCCCGAACCTGCTCGAGAGCAGCTGTCGCGGTGCCCGAATCCACCCCCAACAGACCAGCTGGTACGGATATGGGGTCGGCCTCGGCCTCGGTGTGCCAGAGCAGGCATTGCGAGGCCCCCGGAAGGGCTCGGAAAGCGTGCTCGGCGAGCCGCCGTCTTTCGGGCGTCGCGGAGCGCGCCGCAAGCAGTCCGCGACCGCCGGTCGGTTTGCGGAGTTCGGGCAGCACCGTGGAAATGGTCTCCTCGGCGGCCCACTCCTTGACCGTGTCCCGTACGGCAGCGAGGAGGCGGGGCCGCAGCGCACCGCCGGCGGGCCGGCCGAGCACCCGATGGAACGCGGCGGTGGCCACCATCGCCGCCGAACTCTCCGCGGAGGCCAGGCAGATGACTGCGTAGTCGTATGTCGCCCGCCAGTGCCGGGTCAGCAGCAGCGCGACGGCACGGCCGCCGCCGTCGGGTCCGTTCAACTGGGCGACGAGATTGCGGTCGGACTCCCCCTGGCTCACTCCGGGCCGCGGCGGGTACGGGGGCCGTGGGGGGTAGGGAGATTGCACTGAACCATTTCCTTCCAAGCCGCTGGACGGCAATGCGAATGACGTCCGTCGGAAAGCAGGCGCCTGATTGGTGCAGACCGGAGAAAGAATCCTGACCTTTACCTTCTCGCGGGATGCTCACTTTCGCACAAGCGCCTGACAGGAAACAAGAAGTTCGAGTGACCGATGTTCAAAAAGCGAGAAATTCAAACTGTTACCAGCGGTATCCGCACCCGCATTCGAACAAATGCCGGACGGTGGCCGTCAAGTTGTGTGCGTCCAAAGCCGGTTGGCACACGAAATCTCCATGACGAAGGCCCCGGGACGCGCCCGGGGCCTTCGTCTTCACTGCCGGCGTTCAGCCATTGGGCCGGAGCGTCCACACCACGATCATCTCGCCGGTGACGGCGCCGTCCTCGCGCTGAATGGCGACGGTCACTGGGAACTCCGGGCGCTTGCCCGCGTCGAGTTCGGCGACGATGTCGGCGGCCGGGCGGCCGAGCGTCGCGGTGGCCCTGACCGGTCCGAGCGCGATCTTCTTGAAGGCGATCTCGGCGGTGACCGGAAGGGGTACGGCGCGCGAGAGCTGGTCCCCGAAGGCGGCCAGGACGATCGCGCCGCTCGCCGACTCGCCGAGGGTGAACATCGCTCCGGCGTGCGGACCGCCGACGTGATTGCGGTACTCGCTCTGGTCCGGGAGGGCCAGCACGGCCTTCTCCGGAGTGGTCTCCAGGTACTCCAGGTGCAGGGTCCGAACCATCGGCACCGTGGCGGCGAGCAGTTCGCCGATCGACATCTGGTCTGCGCTCATGACCAGCATGTTACCCACGAGTAGCCCACGCTGACCAGATCTCTGTGGCCGGAGTTACCACGTCCCTGACGACCGGAAACGGGTTTGGCAACTCGGGGCCGGGACGGGGATAGTCGGCCGGTGACCTCCGCCGCCGAATCCCGCGCCCGCCGCCCTCGCAGGCCCGAGTGGGCGAGCCGCAACTACAGCCTGCTGACCGCCGCCGCGGTCGTCACGAACCTGGGCAGTCACGGCGCGCTGATCGCCGCCGCGTTCGCCGTGATCGAGACCGGCGGCGACGGCGGTGACGTGGGCCTGGTGGCCGCCGCCCGCACGCTGCCGCTGGTGCTCTTCCTGCTGATCGGCGGCGCCGTCGCGGACCGGCTGCCCCGGCATCGCGTCATGGTCGCGGCGAACGCCCTCAACGTCGTCTCGCAGGGCGCGTTCGCCGTGCTGGTCCTCGCCGGCGAGCCGCAGCTGTGGCAGATGATGCTGCTGACCGCACTGGGCGGCACCGGTCAGGCGTTCTTCAGCCCGGCCGCGGAGGGCATGCTGCTGTCCACGGTCAGCGGGGAGCAGGCGAGCCGCGCGTTCGCGGTCTTCCGGATGGCGATGCAGGGGGCGGCGGTGGGCGGCGCCGCCCTCGGCGGCGCGATGGTCGCCGCGATCGGTCCCGGCTGGGTCCTCGCGGCCGACGCCGCCGCCTTCGCGGTCGCCGCATCGCTCAGGTCCTTCCTCGACGTCGGACACATCCCGCCGCGCGAGCCGGGCGGCGGACTCCTCGCCGATCTCCGGGAAGGCTGGCGGGAATTCACCGGCCGGCCGTGGCTGTGGGCCGTCGTCGTGCAGTTCTCCGTCGCGAACGCCGTCGTCGCCGCGGCCGAAGCGGTCTACGGCCCCCTCGTCGCCCGGGACCACCTGGGCGGGGCGGGCCCCTGGGGTCTGGCACTGGGCTGCTTCGGCGCGGGCACGGTGGCCGGCGCACTCCTGATGACCCGCTGGAAGCCACGCCGTCTGCTCCTCGCCGGCACCCTCTGCGTCTTCCCCCTTGCCCTGCCCTCCGCCGCCCTCGCCGTGCCGGTGCCGGTCGCCGCGCTGTGCGCGGTGATGTTCGTGACCGGGGTGACGCTGGAGGTCTTCGGGGTGTCCTGGATGACCGCGCTCCATCAGGAGATCCCCGAGGACAAGCTGTCGCGGGTCGCCGCCTACGACTGGTTCGGCTCGGTCGCCCTGGTGCCGCTGGCGACGGCGCTGGCCGGTCCGGCGGAGGAGGGGGTCGGGCGGACGAGCGCGCTGTGGGGATGCTCGGCGCTGGTCGTCGTGGTGACCGCGGCGGCGCTGTGCGTGCCGGACGTACGGAATCTGCGCCGCACCTCCACGCCCGTGGCCAAGGGGGCGCCGGGTGCGGACAACGGCTCAGCCGATGCCGAACGCCCCGTCGGGGGGCTCGGGTGACGGCACGGCCTCCTCGTCCCCGACCGGACGCGCGGCGCCCGTGAAGTGCCGCAGGGCGAGCCCGTGTTCGACGCGGGCCGGGAAGGCGTCGGCGGCGGTGAGCCGGGCCAGCGCGCCGATGTCGACGGGATGGTGCGCGGCGACGAGCACCGCGTTCCCGAAGCGCCGGCCGCGCAGCACCGCCGGTTCGGCGATCAGCGCCAGCTCCTGGAACACCGTGGCGAAGGTGGCGAGTTGGGAGCGCAGGAAGGTGAAGGGCGTGGCATCGGCGAGGTTGGCGAGATAGACGCCGTCTGCTCGCAGCACCCGGTCGGCCTCCGCGGCGTAGGCGACCGACGTCAGATGCGCCGGCACGCGTGAGCCGCCGAAGACGTCCGCGACGATGACGTCCGCCGACCCGGCGGGCGCCTCCGCCAGCCACGCACGCGCGTCCGCGGCGTGCAGGGCGATGCCGGCCCCGTCCGGGAGCGGAAGCTGCTCGCCGACCAGCTCCAGCAGCGCCCGGTCGGCCTCCACGACGTCCTGCCGGGAACCGGGCCGCGTGGCCGCCACATACCGGGGCAGGGTGAGCGCTCCCCCACCGAGGTGCAGGACGTCCAGCGGACTCCCCGGTTCGGCAACCGTGTCCAGGACATGCCCGAGCCGCCGCGCGTACTCGAACTCCAGATGCGTCGGCTCGTCCAGATCGACGTACGACTGCGGCGCCCCGTCGACGGTGAGCAGCCAGGCCCGCTTCCGGTCGACATCGGGCATGAGCTTGGCGATGCCGTGGTCGACCGTCCTGGTAACGGGTATGGGCTCGTCGTTCACGACCCCATTGTGCCCGGGCTGAAGCGCCCCGATAGGGGCGCGGGGAACTGCGCGACCAGCCACAACGGCCCCGCAGCCCCCCTCACACCTGTGCCACCCTCACACAAGGGCCGTAACGGTCCCCGCCCCAACGGTCCGTCCGCCCTCACGGATGGCGAACCCGAGCCCAGGCTCCAACGGCACCTCGCGCCCGAGCTCGACGGTCATCGTGACCGTCTCCCCAGGCCGCGCGACACCCACCTCACCGAGGTCGATGTCCCCCACCACATCCGCCGTACGGATATAGAACTGAGGCCGGTATCCGGAGGAGACAGGCGTCGTACGCCCACCCTCGCGCGCCGACAGGACGTACACCTGCGCCGAGAACCGACGACTGGGCACCACGCTGCCGGGTGCGGCCACGACATGTCCGCGCCGGACCACATCGCGGGCGACTCCCCGCAGCAACAGCGCCACGCTGTCCCCGGCCTGCGCCTCCTCCATCGGCTTGCCGAAGGTCTCCAGGCCGGTGACCACGGTGTCGACGGAGGCGCCGAGCACTTCGACCCGGTCGCCCACCCGGACCGTGCCCCGCTCGACGGCGCCCGTCACCACCGTCCCCCGGCCGGTGATGGTGAGCACGTTCTCGACGGACAACAGGAACGGCGCGTCCAAGTACCGCTCCGGCATGGGCACATACGTGTCCACGGCGTCCAGAAGCGCCTCCACGGACGCCGTCCAGCGCGGGTCGCCCTCCAGCGCCTTCAGCCCGGAGACCCGTACGACAGGCGCCGCGTCACCGCCGTACCCGTGCCGGGAGAGCAGGTCACGGACCTCCAGCTCGACCAGGTCGGTCAGCTCCTCGTCGCCCGCGTCGGCCTTGTTCAGGGCGACGACGATGTGGTCGACGCCCACCTGCCGGGCGAGCAGCACGTGTTCGGCGGTCTGCGGCATGATCCCGTCGAGCGCGGAGACGACGAGGATCGCCCCGTCGAGCTGCGCGGCCCCGGTGACCATGTTCTTGACGTAGTCGGCGTGGCCCGGCATGTCCACGTGCGCGTAGTGCCGGGTGTCGGTCTCGTATTCGACGTGCGCGATGTTGATGGTGATGCCGCGGGCGGCCTCCTCCGGCGCCCGGTCGATCCGGTCGAACGGGACGAAGGACGCGGCGCCGCGGTCGGCGAGGACCTTGGTGATGGCGGCGGTCAGGGTGGTCTTGCCGTGGTCTACGTGGCCCATCGTGCCGATGTTCAGATGCGGTTTGGTGCGCACGTATGCCGTCTTGGACATGGCTGTACCTCGAAGTCTGTCGTGAAGCCTCTGTGTGGAGAGCGGGGACCCCAAGGACTTGCCGACCCTCCCCCTGCGGGGTCCGCCGGACGATCCGGAGAGGGTCAGCTTCGGGCGCCGTCGGCGGCGGCCAGGAAGATGGCGACGGCAGCCTTCGGAGCATCCGCGACTGCGGATGCTGCAACGACGAAGGCGTACCGGAACATGGCTCCGATCATTGCCGACGCTTTGCCCGACGTCGAATGATTTATCGGGGCAGAGGAGGGGGCAGAGGAGTCGGGGCAGCCGAGTTCAGGCTCCGATGTTCTTCAGCGCCTCCCGCACCGACAGCGGCGCGAGCCTCCCCTGCTCCCGGGCCAGGAAGGCTCGTACGGCCTCCGGGTCGGTCTTGGCGTACTCGCGCAGGCACCAGCCGATCGCCTTGCGGATGAAGAAGTCCTGGTGGCCCGACTGACGCAGGCAGTAGGCGAAGAGGCGCTCGGTGTCGGTGCGTTCCTTGTAGCGCAGCTGGTGGAGGAGGGCCGTGCGGGCGATCCACAGGTCGTCGGCGGCGATCCAGGCGTCCATCTCGGTCTTCAGCTTCGGGTCTGCGGCGACCAGGCCTCCCACTACGTGGGAGGCGAGTGCGTCGACGGTGTCCCACCACGGGACGGTGCTCACCAAGTGCCGGGCCACCGGCAGGAACCCCGAGGAACAGCGGCCGACGTGGCGGCGCAGATAGTCGACGGCGAAGTAATGGTACTCCCGCTCGGGCAGTTGCCAGCAGCGCAGGGCGATCGCGGTGCAGTCGGTCTCGTCGGGGCGGGGCACGCCCTCCAGGACGATGCGGGACAGGGCGCGCCGCTCCGGTGTGCCGAGGCCGAGGAAGGGGGCGACGTCCTTCATGTACGCCCGCATGGCCACGGCGCGTTCCGGGTCGGCCGCGGCGGCATAGGTGGCGGTGAGTCGCTTCAGGACGGTGTCGGCAACATCGCTGCGGGGTACATTTGTTGTTCCCCCTCCTGTGACGCCCATGAGACGAACCATACGGCGATCACACACCTCCGTCGGTTAGTGTCGCCGAATGCTCGATGCCACCACCCGCTCTGGGGGCACCGCACCCACGGCCGCTCCGCCGGCCGGCGCCACGGAGCTCGCCGCCGTACCCGCTCCGGGGGGCTTCGCCACGCGCTGCACCAGAGTGCTGCTGTCGCCGTGGTCGCGCCTGTCCCTGCTCGTCGCCCTGCTTGCGGCGGGCGGGGCGTCGGTGCTGCTCTTCGAGCCCCAGAAGCTCATGGCGCAGGGCTGGCCGCCACAGATCGGCGGTCCCACGGCGGTGGTGATCTTCGCGGTGGCGTACGGCCTGGTCACCGTGGCGTTCGTGCCGCGGCCGCTGCTGAACCTCGCGGCCGGTGCGCTCTTCGGCTCGGCCCTGGGCCTGGTCGCCGCCATGACCGGCACGGTGATCGGGGCCGCGATCTCCTTCGCGCTCGGCCGGATGCTCGGCCAGGACGCCCTGCGCCCGCTGCTGCGCGGCCGGTTGCTCAACGCGGCGGACAGGCAGTTCAGCAAGCACGGTTTCCGGTCGATGCTGGCGGTGCGGCTGTTCCCCGGGGTGCCGTTCTGGGCCGCGAACTACGCCGCCTCCGTCTCCCGCATGGGCTACTTCCCGTTCCTGCTCGCCACGGCGCTCGGTTCGATGCCCAACGTCACCGCGTACGTCGTCGCCGGCGCCCGGGCCGGGGCGCCGACGTCTCCGGTGTTCCTGATCGCGGTGGCCGCCATAGCGCTGCCGGCTCTCGGGGGCGCGGTGCTGGCCTGGCGCAAGCGCCACCACCTGCGCCGCCGCTGAACCGGTCGGGTCAGACCGACTCGATGACCATCGCGTTGGCGAGCCCGCCCGCCTCGCACATCGTCTGCAGGGCATACCGTGCGCCGCGTTCCCGCATCGCATGGACCAGCGTGGTCGTCAGGCGGGTGCCGCTCGCCCCGAGCGGGTGGCCGATGGCGATCGCGCCGCCGTGCACATTGACCTTGGCGAGGTCGGCGCCGGTCTCCTGCTGCCAGGCCAGTACGACGCTGGAGAACGCCTCGTTGACCTCGAACAGGTCGATGTCGTCGAGGGAGAGCGACGCCTTGCGCAGCACCTTCTCCGTGGCCGGGATCACGCCGGTGAGCATGAGGATCGGGTCGGAGCCGGTGACGGCGAAGCTGTGCAGCCGGGCCAGCGGGCGCAGGCCGAGTCGGGCGGCGGTCTCGCTGGAAGTGATGAGCACGGCGGAGGCGCCGTCGTTGATGGGGCTGGCGTTGCCCGCGGTGACGTTCCACTCGATCTGCGGGAAGCGCTCGGCGAACGCCGGGTCGTGGTAGGCGGGCTTGAGGCCGGCCAGGATCTCGGGGGTGCTGGACGGACGGACGCACTCGTCACGTGTGACGTCGTCCAGAGGCGCGACCTCGGCGTCGAACAGGCCGGCGTCCCAGGCCGCGGCGGCCTTGCGGTGGGAGGAGACCGCGAAGGTGTCCATCTGCTCGCGGGTGATCGACCACTTGGCGGCGATCAGTTCGGCGCTGATGCCCTGCGGGACGAGCCCCTCGGGGTAGCGCTCGGCGATGCCGGGGCCGAAGGGGTCGGTGCCGGGCGGGACGTTCGACCACATCGGCACCCGGCTCATCGACTCGACACCGCAGGCGACGACGAGGTCGTACGCGCCCGAGATGACGCCCTGGGCCGCGAAGTGCACGGCCTGCTGGGAGGAGCCGCACTGGCGGTCCACGGTGGTCGCCGGGACGGTCTCCGGGAAGCCGGCGGACAGAGCGGCGTAGCGGGTGGTGTTCATGGCCTGCTCGCCAACCTGGTCGACGGTGCCGCCGATCACGTCGTCGATCAGCGCCGGGTCGACGCCGGAGCGGGCGACAAGGGTGCGCAGACTGGCGTCATGGCCGCCATGAAAGACGCCCGCCCCTGCTCCATCGCCGACACCCTGGCGCTCGTCGGTGAGAAGTACTCGCTGCTCGTCCTGCGGGAGGTGTGCCTGGGCAACGGCCGCTTCGACCAACTCGTACGCAACATCGGCGCCCCGCGCGACATCCTGGCCACCCGGCTGCGCCGCCTCGTGGACGCGGGGATCCTGACGAAGCGGGCCTACAGCGAGCGCCCGCAGCGTTTCGAGTACCGGCCGACGCAGGCGGGGCTCGAGCTGGAGCCGGTCCTGATCACGCTCATGGCGTGGGGCGACCGCCATCTCCGTGAAGACGACGACCGCCCCATGGTGATCGAGCACATCTGCGGCAACGAACTGGTCCCCGTCGTCACCTGCACCGCCTGCGCCGGCGCGGTGCACCACGAGGACCTGACGGCCCATCCGCAGACGCCCGGCTGGACGGTGTCGGGGCCGACTGCGGCGTAAGCCTTCAACAGGCCGCTGTCTTCACCAGGGGTGTGCCTCCAGGTACTTGGCGACCTCGTCCCGCTCCCAAACTCCGTCGGCCACGACGACCCGGTAGCGGCGGGTGAGGGTGTCGCCGGGCGCGAGTTCCAGTTCGTCGAAGAAGGCCCATGAGGGGGCGACACCGGCGAAGGGTTCGTTGCGGACGAACCAGTGGGCGGGGTGGGCCCCTCGGTCGCCGAGGTGGTCGTTCTCGGGGGCGTGCTCGAAAACGAGGGTGGCGTGGCCGTCGGTGCCGTCGTGTTCGCCGGAGAGGGCGAGCCAGGGTGCCTGGGTGCCCATCAGCTCCGGGCCCTCGCCGTCCGGCCCGATGATCCGCCCGTCCCGGAAGGCGCGCGGGCCGCGCCAGAACAGGCCCGTATAGCCCGCCAGTTCACGCCCGGCGGTGGTCGGGCTGCCGAATCGCAGCGGCTCGTCACGCCGGTTGGTGACCGCGGTCGTCCAGGTCAGCGCCCAGGACCCCGCGCCCGGATCGACGTCGTGCACCTCGATCCGGCGCTCCTCCTCGGCCCACAGCTCACCGTCGTACGGGTGCCAGGTCAGCCGTTCCGCGATGACGAGCCGGTCGCCGTCCGAGGAGATCTCGTCGAAGCCGACGTGCGCCATCGACCCGACCCGCTCCGGGAGTTCGAGATAGCCCTCGCCGTGCACATAGGTGTTGCCGCCCCACAGATTCGCCCCGGACAGATGCGACGCCGTGAGCGACAGGCCCTTGTGCCAGCGGTGGTCGTTGGGCCGGTAGTCGGTGACGACGTCGCCCTCGAGGGTCCGCAGCGGATGGACGTACGGCCTCGGCGCCTCCCAGGCCGCCTCCGGCCGGTAGACATAGGCGAGCAGTTCCACACCGGTCACCGGCTCGGTCACGGTGATGCGGTCGCCGTACACGTGCGTGATGCGCAGCCCGGTCACGCGGACACCCCCTCGCCGACGACGGGGGCCCAGCCGGGAGCGCCGCCGTGCATCGCCGCGTAGTACGGGTCACCCGGGCCGATCTCGCCCGCCTTCACCGTCGCGTCCGTGAACGCCGACTTGTAGAGCGCGGCGATCAGCTCCAGGCTCGTCCGCCCGTCCGCGCCGCTGCTGCGCGGTCGCTGTCCGGCCCGCATGCTCGCGACCAGCTCCCTCAGCTGCGCGAGATGCGAACTGGGCACGTCCTGACCGAAGTCCTGCCACTGCGCGGCCAGTTCGGCGGGCACGTCGGACGCCGGGGTGATGCGCCAGTGGGCGTTGCTGTGGCCGTAGAGGTGTGTCAGCTCGACGGTGGCGCGGGCGCAGTCGATGCGGATGCGGCTTACCTCGTCGGGCGACAGGACGCTGTTGACGACGGTCGCCAGCGCACCGTTCTCGAAGCGGACCAGGGCGGTGGAGACGTCCTCCGTCTCCACGTCGTGCACCAGCCGTCCGGCCATCGCCCGGACCTCGCTCCACGGGCCGAGCAGATCAAGCAGCAGGTCCATCTGATGGATCCCGTGTCCCATGGCCGGCCCGCCGCCCTCGGTATGCCAGCGCCCGCGCCAGGGCACCGCGTAGTAAGCGGTGTCGCGATACCAGGTGGTCTGGCAGTGCGCGACCAGCGGCCGCCCCAACGCCTGCTCGGCGAGCAGCCGTCGTACATGCCGGGAGCCCGAGCCGAAGCGGTGCTGGAAGACGATGGCGGCGTACGGCCCACCGTCCTCGCCCTCCGCGGCCTCGACGGCGTCGAAGTCGGCCAGCGTCGGCACGGGCGGCTTCTCGCACCACACCCAGGCTCCGGCGCGCAGGGCGGCGATTGTCTGGTCGCGGTGGAGCGTGGGCGGGGTGCAGATGGTGACCAGGTCGGGCCGCTGCTCACCCAGCATCCGGTCCAGGTCGGTGTACGCGTGCGGAATGCCGCTCTCCGCGCAGCAGGCCTCGGCCGAGGCGGCGTCGATGTCCACGGCGGCGACGACCTCGACCTCCCCCTCCTCGGCGAGCCGGGCCAGCGCGGGCAGATGCGAGTCACGGGCGATCGCGCCGGTGCCGACGACGGCGACCTTGATACGGCGGCCGGCGAGCGGGGCGGAGTGCGGACGATACGTCCCTGGTTCGGACTCGGATGCGGGCATGGACGTGATCAGCACTCCTCCGGGGACGAGCAGGACTCCCCAGGGAGCCAGCAAGCGCTTTCTCTACCGCTGCAACGTAAGCGCCGCCCCCGCCGCAGGTCAACACCGTCGAACCCGGTGCCACCGCCCGGCTGCGACGCCCCTGTGCCAGGCCTGTCGGCCCGGGACGCTACGCTTCCCCCCGACACCTGTGATCACCGCACCCGGCGGCTGGGGGCTCCCGTCGTTCCGGCCCGATCAGCACTTGGACTCCGTAACTTCATGTCTTGGTTTGAATCCCTCATCCTCGGGCTCGTCCAGGGGCTGACCGAGTTTCTGCCCGTCTCGTCCAGCGCGCATCTGCGGCTGACGGCGGCCTTCTCGGGCTGGGAGGACCCGGGCGCGGCCTTCACCGCGATCACTCAGATCGGCACGGAGGCTGCGGTGCTGATCTACTTCCGCAAGGACATCGGGCGGATCATCTCGGCTTGGTCGCGGTCGCTCACCAACAAGGCCCTGCGCAAGGATCACGACGCGCAGATGGGCTGGCTGGTGATCGTCGGCTCGATCCCGATCGGCGTGCTCGGCGTCACACTCAAGGACCACATCGAGGGGCCGTTCCGCGATCTGCGGATCACGGCGACCATGCTCATCGTGATCGGCGTCGTCATCGGCGTCGCCGACCGGCTGGCGGCGCGCGACGAGAACGGCGGCCGGCATCGCGCCGCCAAGGAGCGCAAGCAGCTCACGGACCTGAACGTGAAGGACGGCCTGATATTCGGCGTCTGCCAGGCCGCGGCCCTCATCCCCGGGGTCTCCCGCTCCGGCGCGACGATCAGTGGCGGCCTCTTCATGGGCTACCAGCGCGAGGCCGCGGCCCGCTACTCGTTCCTCCTCGCCATCCCCGCCGTGCTCGCCTCCGGCCTCTTCGAGCTCAAGGACGCGATGGAGACCGACCACGTCTCCTGGGGGCCGACAGCCTTCGCGACGGTGATCGCGTTCGTGACCGGATATGTCGTCATTGCGTGGTTCATGAAGTTCATCTCGACCAAGAGCTTCATGCCGTTCGTCTGGTACCGCATAGCGCTCGGCATCGTGATCGTCATACTCGTGACGGCAGGCGTCCTGAGCCCGCACGCGGCGGAGTCCGCGGGCTGAGCCAGCGAGGCCGAGGCACTCCCGGCACCCGTGACCAACCGCATACGGAATGAGTAGCGGTTCGGTAGCGCAGTGTCAGTGCTTGCCCCTAGGCTTGCCCGCATGCCCCGCGAATCCGTGTCCTCTGGTTCCTTACGGTCTGCCGCCGAGGTGAATGAGCAGATCCGCGCGCTGTGGATGCGCGCGGGCGGCTCACTGTCGGCCGAGGAGCGCGCGGAATACGAGCTGTTGGTGGTCGAGTGGGCCGCCGCGATCCGTGGCGATGTGATCGAGGCGGCCTGAGCGTTCGGCGAACCGGCAGGTCACATTCCGCCCGAAACCCGCAGCACCGCCCCCGTCGCGTAGGACGCGTCCGGTGACAGCAGCCACGCCACCGCCGCCGCGATCTCCTCGGCCTGTCCCGGACGGCGCAGCGGGATCGTGGCAGCCGCGCGCCGGGGACGATCCGGGTCGCCCATGGTCGTGTGTATCTCCGTGTCGATCACGCCGGGGGCCACGGCGTTGACGCGGATGCCGTCAGGGCCGAGTTCCTTGGCCAGGCCCAGGGTCAGGGCGTCAACGGCCGCCTTGGTCGCCGCGTAGTGCACATACTCGCCGGGGCTGCCGAGAGTCGCGGCGGCCGACGAGACGTTCACGATCACGCCGCTCCCCCGCGCCATCATCAGCTGTGCCGCCCGGCGCGAACACAGCAGCGCGCCCAGCAGGTTGACGTCGACGACGCGCCGCAGGACCGCGGGGTCCGTGTCCGCGAGCCGCCCCAGTGGGCCGGTCACCGCGGCGTTGTTCACCAGCCCCGTCACCGGACCGAGTCGCTCCTGAGCCACCTCGAAGAGCCGCGCCACATCCGCCTCGACCGACGTGTCCACCCGCACCGGCACCGACCGCCCGCCGGCCTTCCGCACCCCGTCGGCCACCGCCTCGGCGGCCTCGGCGGCCCGGACGTACCCCACCACGACGTCGTGCCCCTCCGCCGCGAGCCGCAGACAGGTCGCGGCGCCGATGCCCCGGCTGCCGCCGGTGACCACGGTGACGGGACGGCTCATTCGGTACCTCCTGGCTCGCTCACGGCATGAAGATCGCCCCAGCTTCGCAGAAGGGGTACGGCCGCCCGGCACGGTCCCCCTGGTGAACGGCCCCCGAATATCGCCGCGTACCCCTTGGCTCGGCAGGTCACATGCCCAAAACTGAGCCGATGACGCAGCGTGTGGAGCTTGCCGCCGTGATGGACCGGCTGGCGGTCGACGGAGTGATCACCGACTATGCGGTGGCCGTGGACGACGGCGACTGGGAGGCGTACCGGGAGTTGTTCACGGCTGACGGGCGGGCGGACTACCGCTCGGCCGGCGGGATCGAGGGAGACGCCGGGAAGATCACCGAGTGGCTCGCGGAGACTATGCGGCTGTTCCCTATGCGGCAGCATCTGATCGTCAACCGCCAGGTGCGGTTCGGGACCCTGGAGCAGGACACCGGCGACACCGCCCAGGTGCAGGCCGACTATGTGAATCCGATGCGGTTCGCCGGCGACGACGGTGGATCGGCCGCTCCGGACTTCCTGTGCGGTGGCCGGTACGCCTTCTCCTTGACGCGCACGCACGACGGCTGGCGGCTGCGCGAGGTCGTGGTGCAGGAGAAGTGGCGCCGCATGCCCGACCGGCAGCCCACGCCCTGATCGGGCCGACGCGACCGACAGCCGACGCCCCTGACCGCCCCGGCGTGATCAAGTCGGCCGATGCCGTCTGTCCCGCGATCATCCGGGCGCGCACACTGGAGGGAAACCGGTCTGGGAGGCGCCGTATGAAGTCGTTCGGGCAGTGGCTCACCTCCCCATGGCGCCGGTCCGCGCTCGCTGCCCTGGCCGGCGCCCTGCCCGTGCTCGCGTTCCCGGCGCCGTCGCTGTGGTGGTTCGCCTACGTCGCCCTGGTCCCCTGGATCGCGCTGATCCGCTCCGCGCCGACCGGGAAACGGGCGCTGTACGACGGCTGGAGCGGCGGCTTCGGGTTCATGCTGGCGATGCACCACTGGCTGCTGCCGAATCTGCACGTCTTCACCTTCGTGCTCGCGGCGCTGCTGGGCGCCTTCTGGGCCCCCTGGGGGTGGCTGGTACGGCGTTTCCTGGCCGGCGTGCCGTCCGTGGGTCGTATCGCCGCGGCCCTCGCCGTGCTGCCGGCCGGCTGGCTGATGGCGGAGCTGGTGCGGTCCTGGCAGGGGCTGGGCGGGCCGTGGGGGATGATCGGCTCCAGCCAGTGGCAGGTGGAACCCGCGCTGCGGCTCGCCTCGGTCGGCGGGGTGTGGCTGCTGAGCTTCCTGGTGGTCGCCGTGAATGTCGCGGTCACTGTGCTCGTGGCGATACGCGCGTCCCGCGTCCCCGCTGTCGCCGGGCTCGTCGCCACCGCGGCCGCCACCTCGGCAGTCTGGGTGTGGTCACCGCGTCCCGACACGGACGGACGGACGCGGATCGCCGTCGTCCAGCCGGGCGTCGTCCCCGGCCCCGACAACCGCTTCAACCGCGAGGAGCAGCTCACCCGCGAACTGGCCGGGCAGGACCTCGACCTGATCGTCTGGGGCGAGAGCAGCGTCGGCTACGACCTGGGCAGGCGGCCCGACCTCGAGCGGCGGATCGCCGCGCTGTCCCGTGAGACGGGGACGGAGATCCTCGTCAACGTGGACGCCCGGCGCTCCGACCGGCCCGGCATCTACAAGAGCTCGGTGCTCATCGGCCCGAACGGCTACACCGGCACCCGCTACGACAAGATGCGGCTCGTCCCCTTCGGTGAATACGTCCCGTTCCGCTCGGTCCTCGGCTGGGCGACCTCCGTCGGCGAGGCGGCGGGCGAGGACCGCAGGCGCGGCACCGGGCAGGTCGTGATGGATGTCGGCGAGGGGCTGCGGGTCGGGCCGATGGTGTGCTTCGAGTCCGCGTTTCCCGACATGAGCCGCCATCTCGCCGACGACGGCGCCGACGTACTGATCGCGCAGTCGGCGACCTCGACGTTCCAGCAGAGCTGGGCCCCCGAGCAGCATGCCTCGCTCGCCGCGCTGCGTGCCGCCGAGACCGGCCGCCCGATGGTGCACGCCACACTGACCGGCGTCTCCGCGGTCCACGGGCCCGACGGAGAACGCGTGGGCCAGTGGCTCGGCACGAGCGAGAGCGCCTCGCAGGTCTACGACGTGCCGCTGTCCCACGGTGTCACGCCGTACGTCCGCTTCGGCGACTGGGTGGTGCGGGCCGCGGTGCTGATCATGGCCGCGTGGTGTGCCGTCGAGGGCCTACGGGCGCTGCGGTTCAGGCGGCACGCTCCTCGACCGCCCGTACGACCCGCTCGCACAGTTCGTGGGTGGCCAGCGCGTCACGGGCACTGAGCACCTTGCCCGCCCGCACCGCGTCGAGGAAGGCGCCCGCGGCCTGCTCGATGCCGCGCTGCCGGGCCACCGGCACCCAGTCCCCGCGCCGCCGCACCGTCGGCTGCCCCTTGTGGTCGATCACCTCGGCGAGATTGAACACCTGACGCTTGGTGTCCTGCCCGGACACCTCCAGGATCTCCTCGGCCGAGCCGCTGAGCCGGTTCATCACACCGAGCGCGGTGAAGCCGTCCCCGGCGAGCTGGAGCACGACGTGGTGCAGCAGGCCGCCCTCGGTGCGGGCGCGCACGGTCACGTCGTCGACCGGGCTCGGCACCAGGAAGCGCAGCGTGTCCACGACATGGATGAAGTCGTCGAGGATCATCGCGCGCGGCTCCTCCGGCAGCCCGATCCGGTTCTTCTGCATCAGGATCAGCTCGCGCGGATGATCGGCGCACTGCACATAGCCGGGCGCGTACCGCCGGTTGAACCCGACGGCCAGCGAAACCCCGCGCTGCTCCGCGAGCGCCACCAGCCGCTCGGAATCGGCGAGTTCGTACGCCAGCGGCTTGTCGACGAACGTCGGTACGCCCGCCTCCAGCAGCCGGGCCACGATCTCGGGGTGCACGACGGTGGGCGCGTGCACGAACGCGGCGTCGAGGTCCTGGGCGAGGAGCGCGTCGAGGTCTCGGTGGCGCCGGGTGCCGGGGAGGTGGAGCGTGTCGGCGACGCGGTCGAGCGTCGCGGGTGTGCGGGTCTGGAGGTGCAGTTCGACGTCCGGCTGCGTTCCCAGCACCGGCAGGTACGCCTTCACCGCGATGTCACCGAGTCCGATGCAGCCGACCTTCACGGGGCGTGCTCCTCTGACCGTTGCCTGCCTGGGTCTTCCCGGAAGCATACGGCGACTGCGGCGGCCGCCAGTCGGCGACCCCGTCGTAGCTCCGCAGGAGCAGCGCCGGTCCGGCCTTCGAGAGCGCGGCGATCAGGGTGTCGCGTACGGCCATGGCGGCCCGGTTGCCGGTCAGGTTCAGGCGCGCGATCCGCACGGCCTGCCGGGCGATGGCCGTCGTACGAGGCAGCCGCGCCGCCGAATAGGCCGCGAGGTCGTCCCAGTGGTGCGTGAGCACGATCGCGTCCTCGATCGTCTGGTTGCCGCCCTGGCCGAGCGTCGGCGGCATGGCGTGCGCGGCGTCGCCGAGGAGGGCGACCCGGCCGCGGTGGAAGGCGGGCAGCGGGTCGGCGATGTGGTGGACGTCGTGGCGCAGGACGTCCTCGGGGCGGGCCGCGGCGAGGACGGCAGGGATCGGGTCGTGCCAGTCGCCGAACAGGCGGACCAGCTCGGCCTTCTCGTCGTCGGGCGCCCGCTTCCCCGCCGGGGCCAGGGCGGCGGCGTACGCGTAGACCCGGCCGTCCTTGAGCGGCTGTGTGCCCCAGATACGGCCCCTGCCCCAGGTCTCGTGCGAGGCGGGCTCGGCGCCCGGCACGGGGATCACGACCCGCCAGGTGGTGAAGCCGGAGTAGACGGGTCCGGGGTGCTCGGGGAACAGGGTCCGCCGTACGCCGGAGTGGATGCCGTCGGCGGCCACGACCAGGTCCGCCTCCCACTCGCCCTCGGGCGTGCGCACCCGGGCCGGGCGGTCGGCGTCGCCGGGGTCGGCGAGGGTCGCGGCGGCTGCCGTACGGACGGCGTCCGGCGGGAGTTGTGCGGCGAGGCTGTTGATGAGGGTGGCGCGGTGGAGGAGGACGAGGGGGTCACCGAAACGCTCGGCGGCGGCCTCGGCGTTCACGCGGGAGAGCCACCGTCCGCCCGGGGTGCGCAGGCCTCCGTCGCCCTGCCAGGCGGCGAGGTCGCGGATCTCGTCGCCAACGCCGATGACGTCCAGGGCGCGCAGGGCGTTGGGGGCCAGCGAGATGCCCGCGCCGACCGGGTCCAGCGTGCGGGCCCGCTCCAGCACGGTGACCTTCAGGCCACGCTGATGCAGGGCCGCCGCCGCGGTCAGGCCGCCGATGCCGCCGCCGATCACGACAGCCTGCGATGTCTGTGCCATGGCTCCTCCTCAGACCTTCACTACAGGTGTAGTGATGCGCTGTGCCGACGGTACTACAGACGTAGTGCGACCGGTAGGTTGACGTCCATGTCCGAACGCACCGAGAGCCCCTCCCGCACCGACCTCGTCGCCGACACCGCGCTCGCTCTGCTCGCCGAGCGCGGGATGCGCGGGCTCACCCACCGGGCGGTCGACGAGGCGTCAGGGCTCCCCCAGGGCTCGACGTCGAATCTGGCGCGCACCCGGCAGGCACTGCTGGAGCTCGCCGTACGCCGCCTCGCCGAGCGCGAGTCACGCGTCCTGGCGCTGCATGAGATGCCGGACCCGCGGGGTGGCCGCGACTCGGTGGTGGACGGCCTGGCGTTGGCCACGCACCGGGCCCTGACCCACCACCGCGACCTGACGCTCGCCCGCTACGAGCTGGCCCTGGAGGCGACGCGCCGTCCCGAGCTGCGCGCCTACTTCGACGCCACCGGTGCCCGGTTCCGTGACCAGCTCACCGCCCTGGCCACGGCGATGGGCTCGACCGCCCCGGCGCGGCACGCGCTGTCGCTGATCGCCTGGGCGGACGGGCTGATGTTCTCGTGCGTGGCCGGGTCCTTCAGCGCGGAGGTGCCGAGCCTCGATGAAGTGCGGGCGGGCCTGCGGGAGTTGCTCGACGGGATGCTGTCCGGGGCTTCGTAATTGCCTGGTGGGGCGGGACGGGTTGGGTCAGGATGCAGGCATGACCATCGAGCGCCGTGAACCCGCGACCACCGCCGACGAACGCACCATGCTGGAGGGCTGGCTGGACTACCACCGCGAGACCCTCGCCTGGAAGTGCGAGGGCCTGACCGACGCCCAGCTCAGGAGCGCCTCCGTGGAGCCGTCCACGCTCTCCCTGATGGGGCTGGTGCGACACATGGCGGAGGTGGAGCGCGGCTGGTTCCGCAAGGTGCTCATGGACGAGGACGCGGGGCCCATCTACTACTCCGACGAGGATCCGGACGGCGACTTCCACGTCACCGAGGAGGAAAGCTGGGAGGAGGCGCACGCCACCTGGCGGGCCGAGATCGACATCGCCCGGCGCAACGCGGCCGGCTTCGACCTGGACGACCTCTCCAAGGGCAGGAGCCGGCGCACCGGCGAGCAGTTCAACCTCCGCTGGCTCTACACCCACATGATCGAGGAGTACGCCCGCCACAACGGCCACGCCGACCTGATCCGCGAGCGCATCGACGGCACCACCGGCGACTGACGTCGGCGCGCCCGCCGTACAACGGCGTCGATCACCCATGTGGGGCATCCTGCGCCGTCCGCCGCCCCGGAGGGCGGCCGACGCAGCAGAGTTGCGCCCGTGCATCGAACGTCGACCACCGCAACGCTCCTGGTCACCGTGGCCGCATCGGCCCTCACCGGCTGTGTGACGGTCCAACTGCCGCCCGCTTCGGGGCCCTCGGCGCCGCCGTCCCGGACCGTTCCTGCCCTGCCGGACGCCAGCGCGGAGCCGCAGATCGTGCAGGCGCCCGCGCGGGAGGCACTGGAGCGGATCGGACCGCCCCGTGAGCCGTCGCCGACGGCATCGGTGCGGCGGCCTCCCCCACCGGCGCCGACCCCGGAGAAACCGGCGCCTTCACGCCCGCGCCCACCGCGTCCGGCACCGCGGACTCCGGAGGCACCTCAGCGGCCGCCCGTCGAGGCGACCCAGCCGGTTCCCAAGGACCCCGGCGATGTCTGTGACCTCGGCAGACAGTACGGCGGCTGGCCACAGGACAGCCCGCAGTCGAGGATCTGCGAGCAGACGTACGGGCGTTGAGGGATTCCCGCGCATGGGTCCCCCTACGTCCCCAACCGCAGTTCCAGCCGGCTGATGGCCGCCCGCACCCCGTCCCCGTAGGGATCGTCCCCCAGGGCGTGCACCGCGCCTCGTGCCTGCCGGACATGTGCACGCGCGGCCTCGGCGCGGCCCAGCTTCACATAGTCGGCGGCCAGATTGAGATGGAGCGAGGGATACAGCGCCCGCGCGGCCAAGGCCCCCTCGTGCTCGGCGAGCCGCTCGTCCGTCAGTTCTTCCGCCGCGGTCAACGCCCGCAGATCCCAGGCCAGTTCGTCAACGGGGTCGTCCTGCGTGTCGGCCATGTAGTGCGCCAGGGTGCAGCGGTGCAGCGGATCCCCGGTCGCGCCGATCTCCGCCCAGAGGTCCAGGAAGCGGTGCCGGGCCTCCTCGCGGTCGCCCGCGTGGTGCAGCATGACGACCTGGCCGATGCGGGTCATGACCGCATCCGGCGCCGCCTGCTCCTGTCGCTCCGCCACCGCACCCTCCCAGCCCTTCACCGATGTCGCTGTCCGACGACGCTAACCGCAGCCACCGCCAATCCCGACGAGGCGGGGCCGACCCAGGGGCCGGCCCGCTCCAGGTCAGCCGAGGTTCGGGATGCGCCAGTCGATCGGCTCGTGGCCCTGCCGGGCGACGGCCTCGTCGATCTGCGTGAAGGGACGGGAGCCGAAGAACTTCTTCGCCGACAGCGGCGAGGGGTGGGCGCCCTTCACCACCACATGGCGCTGCTCGTCGATCAGCGGGAGCTTCTTCTGGGCGTAGTTCCCCCACAGGACGAAGACCGCCGGGTCGGGACGGGCGGCCACGGCGCGGATCACCGCGTCGGTGAACTTCTCCCAGCCCTTGCCCTTGTGCGAGTTGGCCTCGCCCGCGCGGACCGTGAGCACCGCGTTGAGCAGGAGCACGCCCTGCTCGGCCCACGGCATGAGATAGCCGTTGTCCGGGACGGGCGTGCCCAGCTCGGCCTGCATCTCCTTGTAGATGTTGCGGAGGGAGGGCGGGGTCTTGACCCCCGGTCGGACCGAGAAGCACAGACCGTGCCCCTGGCCCTCCCCGTGGTACGGGTCCTGACCGAGGATCAGGACCTTCACCTTGTCGTACGGCGTCGCCGCCAGCGCGGCGAAGACCTCCTCACGCGGAGGGTAGACAGGACCCTTCGCCCGCTCCTCCTCTACGAACTCCGTCAGCTCCTTGAAGTAGGGCTGCTGCAGTTCGTCGCCCAGAACCCCGCGCCAGGACTCGGGCAGCATGGAGATGTCGGTCACGTCGACTTCCTTACGATGTGCGGTCGCTTCGATGCCCCAGAACCTACCGGCGACCACTGACAATCGACGCTGCTACCGCACTACCAGCTGGTCTTCCGGTACAGCTCCCACATCATCATCATCGTCGCCGGGTCGATGACCTTCTCCAGACCGGCGATCTCCTCGTTCGCGGCCGTGTACGCCTTGCCCTGCCACAGCGGGATCAGCCGCGCGTCGTCCACGAGGATCTGCTGGGCCTCCTCGAACATCTTGGACACGGCCCCGCGGTCGCTCTCCTCGCGCGAATCCGGCAGCAGCTTGCCGGTGATCTCGGGGGAGTTGTACGGGGTGCCGAGCGCGTTCTGCTCGCCCACGAAGGGGGCGATGAAGTTGTCGGGGTCGTTGAAGTCGGGGTTCCAGCCACGCCCGAAGACCGGGTACTCGCCCTTCTGGTAGCCCTCCGAGTAGGTCTTCCAGGGGCGGCTCTTCAGCGTGACCGCGAACAGGCCGGACTCCTCCAGCTGTCGCTTCAGCTCCTCGAAGGCCGGCTTGGTCTGGGAGCCGTAACGGTCGGTGGTGTACCAGAGCGTGAGAGGAACCGTTTCGGTGACGCCCGCCTCGGTGAGGATGGCCTTCGCCTTGGCCGCGCTGGGGTTGCCGTAGTCGTCGAAGAAGCCTGTCCCGTGGCCCACGAGACCCCTGGGGATCATGGAGTACAGCGGCTCGACGGTGTCCTTGTAGATGTTGTGGGCGAGCGCCTTGCGGTCGATGACCTGGGCGACCGCCTTGCGGACCGCGGGGTTCTTGGCCCAGCTGTCCTTGGGGTTGAACACCAGGTAGCTGATCTCGGTGGTGGGGTTCTCCATGATCTGGAGCCCCTCCTTGTCGCGGTTGACCTGGATGTCCACGATGTCCGAGGCGCCGAGACCACGGTAGATGACCGAGATGTCGTTGCTCTTCAGCGCCGTGACCAGCTCGTCCGACTGCTGGAAGTACCGGATGGTGACGGCGGAGTTCTTGATCTCCGCCAGGCCCTTGTAGTTTTCGTTGCGGACCAGCTCGGCCTTCTCGCCGTCTTCGTAGGAGGCGAGTTTGTAAGGCCCCGAGCCGGTGATGTCCCCGTCCTCGCGGAGCTTGTTCGCGGGGTACTCCTCGGGGTCCACGATCGACATGGCGGGCGTGGTGAGCACCAGGGGGAAGGTCGCGTCGGGCTGGCCGAGGTGGAAGACGACCTCGCGGTCGCCCTTCACCTGCACCCGGTCGAGGGTGGTCAGCAGGCCCGCGGGGCCACCGTTGACGTTGATCTCCTTGATCCGGTCGAACGAGTGCTTGACGGCCTCGGCGTCCAGCGCGTGCCCGTTGGAGAACTTCAGACCCTCGCGCAGCGTGCACGTGTACACGGTGCTGGAGCTGTCCGTGAACTCGCAGCTCTCGGCGGCGTCGGGTTCGGGCTTGCTCGAACCGGGCGAGTAGCCCAGAAGGGGTTGGTAGACGTTACGCATCAGCTCCCAGGAGCTGTCCCAGGCCGCGGCCGGGTCCAGGGTGCTCGGCGCGCTGGTTGTCCCCACGATGATCGGGTCCGCGTCGTCAGAGGCGTCCGAGGAGAACACACCACACCCGGTCACCATGGATATGGACGCGATCACCGCGAGTGGCGGCGAGATTCGGTTCCGATTGAACACGTGCATGCTCCTCGAAATGCCGTACACAAGTGGCCGAACGATACCGCAGGCCGCTGGGACCGCTCCCGCCCGGATGGCAGAGCTGTCGGTCCGCCCGGTTGTGACGGTTTTTCGAGTCCTCGTGAGGGGTGCGGTCGGGCGCCGGGGATGGTCGGTGAAGACCCGCACCGGCGCCCACCGCACTCTGTCAGCCGACCCCGGCGTTCAGGAAGATGCCGCCGTCGATGACGAGGGTCTGGCCGGTGATCCAGTCGGACTGCGTCGAGGTGAGGAACTCGGCGGCGCCGCCGATGTCGGAGGGCACGCCGAGCCTGGCCAGCGGGTAGGACGCGGCGGCCTCCTCCTCGCGGCCCTCGTACAGCGCCTTCGCAAACTTGGTCTTCACGACGGCCGGGGCGATCGCGTTGACCCGCACCTTGGGCGCGAACTCATGGGCGAGCTGCTGGGTCAGGTTGATCAGCGCGGCCTTGCTGACGCCGTAGGCGGCGATGAACGGCGAGGGCGCGAGGCCCGCGACGGAGGCGATGTTGACGATCGCACCGCCGTTGTCCTTCTGCCAGGCGTGCCAGGTCTTCTGTGCGAAGCCGAGCGCCGAGATCACGTTGGTCTCGAAGACCTTGCGGGCCACATCCAGGTCGAGGTCGGCGATCGGGCCGAACACCGGGTTCGTACCGGCGTTGTTGACCAGGAAGTCGACCCGGCCGAAGGCCTCCATGGTGCGCTCGACGGCGGCGGCCTGGTGGGCCACGTCGTGCGCCTTGCCGGCGACGCCGATGACGCGGTCGGCGCCGAGCGCCTCGACGGCCTCCTTGAGGGCGTCCTCGTTGCGGCCGGTGATGCACACGCGGTCACCGCGCGCGACGAGCGCCTCGGCGACGCCGTAGCCGATGCCGCGGCTGGCGCCCGTGACGAGCGCGACCTTGCCCGAAAGCTCGGGGAGTTGTGAAGTCATGTCCCTGGTCCCTAGTCGAGCGGTCCGCCGGCGATGTACAGCACCTGGCCGGAGACGAATCCGGCGGCCTCGCCGGTGAAGAAGGCGATCGCGTTCGCAACGTCGGCCGGCTCGCCGACCCGCTGCACGGGGATCTGGGTGGCGGCGGCGGCCTTGAAGTCGTCGAAGCCCATGCCGACCCGGTCGGCGGTGGCCTTGGTCATCTCGGTGGCGATGAAGCCGGGGGCGACCGCGTTGGCGGTGACGCCGAACTTGCCGAGCTCGATGGCGAGCGTCTTGGTGAAGCCCTGCATGCCGGACTTGGCGGCGGAGTAGTTGGCCTGGCCGCGGTTGCCGAGCGCGGACGACGAGGAGAGGTTGACGATCCGGCCGAACTTGGCGTCCACCATGTGCTTCTGGCAGGCCTTCGACATCAGGAAGGCGCCGCGCAGATGCACGTTCAGGACGGTGTCCCAGTCGGAGACGCTCATCTTGAACAGGAGGTTGTCGCGGAGCACGCCCGCGTTGTTCACGAGGATCGTCGGCGCCCCGAGCTCCTCGGCGATCCGCGCGACGGCCGCCTCGACCTGCGCCTCGTCCGAGACGTCGCAGCCGACCGCGATCGCCTTGCCGCCGGCCGCGGTGATCTGCTCCACGGTGTCCTTGCAGGCGGCCTCGTCGAGGTCGATCACGGCGACCGCGCGGCCCTCGGCGGCCAGTCGTACGGCGGTGGCGGCGCCGATGCCGCGTGCTCCGCCGGTGACTACGGCGACCCGCTGCTCAGTGGTGGACATGGGTGACTCTCCTCGGGTGAGCGACCGCTTAGTACCTTCGATGACGTGACGCTAGAAGCCCTGGCACGCGGTGTCAACGGCAACCGCGCGCATGTGATCCATTACCCGGTCGGTCACTTCACCAACAGATCGAGCAGCCGCTGCGCCTCGGCCGCCGGATCGGAGGTGAGTCCGGTGTGCACGGGCCCCGGCTGGACGACCGTGGAGCGGGGCGCGATCAGCCAGCGAAAGCGTCGCCCGGCGTCGTCTCCCCCGGCCTGCCCCGCGGCCTCGCTGCCGACGCAGACCCTCTCGACGGCCCCGAGGGCGGCCCGGATGCCGGCCACGTCCGCGCCCGGGTCGAGGGCGAGCAGCCGCGCCTCGTCGAGGTGGGTGCGGGCACCGACGTAGCCCTGGGCCCGGCAGTACACCAGCACGCCCCCGTTGACGAACTCGCCGCGCTCGATGCGGGGTACGACCCGCAGGAGGGCGTACTCGAAGACGTCCCGGTCGTTCTGTTCGCCGCCCCGGATGATGTGGCGTTCGACCACATGGCCGGCCATGTGGATGTGGCGCTCGGTCACTTGCCCTCCTCGATTCCGGTGACGCGCTCGTGGACGCCGGCGGCGCGAGCGAGCAGAGGGCGCGCATAGGCCCGCCGGAGATCGTCCGGGGTGTCGAAGCCGGGCTCACCGGCCAGCCAGGCGTCCGGGATCTCGGCGACGACCTCGCCGAGCAGGTCCTCGGTGACGCGCGGCGCCAAGTCGGCGGCGGCGCCGGCGACATCGGGGGCGAAGCGGGCCAGCGCGTGGTCCGAGGCGTCGTACGCGCGGGCCGCGGAGGCCTCGGCGCCGGGCCAGTTGTGGTGCCAGATCATCGTGGCGCCGTGGTCGATGAGCCACAGGTCGCCGCGCCACATCAGCAGGTTGGGGTTGCGCCAGGACCGGTCTACGTTGCCCACCAGCGCGTCGAACCAGACGATCCGCCCGGCCTCCTCGGGGGTCACCTCGAACGCGAGCGGGTCGAAGCCGAGGGCGCCGGACAGGAAGTCCATGCCGAGGTTGGTGCCGCCGCTGGACCTGAGCAACTCCTGCACCTGCTGGTCGGGTTCGCCGAGTCCGAGGACCGGGTCGAGGTCGATCGTCACGAGCCGGGGGACGCGGAGGCCCAGCCGGCGGGCGAGTTCACCGCACACGACTTCGGCGACGAGCGTCTTGCGGCCCTGTCCGGCACCGGTGAACTTCATGACGTAGGTCCCGAAGTCGTCGGCCTCGACAAGCCCCGGCAGCGAGCCGCCCTCACGCAGGGGTGTGATGTAGCGGGTCGCGGTGACCTCTTTCAGCATTGGCATGAAGTGAGCATAGTAACTGAGGGTGATCGCGGCGCACGGCGGCCGCGGACTTCCAACCCCCGGACAACTGTCGTGGCCGTCATGACTGAGGTCGGTGGGTACTCGGGAAAGAAACTCATGGACGCGGTCGCCGGGAACGAGGACGGAGCCCACCACGTGATCAGCGAGATCTGCGGTGCCCTCGCGGACATCGGATACACCGTTCCCGGCCAGGCGTGGACCTACTGGCACCTCGGCGCCGGCCGGGGCCCCGACTACCTGGACGAGCAGCGCGGCCGCGAGTGGGCCCACCGCACCGGCCGTGCCATGGCCGCCAACCTCAACGGCGTCGCGCAGGCGCTGCCCGTCCGCTCGGTGTGCCCCGTTAGCGTCCGCCGGACGTTGCCGTCGTGTCGCGAAGCTCGTTCACTGCCGCGGCCAAGTGCGTTTGCAGCGTGTCGGGCAGCGGTTCGCCATGGATGGCCGTCAGGAGTTCCTCGGCTATCTGGTGGAGTTTGGTGTTCGTGTTCTGTGAGGTCGCGACCAGCACGGACCACGCATCCTCGGCACTCAGCGAGAACGTGGCCATCAGAACGCCTGTGGCCTGGTCGATGACCGGGCGCGTGCGCATGGCGCGGCGCAGTTGAGCGACCTCGTTCCGCAGGTCTTCCTGACCCTCGCTCAGGGCGTCCTCCATCGGCTGGGTGCCCGCGAACAGCGGCCACGTGTCCGTCTTGACCAGGAGCCTGCGCACGGCGGGACTGGACGCCCGCATGGTGAGGAGTTTCCCCTGCCGCTCGGCACGCCGCCGCGCGGCCAGCAGGAGGTTCAGCGCCGAGCAGTCGCAGAACGTGACGCCGCTCAGGTCCAGCTCCACACGGCGTGCGCACCGGCTGACGGAGTCCTCCAGCACACTCCGCAGCAGTTCCTCGCTGTCGATGTCCAACTCACCGCGGACCTTGACGATCACGGTGCCGTTCCGCGCCAGCGTCTGGATCGCCGGTTCGTACGGCGCGACGCCGGAGCGATGCGGGATCCGTAGCTGCTGCATGGCGGCCTCCAGCGAGGACAGTGGCTCCAATTCAGGCTCCCCCGCCGACCATTGCACGTCAAGAGATACCGGAAATTCGTTTCAGGCTTTTGAATGCATGAAACCCATGTCTTAATCTGGAGGGCATGGCCGAAGCCCCTGAGCCGCACACCGGCTGGACGTTCCTCACCAATCACGCACGCGTCCTGGCCGCCATCGCCAGCGACCACGCCACCCGGATCCGCGACATCGCCGCACGTTGCCGGCTGACCGAAAGGGCTGTGCAGAAGATCATCGCTGACCTGGAGGGCGGCGGCTATCTCACCCACACGCGGCAAGGCAGAACCAACACCTACCGCATCCAGCCGGACACCGTCCTCCGGCACCCGGCGGAAACCGGACTCACCGTCGCCGACCTGCTCGTCTTCCTCCAGCAGCACGACCGCAGCCGCAACGACCAGACGGTCACGTGATCCTGCGGCCGGCTTGCCCCACAGAAGACAGCACCAGCCCGCACGCCGACAGCATGTGTCCGCGTGCGGGCCGACCGGGTACCGGTGAGCGCGGCGTCGCGTGATCAGAGGGGAGCGCCCGGATCTCCTGGCCGGATCCGTCCACGCCAGGCACCGCTTTCGCCGCCGCGGTGCTCGATGTAGTCCTTGAAGCGGCGCAGATCCCCCTTCACCCGGCGGTCGATGACGCCGAGCATGTCCCCTCCCTTTTCGACGGCACCGGTGGGTTCGACGTCCATCGTGAGTTCCACCCGGGTGTGCAGGTCGTCCAGGCGCTGGAAGCGGACGGATCCCCGCTGCTGGGAGTCGCCGCCGATGGACCTCCAGGTGATCCTGTCGTCCGGCATCTGGTCGACGATCTCGGTGTCGAACTCGCGCCGCACCCCGCCGATCTTGGTGGTCCAGTGGTTGTGCCGGTCGTCGAGCTGCGTGACCTCCTCGACGCCCTCCATGAAGTTCGGGAAGTCCTCGAACTGCGTCCACTGGTTGTAGGCCGTGTGCACGGGGACCTCGACATCCACCGTTTCCTTGACCGTGCTCATCTCTTCCTCCTTGCCGGTCGTCTGCCGCGCCGGGCCTCTCGGCTCCGTGCGCGCCTGCGGGACACCGGGTACCCATGCCGTCCGACAGGTCACGGTGATTGCCGGCCCGGTCGGCCGGGCACCCGGGCGCCGTGGCACAGCGACCGCGGATTCTGCTGACGGGGTGGTTCGGCTTCCTGGACCGGGAGGCGACCGCCGGGGACGTGCTGGCGCTGCACCGGGTGCGGGACTACTCGAGCGGGCGGAGCTGGACCACGACGTCGGCTGGAGTCCCGGCTTCCGGCCAGCCGGACCGCATCTGGCGCAGGCTCGCCCCGAGGACTACTCCCACCTGGTGTTCGTCGCGGTTCCCTGCACGGGCCACAGATCGAGGAGTTGCATCGGCGGTTCGCACACTGCGTACGGATCGCCGTGGGCACCTCCGTTCTCGACCCCGCCGGCCCGGCCGTCACCGGGTTCCACCACGTACTGGCGCGGGACGCCCCGAGCACCGAGCCCACGGTCGACCTGGCGGCCCGCGCCCCCTTCCCGACCCCGCGATCCGTCGTCGGGGTGATCCTCACCCACGGCCAGCACGAGTACGGCGCGCGCCGACGGCATGCCCGGGTGGCGGAAGTGGTGACGGACTGGCTGTCCGGCCGGGACTGCGCCCGCCTGGAACTGGAAACCCGGCTCGACGTGCACGAGTGCGACCTCCGCCCAGTTGGAGGCCGTGCTTTCGCGGCTCGACCTGGTCGTCACCGACCGGCTGCACGGGCTGGTGCTCGCTCTGCGGGCGAGGGTTCCCGCGGTGGCCGTCGACCCGGTCGAGGGCGGCGCGAAGGTGACGGCCCGGCGTGGTGCCATGTCGGACTGCGCGGACGGCCTCCTCCAAGCTCTTGCCGACGGTGCACCCCAAGCTGCCGGCTCCAGCAGCAGCCGCCCCACTGAGCGTTGGTCTTGACCAACGTTTCCCGGAGCTCCGAATGGACACTCGGTCGATCAGCATGAGTGAGCCCTACGGGGCGAAGGAACGAACCGGACCGCAACGGGCCGGACGCAGAAAGAAGATGAACCGCCGTGACTGTGGAAGCCAGGAAGACGACGCCCGCCGTCCGTCGACCCGAGACAGGCTGGGCGAGGGCACGCCGCGTGCGTGGGCAGAGCATACGGACCTGCATGCGCGCCACGATCGACGGCGACGCGGGTCAGCTGCGGCGCGGGGACGACTGGAACGTCGTACGGGGCGAGGACTGAGCCACTGTCACATCGGTACGGACCAGTCGATCGTTCAAGGGCGCTCCCCGTTGCGGAGCATGCGCACGACGGCTCGTTCAGGGAGGCCGTGGGTGGCAGGGATGCCGTCCGCGGCCTCCTCAGCCAGGTGGGGCAGCGCGCCGACGATCGTCCCCCCTCTTGGCGGAGATGTCCAGGCCGGACACCTCCTTGAGGTACGCGTTGACCTCGTCGCCCCTCACGTCGTGCCAGGCACCCCGCTCCCAGTAGGCCAGCAGCCGGTCACCGCCGTTCCCGCGCCGCAGCATCGCCCTCAGACTGCGGCAGGCGGCGGGTCCGTAACGGTATGGGCGAGTTCCTGACCGGCCTTGCCGGATACGTGAACAGGACCGCGCCGGCCCGGCAGCGAGCGTGCTCCCGCAAGAGCGTCGTCGGGCCGTAACTGTCGTTCAGTTCGGTGTACCGGTCGCCCAAGTGCCCCTCGACAACGGCCCGGGGAGTGCCTCGGCGACATCCAGCACATGCCCGTGCTTGGCCTGCTCCTGCTCGGCGCGGAACTGCGCGTGGTAGAGGTACTGGCGACGCCCGGCGGCGTCCGTACCGACAGCCTGCAGATGTCCGTTGCCTCTGCGGCAGATCCACACGTCCCGCCAGGCCGGCGGAATGATCAGCGCCCGGATACGGTCCAACTCCGGTGGATCGCGGAGGACTTGTCCCTCGGCATCGACGTAACGGAAGCCACGGCCTTGGCGTCGACGGCGATGTCCGGGCTCCGTGGGCCGACTGGGGTAGAGACGCACACCAAACTCCCTTAAGAGCGTCACCACTCACGGGTCGCGTACCGGCCCGGTGCTTTGCACCAGTGGTCCAGCGCGGCGATCAATTCCCGCGGCGGCACGGTCTCCCTCTCCGGGGTCTACGGCGGTGCTGCCAGCCCGATGCCGCTGCTGACGATGTTCGGCAAGCAGATCCAGGTACCGATGGGCCAGGCCAATGTCTGGCGCTGGGTGGAGGACATCCTGCCGCTGCGTACGCCATGTTCCAGGCCAAGGAAGACGGCATGGTCAAGACTCTTCTCAAGCCCTGACTCAAGCCCTGACCTCGTGATCTCATCCCGCCCGGCGGCCAGGTGTGGGCGAAACCACGCTGCTCACGCGGCCGCAGGTATGTCCGCTGCCCGGGACGACGGATTACCGTCTGATGGATCCCCCGTTCATCGCCAGTACCTCGGACGGCCCGGCAGTGCTCACAGATCTCTCCCCGCTCATCGCGGCGACCACCCAATGGCTGACGCATTCCTACCCGGCGTGCGGCGGCGCGCTGGCCGCGGCCCTGAGCGAGGTGCAGGCCCGGCAGGCCGTCACGGTGGCCGCGTGGCTGCGGTACCCGACGCCGACGGACGTGGCACTGGTCCAGATGGCCGGCCCAGGCGGTTCGGCCGGCCTGGACTGGATCACCGGCGCGGACGCGACCGCACACGACGACGCGGACGACTTCGCCTGGCGCACTTGGGTGGACGAGGTGGTGGCCAGCTGGGCGGCCTGTCTGCTCAGCGAACCCGAGCTGGCCCGCCTGGCGGTCGCTGCCATCGCCGAAGGCACCCATACCACCGGGGTGCCGATCGAGTTCCGGCGCCTGGTGTCGCCCGACGCCCGCGACCGCCAGGCGGCTGCCCTGCTGCGCCACCCCGACCTCATCGCCCCCGTGGCCGTACTCCACCGCACCGCACTCCACGAGCACCTCGACCCGGGCCAGGCGCTCATCGCCTGAGCCCCGAGCACGTCCCTCGACGCGGGCCCCCACCAGGCCGTACGGCCCAGGCGTCGCCATCCTCCGCGCGATCGCCCCTGCGGGTCTGCCGAACGGCGCTGCTGAGCCGCGCCATCGTCTCGGGGGCCAACTGCCCGGGAAACTCCCGTATTTGGATGATCGAGTGTGGCTACTCACAGCCCTTGTGCACAGCGCGCGGGCGGCCCGAACGCACGGCCGTCCACCCGGCGGGTTCAGTCCTTCTAGTCCTTCTTGCCACGGCCCGTCAACGCGTCGCGCATGCGGTCGACCAGACCGGCTCCCGGGGCCAGCAGTTTGTTGGCCGGCGGCTTGTCCGGGGCGGACGGGTGCGGGCGGGTCGGGGCCATCTTCTTCGCCTGACGCACCTTGTCGCCCAGGCCGTCGAGCGTCTCCGCGGAACACGCCGCGCGCAGCCTGGGGAAGAGGTTGCCCTCCTCGTCGGCGATGTGCGAGCGGACCTCGCTCATCAGCATCCCGATGAGCCGGTCGAACTCGGGATCATCCGCGTCGCACCCCTCCAGGTCCTTCATGATCCGCTCGGCCTTGGAGTGATCCTCGATCTCCTTGTCGGCCAGCGCGTCCCCGCCCGCGATGTGCTCCCGTACGGCCGGGTAGAGGTACTCCTCCTCTGCCACCGAGTGCCGGACCAGCTCCATCGTGGCCTGCTCGGCGAACACCTTGCGGTTCTTGTCACCGGACGGAAGCCCCTCGATCCGGCCGAAGATCTGCTCGACCTCGCGGTGATCGGTCACCAGCTCGTCGATGACGTTCCCACCGTGACCCATGTCCTTCACCTCCAGCCTGGAGCGGCGGTCCGGACGAACCCGCCGCGGGCTTCGAGTGCCCACGGTCGGCGGGCCCACACGGCAGTCACGAGTGTCTGTGAACCGGCGCATAGTGGGAATCACCATGTGAAACAACTGACCCGGGAACCCGTGTCAGTGCGTCGCCGGCGATCGGCGACCAGTCAGGGCCCTTCCGGGCCGCGGGTCGCTTCCATCCGGGCCTGTGGCTCGGCGGTGAGGAGGAACTGCTGGCCACCGATCTGCAGCGGCAGAGCTGGTGGCTGAGCTACGCCGAGGAGCTGACCGTCCATCACAAGGCGTCCGTGCTGCGGGACAGCACGGCACGCAGGATCCTGGGGCTGCGCAGCACGCTCTGGTTCACCTGGCTGCGCCGCCCGCTCCTCCGGCCCTGCGACGTACGGCCTACCTGATGGCCACGGTCCCCCACGACGCGGCGTCGGCCCGCGCCTTCGCCCGTGCGGCGGCCGGTCTGCCGTGGGTCCTGCGGCAGCGCGACCCGGTGCCGCCGGAGATCGAGGACCGGCTGACGGCACTCCAGCACGCCCGGCGCTCGTCGTCCGCACGCAGGTACGTCGGGTGAGCGCCCATACTGGCCCTACGGGCATTCTCGCGTGAGGTTTCCTCCGAACGTCCCGGGCAACTCGGGCCCGACGCGTCTGCACCGCGGGTCCCCCGTCTCCTTGGAACAGGAGCTCCGGATGACGATCAACCGGCGCCCGTCGCCTGCCGCGTCCGATCTGCGGATCGGCCTGCTCGGCTCGTACGGCGGGCGCAACATCGGCGACGAGGCGATTCTGCTGTGTGTTCTCAGTTGCCTGCGCGCCCACCGGCCGGGTGCCCGACTCGTCGTCTTCAGCCGGAACGCCGAACACACCCGCAGCCATCAGCGGGAAGCGGACGAGGTCGTCGACTGGGAAGGTGTCCCGCAGAAACCCGTGCTCGACGCCGTCGCCGGACTGAACCTGCTGGTGCTGGGCGGCGGCGGGATCCTCTACGACGGGGAGGCGCGGCGCTATCTGCGGCTGGTGCGGGCGGCACATGAGCGCGGCGTGCCCACCTTCGCCTACGCGATCGGCGCGGGCCCGCTGCGTGAGGCGGACGACCGGGAGTCCGTACGCTGCGTGCTGCCGGAGATGACCGACGTCGTGGTCCGGGACGAGGAGTCCCGGCTCGTCCTGGAGGAGGTCGGCGTCGAGCGTGAGCTCGCCGTCAGCGCCGACCCGGCGCTGCTGCTCACGCCGGAACCCTTCACCGAGCAGATGATGCGGCAGGAGGGCCTTCCCACCGATGCCCGGCTGGTCGGGATGTCCGTGCGCGAGCCCGGCCGGGCGGCGGAGAAGCTCGACGAGGACGACTACCACGCGCTGCTCGCCGATGTCGCGGACTTCCTCGCCCGCCGCCTGGAGGCGCACGTGGTCTTCGTGCCGATGGAACGCGAGGACGTGCGGCACGCGCACGGCGTGCTGTCGCGGATGAGCGATCCGGACCTGGGCCGGATCCTGCACAACTCCTACAGCCCCGGCGAGGTCCTCGGCTTCATGAGCCACCTGGACATGGTCGTCGGCATGCGCCTGCACTTCGTGATGTTCGCGGCGCTGTCCGGCCTGCCCGTGCTGCCGCTGCCCTACTCGGGCAAGGTCTTCGACTTCGCCCGCCGTACGGGGGCGCCCGCGCTCGTCGGTGTGGCGCGGGAGCAGGCCGGACTCCTGCTCGCCGAGGTGGACCGGCTCTGGGACGAGTTCCCCCGCCGGCACGAGGACCTGAACAGCCGGGTTCAGGGGCTGCGGGCCCTGGCCCGGGAGACCTGCGCCCGCTGCGGAACCCTCCTGGACTCCCTCGACGGCGGTGCGCGCGACACACGGCGCGCGCAGGACGCCGACCTGATTCTGACCCACGGTTCCCGGACGGACGATCTCAGGAACCCGGGGATGTGACCTGCGATGCCGATCCTGGAACCACTCCGACCCGCTCGGACCGTCACCCTTCCCCCGCGAGCGGCCCGCCACGGAGGCCGCACCGACGTCCTGGTCGTCGGCGGCGGTCCGGCCGGCACCGCCGCCGCCTACGCGGCGGCCGACGCCGGCGCCGAGGTCGTCCTCGTGGAGCGCTACGGCTTCCTCGGCGGCAACGCCACCGTGGCCCTGGTGATGCCGCTGATGTCGTTCCACAACGAGCAGAAACAGGCCGTGTTCGACGAGAGCGGACACGGCAGCCGGCTGCTTCCCACCGACCACGGCGAGGGCGACCCGGTGGTGGCCGGATTCCTGTGGCTCCTGCTGGACCGGCTCACCGCACGCGGCGGCTGCATCCCACCGTCCCCCGGCACCGGCTACACCGTGCCGTTCGACCCGGAGCTCTACAAACTCGTCCTCCTCGACCTGATGGACCAGGTGGGCGTGCGCATGCTGTTCCACTCCTTCGCCTCCGCCGCGCTGCCCCTCGACGACGGCTGGCGGGTGGTCTTCGAGACCAAGTCCGGGCCGGTCGTGATCGACGCCGGTGTCGTCGTCGACGGCACCGGGGACGGCGACATCGCCGCTGCCTGCGGGGCGCCGTACGAGATCGGCCGTCCGGAGGACGGGCTCGTGCAGCCGATGACGCTGATGTTCCGTGTCGTCGACTTCCTGCAGCCGCGCTTCGCCGAGTACGTCAGCGAGCACCCCGACCAGTGGCGGGGCGTGCACGGTCTGTGGGACCTCGTCCAGGAGGCCACCGAAGCGGGGGAACTGCGTCTGCCCCGCGAGGACATCCTGTTCTTCGGCACCCCGCATCCCCGCGAGGTCAGCGTCAACAGCACCCGGGTCACCCGGGCGCTCGGCACCGACGTGTGGGACCTCAGCCGGGCCGAGTACGCCGCCCGCCGCCAGCTGGAACAGATCGACCGCTTCCTGCGCGGACGCGTGCCGGGTTTCAAGAAGGCCTACGTCGCACAGAGCGGCGTCCAGATCGGAGTGCGGGAGACGCGGCGCATCCTCGGCGAGTACCACCTGACCGGACACGACATCCTCGCGGCGCGTTCCTTCCCCGACGCCGTGGCGCACGGCGCCTACCCCGTCGACATCCACAACCCCCGCGGCAGCGGCACCGTCCTCAAGCGCGTCCCCCGGGGCAGCTTCTACGACATCCCCCTGCGCTGTCTGCTGCCCCGCGACACCGACCGGCTGCTGGTCGCCGGACGCTGTATCTCCGGCTCGCACGTGGCGCACTCGTCGTACCGTGTCATGCCCATCTCGATGGCCACCGGCCAGGCGGCCGGTGTCTGCGCCGCTCTGTCCGTCCGTCTCGGCCGCAGTCCCCGCGAGGTGCCGTGCCACCTCGTCCAGCGCACGCTCAAGCGCCAGGGCGCCCATCTGCGCCTGGAGCCCCGGGAACCCGTGCGGCGCTGACTGCTGGTCCGACCCCAGTGGTTCCTCGCGGGCTCCTCGGGTACCCGGACACCAGGCAATGAGGGCGACCGGAACGGACGAAAGGCCGTGAGGATGCCTCCCCTGACACAGACTCCCGCGATGGACCCCCGAGTGAGCCGCCGTGCCTGCACACGCACCGCACGCTCGCGCGGCCGGGTCCCCGAACCCGACGAGGAACCGGATCTGCTCGGCCAGTACCTGGCCCAGATCGCGGCGACCCCGCTGCTCACCGCGGAGGACGAGGTACGGCTGGCCCAGCGCATAGAGGCCGGAGTGCGGGCCGTCGAGGAGCTGCGGGAGGCCGACGCCGGCGAGCGCGACCTGACGCCGGAGCGGCACCGGGAACTCGACGCGGTCGCCCGCGACGGCAAGGCCGCCAAGGACCACATGATCCGGGCCAACCTCCGGCTCGTCGTGGCGATGGCCAAGCGGCACGCCCACCGGGGTGTGCCCCTGCTCGACGTCATCCAGGAGGGCAACCTGGGGCTGATCCGGGCGGTGGAGAAGTTCGACCACACGAAGGGCTTCAAGTTCTCCACGTACGCGACCTGGTGGATCCGCCAGGCGATCGAGCGGGGCCTCGCCCAGCACGCCCGGGCCATACGGCTGCCGATGCACGTGGTGGAGGAGCTGCGGAAGCTCGGCAAGATCGAACGGCGCCTGCAGTTGGACCTGGGTCGTGAGCCCACCGCCGAGGAGGTCGCCCGGGAGAGCGGCCTCTCCGAGTCCCGGGTCGACTGGCTGCGCCGCGTCGGGCGGCAGGCGGTCAGCCTGGACACGCCGGTCGACGAAACCGGTGAGATGGTGATCGGCGACCTCATCCCCGACACCGAGGTGCTGCAGGCCGCGGACATCGCCGAGTACCAGGCACTCGCGCAGGACCTGAGGAGGGCCATCGGCACCCTCGCACCCCGCGAGGCCATGATCCTCAGCCTCCGCTACGGCCTGCACGACGGAGAGCAGCGCACCCTCGAACAGGTCGCACGGCAGGTGGGTCTCACCCGCGAGCGCGTACGCCAGCTGGAGAAGCAGTCGCTGGCGAGGCTGCGGGCCCCCGAGACGGGGCAGCGCCTGCTGACGTGGGCGAGCTGAGCCCTGTGGGAGGCGTTCTGATGCGCCGCTGACGCGCGTCCGCGACGGGCTTTCGGCCGGGGCGAGGCGGGAACCCGGTCAGCGTCCACGCCCGTCCAGCGGTTCAGGAGGCCGTCGTGACCGATCCGCAGCACACCCAGCAGAACCCGGCCACCCAGCACCCCCGCCCGGACTTCCCCTCGCAGGACCAGCCGCACCCCGGATGGACCGGGCCGATGGACCCGCCGCCCGACCACGGCGAGGAGAGCTACCGAGGCACCGGCCGGCTGGACGGCCGCGAGACCGTCATCACCGGCGGCGACTCCGGCATCGGGCGGGCCGTGGCCCTGGCCTTCGCCCGGGAGGGTGCCGACGTGCTCTTCACCTACCTCGAGGAGGAGGCGGACGAGGCCCGCGAAACGTCCCGTCTCGTGGAGAGGGCCGGCCGCAAGGCGGTCGCCGTCTCCTGCGACATCCGCGAGGAGGACAACTGCCGGGCCCTGATCGAGCGTGCGGCCGGGGAGTTCGGGCGCATCGACGTCCTGGTGAACAACGCCGCCTACCAGATGTCCCAGCCCGACGGCATCGAGGCGATCCCGACCGAGCAGTTCGACCGGGTGATGCGCACGAACCTCTACGGCATGTTCTGGCTGACGAAGTTCGCCCTGCCGCACATCCCCGAGGGCGGCAGCGTCATCAACTCCACGTCGGTGCAGGCCTACAAGCCCAGCCCGCACCTGCTGGACTACGCGATGACGAAAGGCGCGATCGTGACTTTCACCCAGGGGCTGGCCCAGATGCTCGTCGACCGCGGTATCCGCGTCAACGCGGTCGCCCCGGGACCGGTGTGGACGCCGTTGATCCCCGCGACGATGCCCGACACGGTGGAGTTCGGCAGGCAGAGCCCTCTGGGCCGCCCGGCCCAACCCGCCGAAATGGCTCCCGCGTACGTCTACCTCGCCTCTCAGGAGGCCAGCTTCATCACCGCGGAGATCCTCAACGCGACAGGCGGGACGCCACTTCCGTAGCCGAGTCCCTCGACGCAGGACGGCAGCGCGATCCGGCAGCATGCCGGACCTCGTCGGACCGTTACGTCCTGCCCGGGCCTCCGCTGCCGAACCCGCCGCTCGAGCCCGGATTCCACCGTCGGCGTTTCTGGCTCTCGCTGCGTTTACTGCCGGACGGCTGGAGCTCGTGCGGGGTGAGCCGCCGCCCGCTCTTGTCTCCGGCCTGGGGGACCTCGTTCTGCTCGCGCACCTCCTGGGCCTCCCGGACCGGTCCGGTACTCGGCACCGAGGGCTGCTCATGAGGCCCCGGAGGGCCCGGTTCGCGGCGCCGTACCTTGATGCCGAGCCGTACGGCCCACACCAGGGCGCCGGCGATGAGCAGGCCGCCGATGAGGACGGCGATCAGGCCGCCCGGATTCGAAACGGCCGCTTGGTCGGGGATGGCGTATGCGATGGCGTTCATTGGGCCCGGGTACCCAGGCTCGGGCTGTGGATACGGACGGCGTGCCCCTCTGACGGCGGACAGCGGGCGTGGCGTGCCCCGCCCTCCCAGGTCCCCGCCGATAGCGTCACCGACGCCCGTGCCCGGCCGGTTTCCCACGGCGCTGCCAGGGCACCCGCACGCCGCTTCCCCGTCTTGCGGCACGCCTCTCGGGGCGCCCGGGTCTGAGGCATCCCGTCGAGGAGGACCATGACCGAAGTCTCTGATCGCGCCGGCGCCCCGCCCAAGACGGCCAGGGCCTCGCTGGGCCGCACCCTGCTGCGCTGGGCCACCACGACGGATCACAAGGAGATCGGCCGTCTCTACATGGTCACGGCCTTCTGCTTCTTTCTCTTCGGCGGCCTGCTGGCGCTGGCCATGCGCGCCGAACTCGCCCGCCCCGGGCTGCAGTTCGTGAACGAGCACGTCTACAACCAGCTGTTCACGATGCACGGCACGATCATGATGCTGCTCTTCGCCACGCCCATGTTCGCCGGATTCGCCAATGCGGTGATGCCCCTGCAGATCGGCGCCCCCGACGTCGCCTTCCCCCGCCTGAACGCCCTGTCGTACTGGATGTACCTCTTCGGCGGACTGATGGTCGTGTCCGGCCTGATGGTGCCGGGCGGCGCCGCCGCGTTCGGCTGGTTCGCCTACGCGCCGCTGAACAGCGCCTACCACTCCCCCGGCGCGGGCGGTGATCTGTGGGTGATGGGCCTGGTGGTGACCGGCGTGTCGACGACGCTCGGGGCGGTCAACTTCATCACGACGATCCTGTGTCTGCGCGCTCCCGGGATGACGATGTTCCGGATGCCGATCTTCACCTGGAACATCCTGTTCACGTCGATCCTGGTGCTGCCCGCGTTCCCGGTCCTGACGGCCGCGCTGCTGGCCCTGGAGGCGGACCGCAAGTTCGGCGCGCACATCTTCGACGCGGCGAACGGGGGCGCCATCCTGTGGCAGCACCTGTTCTGGTTCTTCGGTCACCCCGAGGTGTACATCGTCGCGCTGCCGTTCTTCGGGATCATCTCGGAGATCCTGCCGGTGTTCTCACGCAAGCCGCTCTTCGGGTATCTGCCGCTGATCGGGGCGACGATCGCGATCACCATGCTGTCGGCGGTCGTGTGGGCGCACCACATGTTCGCCACCGGGGCGGTGCTGCTGCCCTTCTTCTCCCTGATGTCGTTCCTGATCGCGGTGCCCACCGGGATCAAGTTCTTCGCGTGGATCGGCACGATGGTCAAGGGGTCGATCTCGTTCGAGACGCCGATGCTGTGGGCGCTCGGCTTTCTGATGTCGTTCCTGCTCGGCGGTCTGAGCGGGGTGCTCATCGCCTCCCCGCCGCTCGACTTCCATCTCACCGACTCGTACTTCATCGTCGCCCACCTGCATTACGTGCTGTTCGGCACGGTGGTCTTCGCGATGTTCGCCGGGTTCTACTTCTGGTGGCCCAAGTTCACGGGCAGGATGCTCGACGAGCGGCTCGGCAAGCTGCACTTCTGGCTGTTGTTCCCAGCGTTCCAGCTGACCTTTCTGGTACAGCACTGGCTCGGTGAGGAAGGGATGCCGCGCAGGTACGCCGACTATCTGGCCGCCGACGGCTTCACGCTCCTCAACACCCTGTCCTCCGTGGGCGCGTTCCTGCTCGGTGTCTCCACGCTGCCGTTCCTGTACAACGTCTGGCACACGGCCCGGCACGGAAAGCGAGTGACCCAGGACGATCCCTGGGGTTACGGGCGCGGGCTGGAGTGGGCGACGTCCTGTCCGCCGCCCCGCCACAACTTCGTGGCCCTTCCCCGCGTGCGGTCGGAGTCACCCGCGTTCGACCTGCACCATCCCGACATCACTCGGCAGACGAAGACAGAGGAGCTGCGATGAAGGTCGAGGCGTTCCTCTTCGGTGGCGTTGCCGCGTTCTTCGCGGGCACCGCCGTGCTCTACGGCTGGTGGTCGGGCGATCCCGCCGGAACGGCCGCGCTGGTGGTCGCCTTCCTGATGGGCGCCCTGGTGAGCTTCTTCTGCGCGGTCCAGTACCGGCGCAAGGGGCGGCGCCCGCAAGATCGTACGGATGCGGAAGTGGCCGACGCCGCCGGGCCGTTGGAGTTCTTCCCGCCGAAGAGCCCCTGGCCGATCGTGACCGCTCTCGGCTTCGCGATCGCGGCCACCGGTGTGGTCTTCGGGCTGTGGCTGTTCCTCATCGGCTTCGGGGTGCTGGCTCATGGGGTGGTGGGGATGGTGTTCCAGTACGCCCGTCGGCAGGGCTGATCGGAGGTCGGGGGGCGCCGGGCCGGAACCTGTCGACGGGCCGGTGCTCGCTCTCGTACCCGCCCTCCACGGTCTGGCGCACCTCGCCGGTCTCCTCCCCTTGCTCCAGGCGCCCGCGTTCGGCGTCCAGCAGGGCGCGGCAGATCTGGCGGGTGAGGAAGAAGGCGAGGACCGGCCCCGCCACGAGGGCGATGCGCAGCACCCAGGTGAGGGTGTTGAGAGAGATCCGGAACGTCTGCGCCACGACGTCATTGCCGCCGGCCAGCAGCAGAACGCCGTAGAACGTGATCCCGGCGACCCCGAGGCCGGTGCGGACCGGACGTTCGCGCGGCCGGTCGCACAGATGCTGCTCGTGGCGCCACTCCCCCGTCAGCCGCTGCTCGACGAAGGGGTACAGGTACAGGACGAGGAACAGCAGCGCCGGGAGGACGACCGCCGGGAGCAGTACGTTCCACATGAGGGTGTGCCCGGCGATGTTCGTCTCCCACGGGGGTACGAGCCGTAGCGCGCCCTCCAGAAAACCGACGTACCAGTCGGGCTGGGCACCGGTCGACGCCTGGTCCGGCCGGTAAGGACCGTACGCCCACACCGGGTTGATCTGGGCGAGGCCGCCGAGCAGCGTGAGCACACCGAAGACGGCGAAGAACAGGCCGCCCGAGGAGGCGACGAACTGGGGGAAGAACGGCTTGCCGACGGCGTTCCGCCGCGTCCTGCCCGGGCCGCGCCACTGGGTGTGCTTCAGATAGAACACCAGGATCAGATGCACGGTGACCAGGGCGATCAACGCTCCGGGCAGCAGCAGGACATGCATGCTGTAGAGGCGCGTGACGATGTCCTCGCCGGGGAACTCGGCGCCGAACACGAACATGCTCACATACGTGCCCACGACCGGGATCGACAGCATGATGCCCTGCGCGATGCGCAGCCCCGTGCCGGACAGCAGGTCGTCGGGGAGTGAGTAGCCCGCGAAGCCCTCGGCCAGGGCGAGCACGAACAACGTGACGCCGATGATCCAGTTCACCTCCCGGGGCCTTCGGAAGGCGCCGGTGAAGAAGATCCGCAGCAGATGCAGGCCGATCGCGGCGACGAAGACGAGCGCCGCCCAGTGGTGTGCCTGCCGGACGAGGAGCCCGCCGCGTACGTCGAAGCTGATGTGCAGGGTGGAGTCGAAGGCCGCGGACATGCGAATGCCGTGCAGGGGCACGTACCGTCCGTCGTAGACCACCTCGGTCATGTCCGGCTTGAAGAAGAGCGTCAGCCAGACCCCGGTGAGCACCAGGACGATCAGGCTGTACAGCGCGATCTCGCCCAGCAGAAACGACCAGTGGTCGGGAAACGCCTTCCGCAGCATCCGGCCGCCCCCGTCGAACACGGGCAGACGCCCGTCCGCGGCGTCCGCGAGGCGCTCCCCGCGCGGACGGACCCGGCCCGACGGAGAATCCGGTGCCGGCCGCCGCCGCTCTGTGTTCAAGAAGCCCTCCCTCTGCTGTGTTCCGTCACCGGATCGAACGGCGGGTACCCAAGCGAGGCGAAACACTCCCCGGTGGCCGCTTCGCGAAGGTTCAGCCAAGACGCTTCGGGCCACTCGAATACGGTTGAATGTAGACAAAAATTCATAAGTCTCATAGGCATCACATATCACGCTAGACCGCGCAAGGACGACGCCATGACGGACGACGACCGGCCGACGCCGATGGAGGTTCTGCGCCGGGCGCGCGACCAACTCGGCGACATGACCGGCATGACGGCGGAGACCGTCTCGTCCTTCGAGAAGACGGACGGCGGCTACTCGCCCAGGTCCCGGACACGATGAGCCTCATGGCGAGCTACCAGGTCGACCTCGACGAACAGGGACAGCTCACCGGTCACCGGCGCGTCCGCCGCTACGAGCGGGGGCGGTCGGGCACAGACCGCTCCGGCGGCCGGTAGGCCGCCGCCCGCGGCGAGCCCTTCCCCGGCAAGGAGGACGGCAGACATGACCGTTGTCCCGTCGGCCAGCACCTGGCGCAGGGCCGCGTCGAATGGGGTGTGAAGGTCTACGCCGAACCCGAACCCGACGCTGAGCCGGCGGAGGGCGACGGCCCTCGGAGCAAGCCGGCCTCGGGCCGCGACTACCTGCGGCAGCGGCGCCGGAGGGTCATGGCCCGCGAGGACACCTGGCAGCGGGCCGAACGGCTGCACGCCGCGCTCTCCGAGCACGCGGAGCGCACCCGGCTGCATCCGCCGCAGAACCCGGTCCTCTCCTCGGCCCCGGGCCAGAACGTGCTCAACGCCGCGTATCTGGTTCCCCGCCCCTCCTCCGAGGAGTTCATGGACGTCCTGGACCACACCAAGTGCGGGGAGAGCGGAATCCAGATCGAGCTGACGGGACCGTGGGCGGCCTACTCCTTCGTCGAGGGCAGCGGTGCGGAGGCGGCGGGAACATGACCTCCGTGAACCGACAGGTGCCGTCCCCTGGGGTAACTCGCCGTGACCGAGCGCCGTAACCAACTCGACCTCGAGCCCGACACCGTCGAACGCGACCTGGTGAAACTCGTCCTCACCGTGGTCGAGTTGCTGCGCCAGCTGATGGAGCGCCAGGCGCTGCGCCGCTTCGACCAGGGTGATCTGAGCGAGGAGCAGGAGGAACGCATCGGGCTCACCCTGATGTTGCTCGAGCAGCGCATGACCGAGCTGCGCGAGCGCTACGGGCTGCGCGCCGAGGACCTCAACCTGGACCTCGGGCCGCTGGGTCCGCTGCTTCCTCGGGAGTGAGAGGCGCCGGGCCCTCGGGTGCGGTTCAAGCGGTCCGCGATCCCTCGTCGTCGGACTCAGCCGGGTTGTCCACGACGTGCACCGCGGCCTCTTCGGAGGATGCCGCGCCGCCGGCGATACCAGCGTCTTCGGCCACGGTGTCATCCCGCGTCTCGGCCTCTCCCTCCGCAGCCGTCAACCGCCCCGCACGCCTGTCACCGGCCTCCGCGTCGACAGGCTCGCCTTCCCCGTCCGGTACGTCTCCGATCTCGTCGCCCGGCGGCGGCTCCGTGTCGGGTCGCTCGGCCCGCAGGCGCTCGTCCAGCGGCTCCCGCTCACGCTGCTCCGCGGCCGTAGTACCGCGGCGCTGCACGGCCAGCGGCTTCTCGGGCGGGGAGTAGCCCTCGTCGATCGCCGGGGCGATACCGCGGTCGTCCAGGGTGTCCTCCGGGTCCATGAGCGCGGCATCGTCCTGGACCTCCGAATCGTCGGGCTGGTACACCTCGTCGCCCATGGACTCGTCGTCGTACTCACGCTGTTCGTCGGGCATCCGGTGCTCCTCGGGCAGTCGTGCGGCTCTCTCTCGCGAACTGCTCGCACCGGGTTTCCGCTGGCCGAACGTGTGAAACCCGTCAGAAGCGAAGGGAAGAGCTCATGAACGACAAACGCGCACACCGAGCCGACGGCACTGCGGCTGAGACCGATCCCCGACCCGTGGAGGGACTGGCCGTACCGGAGGACACCTCGATGGCTCCCGGTGCGACACCTCCCGCCGAATCCGGAGTGTCCGGGCTCGGCGCCCCCGAGCGCGAAGCGCTGAAAAAGGGATGGGCCGTCGCGCCCCTCATCTTGATCTGGATCGTCGTCGCACTCTTCGTCATCGGCCTGGTGGCGATGGTGGTTGTGCTGGCGACCGCATGACGGTCGGCCTGGAGACGGGGCGACACGGGAAAGCCCCGGCCTGTGAGATCACCGGCCGGGGCTTCTTCGTGCGTCGTCAGGCGGGAGTGATGTTCTCCGCCTGCGGGCCCTTCTGGCCCTGCGCGATGTCGAACTTCACCTTCTGGCCTTCCTGGAGCTCACGGAAGCCCTGGGCGGCGATGTTCGAGTAGTGGGCGAAGACGTCGGGGCCGCCGCCGTCCTGCTCGATGAAGCCGAAACCCTTTTCGGCGTTGAACCACTTCACAGTGCCTGTAGCCATGTGCCTGTCTCCTTCGACGGGACTCGTGTCGGACCCCGCACCGTGCGGGACCCGGAGGTGATCGCCCTGGTCCGGAGAGGCGTTGAACAGCAAAAACGCCCGTGACTGCGATCACGGGCGAACGGGACTTCGGAACCACGACTGCTGATCATGACGCTACACCGACTGGCGGCGCTCGGCCACTGAAACGCAGAGTTCATCTCACAGAAGGCACCGGCCCGGCCGAGATCACGTCCGGGGCTGGGCATCCACGATGGCGTCCGGTGTCATGGTCCGGGTGACCAGGGCGTGGGCGGTCTCGGTGAGACGGACCTGCCTCTGGCTCGCATAGGCGCTGAGCAACCGGGCCGCCTCACCGATCGTGGACCCCGCGTACTGCGCGACCATGCCCTTGGCGATCTCCAGCGTGGCCTTCGCCGCGATCACGCTCTGCACGCGGGTGATCACGTCGTCGACCTGCGCCGGCTCCGTGGACCAGTGCATCAGGCCCAGCGCGGCCGAATCAGCGAGGGCCTGCGCGAGGTGTACGTCATCCTCCACGAGGTGCCCCGAGCGCTGACGCAGCAGCGTGAGGGCTCCCAGCGGGCGGTCGTGCAAACGCATCGGGATCGCCTGCAGGGACTCGTACCCGTTCTCGACCATCGCCGAGACCAGTTTCGGCCAACGCTCTTGTTCGGCGGTGATGTCGGGAACGTTCACCGGCTTTCCGGTGCGGTAGCAGTCCATGCAGGGGCCGCTGCCGGTCTGCAGTTGCAGGAGTTCGGCGAAGGCCGCGTCCTCGTCGGTCGCGGCCATGGTCTTCAGACTGCCGTGGGCGTCCGCGATCATCACGGCCGCGGCGTCCACGTCCAGGAGGTCGCGGCAGGTGTGGACCAGGCGATGGAAAAGATGCAAAGGGTCGAACTGCGCGGCATAGGTGTCCGCCAGGACGACGAAAGCCTGCGCCAGTTGGCGCTCGCGGTTCATGTTCGCCTCCCCGGCGCTGTGGTCACGGTGATCGGCACGTATACCGTCCGTTCAGTCATCGCGGAGGTCGATGCTGCGGTCGATGATCGCCCGGGCCACTTCCGTGGAGGTACGGCCCTGGGTGAAGGCCCGCGCGCGCAGGCGCAGGAGCGCCTCCTCGGCGCTCACTCCCAGCTGCATCATGATCATCCCGGTGGCCTGATGCACCTCCTCCCGGTCCGATTCCGCTCCTGCCAGCCACGTTACGACTCCTTCCGGGTCCGGGGAAGCGTGCTCCAGAGCGATGACGGCCAAGGTGACCGCGTCGGCGACCAGCATGGCCGTGCGCAGATGGCCCGCGCTCAACGAACCCGGCGTCTGCCGGTAGAGGTCCAGGGTGCCCAACGCGCTTCCGGAGCTCGCCAGCGGCAGCGAGAAGGCGGCAGCCACGCCCACTTTGACCGCCTGATCGGAGAAGAGCGGCCAGCGGCGCCGGTCCGGATCACGCGTGAGGTCCGAGGCGAACACGGGCGCACGCAGCCGGACCGCTTCCCGGCACGGACCTTCGCCCAGGGTGTACTGAATCTCCGCCAGCCGGGCCGCTACGTCGTCGCTGGCGCACAGCACGACCCCCATGTCCGGGCCGTCCCCGAGCACGGAGACGGTCAGCCCCGAGAACGCCGGGAGGAGGGTGACACAGGTACGGCACAGACCGTCGGGCACCTCGTGCGGGGGCAGTCCCTGCACTCCGGCGATGAGCGCGTGGGCGATGCGGGCACGCTCGACATCCGTCTCCTGCTCGGCGTTCCCGCCGCCCAGCAGATCGTCCCCGGCCATGACCATCACCTCCCACGGCCACTTCACCCAACGGTTTCACTCGATCTTGGCACAGGCAAACAGCCATGCTCAGTGCCGCCGCCGCTCATCACAGGCCGGCCCGACAGCGGATCGACAGCCGTCGACAGGGAACCGACAGCTCCGCTTTACCCGCACCTCTCCGGGGACGGGCCAGGATTTCCCCAACGTCTGAACAGCCGGTCCTCACGGGCCGTACCTCTCGGCAGTTCACGAACACCCGGAAGGAACGTCAGCATGACCAGCGAATCAGTTCAGCCGGTGTCGGCACCGAGCCGCCGTACCGTCGTGGCGGCGGTCGGCGCGGCGGGGCTCGCCGTCGCGCTGACCGCGTGCGGGTCGGAGGACGACGCGTCCGGCTCGTCCACCGAGCAGGGCGCCGACGCCAGTTCCCCCGCTGGAGGCGCCGACGCCAGCTCCCCCGCAGCGGACGGCGGCGCCGGCGGCGCTGCACTCGCGAAGACCTCCGACATACCGGAGGGCAGCGGCAAGATCTTCAGCGACGAGAAGGTCGTGGTCTCGCAGCCGGCGGCGGGTGACTACAAGGCGTACTCGACGATCTGCACGCATCAGGGCTGTCCGATGACGGACCTCAAGGAGGACATCATCTCCTGCGCCTGCCACGGCAGTACCTTCTCCATCGCCGACGGCAGCGTGCAGAAGGGCCCCGCCACCAAGCCGTTGGAGGCCAAGGAGATCACCGTGTCCGGGGACTCGATCACGCTCGCGTAACCGGGCGCGGTCGTTTCCAGCAGCCCAGCACCTCGTCCGTGGTCGCGACCGTAGCGACCAATGCGAGGGTGTTGCGGATCATCGCCGGGGTGTAGTCGGAGGGCACCCCGGCGATGGCGTCCGTCGGGACGACGGCGGTGTAGCCGCGGTTGACCGCGTCGAAGACGGCACTGGGGACGGCCACGTTGGCCGAGACCCCGGTGACGATCAGGGTGCGGCAGCCGAGGTTGCGCAGCAGCGCGTCGACCTCGGTGCCCTGGACCGGCGACAGCCCGTGCAGCCGTCGTACGACGAAGTCCTCCTCGGCGACCTCGATCGGGGCCGCCACCCGGACCGCCGTGGAGCCGGCGAGTTGCTGGACGGGGAGCCGCTCGGCGGCGCGGAACAGCCGGGCGTTACGGCTCGCGCCCCGGCCGTCCGGGCGGCGTTCGGCGATCGCGTGGATCACCTGCACCCCGCTCTCGTGCGCTCCCGCCACCAGCCGGGCGACGTTGGCGAGGGCGCCGGAGGAGCGGGCTTCCTTCGCGAGTTCCGGCAAGGCGCTGTCCGGGCCGACGACGCCCTGCTGGCACTCGACCGTGAGCAGCACGGTGGTCACGGGGTCGAGGAGTTCGCGAAGCTGTTCGTGCGACGGCATGGTGCCCCCTTGTCGCCGACCTGATGGGGCGGGCGAGACTAGCCACCATTGCGCGGGGAAGGAAGACCGCTCATCCTTTTCTGACGTGATGTCAGAGGATCTCTCCTCTGACACGACGTGGGAGAAGAGAAGAGGGGGACACATGACCGCCACGCAGCGCCGGGGCCGGAAGATCATGATGACACCGGGCGAGCTGGACGAGTTCCTCACCAGCCAGCGCACCTGCAGGGTCGCCACCGTCTCCGCCGACGGCGCCCCGCACGTGAGCACCCTCTGGTTCGCCTGGGACGGCACCTCGATGTGGCTGTACTCGGTGGTGCGCAGCAAGCGGTGGACCGATCTGCGGCGCGACCCGCGGGTCGCGATCGTGGTCGACACGGGTGAGGAGTACGACGAACTGCGCGGCGTCGAGCTGTCCGGGACCGTCGACTTCGTGGGCGAGAGCCCGCGCACCGGCGAGCTGCGCGCGGAACTCGACGTCCCGGAGACTCTGTTCGCGCGGAAGAACTTCGGCCTCGAGGAGATGCCGCACGACGGACGCCACGCGTGGGTGCGGCTGACGCCGGAGAAGATCGTCTCCTGGGACTTCCGGAAGTTGGGCAACGGGTAGCTCCGCCGGCAGTGCCACGATGGGGCGTCGCTTGTCTGCGGCGCCGTCGTGGCTGGTCGCGCCCACGCGGCGGAGCCGCATATCGATGCAGCCCCGCGCCCCTTTCGGTGCGCTGCACTCAGCCCACCTTCAGGGCCGCCTCCTGTAGCGCCTCCACCGCCGCCCGGATCGACGGGCGGCGGTCCGCGTCCGCGCGCCATACCGCGTAGATGTACCGCTGGGCGCCGTGCCGTACGGGCACGGCCCGCACTCCTGCGGGCATCGGGTCGCGGCCGAGTCGGGGGGCGACGCAGACGCCCAATCCGGCGGCGACCAGGGCGAGTTGGGTGTGGTGCTCCTCAGCGCGATGGGCGATGCGGGGCTCGATGCCCTTGGCGCGCAGGGTGTAGAGCAGCCACTCGTGGCAGAACTCGCCCTCGGGCCAGGCGACCCACTCGTCACCCGCGAAGTCCTCCAGGTCGACCTCGTCCCGTCCGGCGAGCGGATGTGCGTCGGGCATGGCGACGCCGACGGGATCCTCGAGGATCGACGCCTTGGCGAGCCCCTGCGGCATGGGCAGCGGCTTGTTGTACCAGTCGAGGACGACGGCCAGGTCCGCGTCGCCCCGGAGCACCGCGTTGACCCCGTTCTCCGGCTCCAGTTCCCGCGAGCGCACGCGCAGCGCCGGGTGGCGGGAACGCAGCGTGCTGAGCGCTATGGGGAACAGCCCGCGCAGGGCGGTGGGGAACGCGGCCAGCCGCAGCTCACCGACGACCTGCCCGCGCTGCGCCTCCAGATCGGACTGGGCGAGCTCCACCTGGGAGAGGATGCGCGCCGCGTGCTCGGCGAGGAGCCGGCCGGCGTCCGTGAGCCGAACACCCCGGCCGTTCTTGGCGAGGAGCTGCTGGCCGACCTCGCGCTCCAGCTTGGACATCTGCTGCGAGACGGCCGAGGTCGTGATGTGCAGACCCTCGGCGGCACCGCTGACCGAGCCGTGCCGGGCCAGGGCGTCCAGGGTGCGGAGGCGCTCCAGGTTCAACATGTAAGCAATGCTACGAGATACCGTGCGTAAAATCTAGCTTGTACTACGAGATCGTGGTCCACCATCCTGGTCGCCATGAGCACCCCCACCCCCGTCCGCGCCGCCCTCGACTGGCGGCTTCGCTTCGGCGCCCTCGCCCTGGTCTGGGGCTTCAGCTTCCTGCTCATCAAGGTGGGCACCGAGGGCTATGCCCCCTTCCAGGTCACGCTCGGCCGGCTGGTGTTCGGGACCGCGGTGCTCACTGCCGCGATGGCGATGAAGCGGCAGCGGCTGCCGCGCGAGCCGCGCACCTGGGGGCACCTCGCAGTCGCCGCGTTCCTGCTCAACGCGCTGCCGTTCTCGCTCTTCGCCTACGCCGAGCTGACCATCCCGTCCACCCTGGCCGGCATCTGCAACGCCACGTCGCCGCTGTGGGGCATGGCCCTCTCCCTGGTCGCCCTCTCCGAGGACCGGCCCACCCGGGTCCGCGTCGCCGGTCTCGGCCTCGGCTTCCTCGGCGTCCTCACGGTGCTCGGCGCCTGGCAGGGCTTCCACGGCCTGGACGCCACGGGCACGGCGATGGCACTGGGAGCGTCCCTGAGCTATCCGATCGGCTGGATATACGTCCGCCGCACCCTCGCCGGATCCGACCACTCACATCTCTCACTGACCGGCGCCCAGTTGCTGCTCGCCACCCTGCAACTGGCCGTCGTGACCCCGCTGTTCACATCCTGGCCGACACAGGTGGCCGTAGGCCCGCTGCTGGCGATAGCAGCCCTGGGCACACTAGGCACCGGCCTCGCCTTCCTGATCCAGTACGGCCTGGTCGCCGAGGTCGGCCCCACAACGGCCACGATGGTCACGTACTTCATCCCCGTCATCGCCACAGCCGCGGGCGTCGCGATCCTGGGCGAGACACTGAACTGGTGGACACCGGTGGGAGCGGCCGTGGTCCTGGCGGGCGCGGCACTGACGCAGGTGCGGCCGAAGGCGGGGCACCGGCCGGACCGAGTGGCCCCAGCGAGGTCGGCTACGGTTCGGCAGCGCCCCGATAGGGGCGCGGGGAACTGCGCGACCAGCCACAACGGACCCGCAGACAACCACCGACCCGTCGCCGCACTGACCCGACGCACTCAGACGTAGCTCCGGATCGGCGCCGGCCCCACCGCTGAGGCGATCGCGTCCGCCAGCGCCACCGTCTCGTCCACCGCCAACGTCGAGACGGTGACCCGGATGCCCGGCGGTGCGCTCATCCGGAACCGAGCACCAGGGGCGACAGCCCAACCGGCGTGCAGCAGGCGGGCCACCGCTCCGGTCTCGTCCGGCACGGGAATCCAGACGTTCAGGCCGCTGCGCCCGTACGCGGCGACCCCGCGCTCAGCGAGCGCGCCGATCAGCGCGTCCCGGCGCCCCCCGTACGCCGCCGCCACCGCGCGCGCGTCCACCGCACCGTCGGCCCACAGCCGTACGACGGCCCGCTGGGTGATCCGACTCACCCAGCCGGGCCCGAGTCGGTGCCGCCCGATCACCCGGTCGACGGTGACGGCGTCCCCGGTGAGCACGGCGAGCCGCAGATCGGGGCCGTACGCCTTGGCGACCGAGCGCACGAAGGCCCAGCTGCCGGTGACACCGGCGAGGGTGTGCAGAGGCAGGTCGACGATGCCGTGCCCGTGATCGTCGTCGATCAGCAGGATGTCCGGGTGCTGACGCAACACAGCACGCAGGGCACGCGCGCGTGACGAACTCACCGCCGCACCGGTCGGGTTCTGCGCCCGGTCGGTGACGATCAGGGCGCGCGCCCCGGCCTCGAGAACACGGCGTACGTCATCGGGGAGCGGACCCTCGTCGTCGACGCCGACCGCGGCGGTGCGCAGCCCGAGCGCGGGGACGAGGTCGAGCAGGCTGCCCCAGCCGGGGTCCTCGACGGCGACCGTGTCCCCGGGCTTGAGGTGGGCGGCCAGGACACGCTCGATGGCGTCGAGGGAGCCGGAGGTCACCGCGAGGGGCCCGTCCGGCACACCGCCCGCGTCCAGATCGGCCCGCGCGCGACGGGCCAACTCCGGCTCCACCGGCTCGTCCCCGTACAGCACGGGCTCGCGGTCGCCCTGCTCGGCCGCCACCGCGAACGCCTTGGCCAGCGATGGCAGCAGCGCAGGATCGGGGTTGCCGCTCGCCACGTCCCGCACCCCTTCGGGCACGTCCAACCGGAGGTACTCGCGCCCCGTGGTGGCCGGCTTGGACCGCACCCGGCTGCCACGACGCCCGGCGGTCTCGATGACCCCGCGCTCGCGCAGGATGCGGTACGCCGCCGCGACCGTATTGGGATTCACGCCCAGCTCGACCGCCAACTCCCGCATCGGCGGCAGCAGTTCGCCCGGCTCCAGCCCGCCCGAGCCCACCGCGCTCTCCACACTGGCCGCAATCTCGGCTGCACGCCGCCCACTGATCCGATATCCTTCTAGCACAAAGCCAATTATGCACTAGTGCAATGGAGGATGCAATGCAGGGAACCCAGCAGCAGCCGACGCAACACCAGGCCGCGTACACACCCACCGACCGCACCGTTCCCACGCGCTCCGCCGACCGGGCGTCGTACGACAAGGACCTGGTGCACGCGATACTCGACGAGGCCTACGTCTGCCACCTCGGCTTCGTCCGTGACGGAGCGCCGGTGGTGCTGCCCACCCTGTACGCCCGGGTCGGCGAGCGGCTCTACGTGCACGGCTCGACCGGTTCACGCCCCCTGCGGATGACGGGCCAGACCGACCCCGGCCTCCCCGTGTGCCTGACGGTCACGCACGTGGACGCGCTCATCCTGGCCCGCTCGGCCTTCCACCACTCGATCAACTACCGCTCGGTCGTGGTGCACGGCGTCGCCCACGACGTCACCGACCCCGATGAGAAGCGGGCCGCCCTCGACGCCCTCGTCGACCAGGTCGTACCCGGACGCGCCAACGACCTCCGGCCCGCCAACAAGAAGGAACTGGCCGCCACCGCCGTCATCCGCCTCAACCTCGACGAGGTCTCCGCCAAGGCCCGCACCGGCGGCGTGAACGACGAGCCCGAGGACCTAGCGCTCCCCCACTGGGCCGGCGTCGTCCCCCTGCGCAAGGGCTACGACACCCCGGTAGCCGACGCCCAACTGGCCCCCGACACCAAACTCCCGGACTACCTGGCGGCTCTGTAGGCTCAGCTTGTGAGATGCGGCACGGCCAGCGCCCCGTAAGGGGCGCGGGGAACTGCGCGACCAGCCACAACGGACCCGCACACGACACGCCCACCCAGCGAGGCACCTACTCGGTCGTCCCCCGCGCCGACACCCGCATCTCCGTACCCCCAGCGGCAACCGGCTCCACAGACCCCTTCCCCGGCGCAGAAGACTGCGCAATGAACGCCCCCACCAACACCACCACCCCACCCACAATCTGCGGAGCCGAAAGGTGCTCACCGAGCAGCACCCACGCAAGAACCGTCGCAATCACCGCCTCAAGACAGGCCACCACACCCGCGACCTGCGGAGACAGCCGCCGCACGGCCACCACGCCGGTCACATACGCAACGACCGTGGCCACCAGCACGATCCACCCGAGCAACAACCCCGCAGCGACCGGCGTCCCGTTCATGTCCGCACTGTCCGCCAACAGCGACCGCTCCATGCTCCACGGGCGGGCGACAACGGTCAGCACGGCCGCGCCGACCAACAAGCCGTAGGCGATGACACCCAGCGGATCCGGCGCCTCCGCGCCGGAGTCGCCGCCATGGTCGGACAGCACGAAGTACCCGACCTGGCAGCACGCGGCACCCAGCGCGAGCAGCAACCCAAGCGCGTCGAAGCTCAGCCCGGACCAGACCTCCACGACACAGGCGAGCCCACCGACCGCGAGGACCACGCCGAGCGCCGCCGCACGCGTGACTGGCCGCCGCTGCACGAACCGCACCCAGCCGAGGACGAGGGCGGGCGCGAAGTACTCGACGAGCAGGGCGACCCCGACGGGGATCCGGGAGATCGAGGCGAAGTAGCAGGCCTGGACACCGGCGACGGCGAACAGCCCGAACCCGGCGAGCAGCGCGGGCCGCCGGCGCAGCAGCGAACGGTGACGCACAGCCAGCGGCAACATCACCACGGCGGCTCCCGCCACCCGCAGCCACACCACATGGAGCGGGTCGAGCCCCGCCTCGATCAGCGGCTTGGCCGCGACACCGGATCCCCCGAAGGCGAGCGCGGAAGCGAGCGCGAGACCGAGCCCCACGCCCTTTCCACCGCTGCCGCTGCTGCTGTCTGACGTATGCACCGGCACATGATGACAGGCGATGACATGAGCGTCACCCCCGATGACACCTGTCTCAGCGCGTGGACGGGACCCGGGTCGCCGGCCGGTCAGCCGGTCTTCGCCAAGTGCCTCTCGATCCGCACGTAGAGGGCGTGCGCGTCGACCCCGGCACGGTCGAGCACCTCGACGGCGCGTGCCTGCGGGTCCACGATGATGGCGGCGAGCAGGTCGATCCCGAGCGCCGGTTCGCCGCCGCGCCGCGCGGTGCGCTCGCGGGCGTACTCCATCGCGCCCGCGGCGAGCGGAGAGAAGCCCGCCTCGCCTGTCACCACGGGTACGGCACCGGAGTCCTCGACGGCGCCCTGCCAGCGCAGGCCGTAGCCGATGCTGCGCTGCACGAGATAGCCAAGCAGCCGGGCCACCTGCGTCTCGTCCTCGAAGACGGCCCGCACCTCGGGGTCGGACTCCAGGAGCGAGTGCAGCAGATGAGCCGTGTCGATCTGCCGGTCCCCGTCCCGCATGGCCCGTCGGCGGGCACCGGAGAGCACCGATGCCAGCTCGTCACTGAGCCCGGCATCGTTGTCCGTTCGCCGGCCGCCCTGTTCTTGGGCCGCCTGCCGGGGGATTCGGGGTTGCACACCCCTACCTCATCAGTCCCTCCAGATCGGGACATCCCCGGAGGGAAGCATTTTCGCGTCCCACAGAGAGTGGACCCGGGCGGCTCCAATCTCCTCCTTACGGATGAGATCACGCCCCTTGGCCCGCGGGGGCGCACACTTCCCGTCTCCCGTGCGCCGCACGCAACCGTAACGCTCCGTCGCACGTCCTCTACAGAGGGATGGAGAGCAGGTGCTGGCTGGTGACTCTTCCGGCCGTCGACGGCAGGCAGTACGTGTACCGGGTGTGGGCCCCGGAGGACGCACTGCCGGCCGACCTGTTCTGGGATGCCTGGCACTGCCACGACGAGAGCGCCTTCCCGCGCGCGTGGGACCTGTTCGACGCGGCGGAGATACGGCTGGTCGGCTGAGGCCGGTCCGGCAGGCCGCCTCCACATATTCTGACGGTTCATCAGTATTGAATGTTCCAGGCCGTGCGGCTACGTTCCGCGACACCGTAGCCCGACACGAAGAGGTGGTCGCATGGCCGAAGTCAGCGCGGAGGCACGGATCGGGGCCCCCGCGGAGAAGGTGTGGGCGCAGCTCACGGACTGGTCCGCGTATCCCGAGTGGAACGCGACCCACACCGGCTTCCCCAAGGGCGGCCCCGAGACCCTCGCAGTGGGCGGGACCTTCCAGGAGAACCTGAAGCTGATGGGCTTCCCGGCCGAGGTCGACTGGACCATCGAGGAACTGGAGCCGGCCCGGGTGCTGGCCATCCGCGGCAAGGGCCCGATGGCGGTCGACCTGGCCACGCGCTACACCCTGACGCCCGACGGCGACGCCACCACGGTCCGCATCGACGGCGAGTTCACGGGCGCCGCCGTGTCGTTGATGGCGGGCCGGCTGAAGGACTCGGCGACAGCCGCGCTCAACGAGTCGCTGCGCAAGCTGGCGGGGCTGGTGGCCTGACCCCCGGACGCGCGAAGGCGCCCCCGCGGATGTCTCCGCGAGGGCGCCTTGCACCGGGCCCGAGCCTCGGCCCTCGTCAGTCCTCGTCGGCGAGGATCAGGTACAGCTTCTTGCGGGCCTCGTTGATGACGGCCAGCGCCTTCTCGCGCTGCTCCTTGCTGCCCGTCTTCCAGACCTGCCCGAAGGCCTCCATCAGACCGAAGCCGGCCTGCCGGATCTCACCGAGGGCCTCCCAGTCGACGCCGCGGGAGGCCTCCTCCCAGGGCGCCTCGGGGCCCTCCTCGGCCGCGGTACGGCCGGCCTCGGTGAGCGAGAACAGCTTCTTGCCGCCCTCGGACTCACTGGTGATCAGCCCCTCGTCCTCCAGCAGTTGGAGGGTGGGGTACACCGAGCCGGGGCTGGGCTTCCACGCCCCGCCGCTGCGCTCGGCGATCTCCTGGATCATCTCGTAACCGTGCATGGGCCGGTCCTTCAGCAGGGCGAGGATCGACGCGCGTACGTCGCCGCGCCGCGCCCTCCCCCGCGGTCCGCCGCGCCCTCGATGACCCCAGGGGCCCGGACCACCGAAGCCCGGTCCGCCGAAGCCGGGGCCGCCCGGCCCGAAAGGTCCGAAGGCACCACGCAGGGCCTCGAATCCGCCTCGCTCGTGCGAGCCGTGTCCACCGTGTCCTCGTTCGAATCCATGGGAACGCATCGCCATCACTCCATTCAGTCGTTGATCAGTCGCGATGCCTCAACGATATATCGGAATAGTTCGCCTGGCAACACCCGCCCGGAAGGCAGCCCTGAAGACGGCCCGGCCCAAAATCGGTCCAGCACCCCGGAATTGGCCTTGGCCTGCCGCTTCACGCCGCGCCTAGCGTCTGCGGCATGCGGATTCGAATCGTCGACGCCTTCACCGACCGCCCCTTCGCCGGCAACCCGGCCGGCGTCCTGCTCCTGGACGCCTTCCCGGACGAGACCTGGCTCCAGAACGTGGCCAGGGAGGTCAACCACGCCGAGACGGCGTTCGCCCACCGCCTGCCAGAGGGCGGCGAGGTCGAGTGGGCGCTGCGCTGGTTCACGCCCGTCACCGAGGTCGCCATGTGCGGCCACGCCACGCTCGCCACGGCCCACGTCCTGCACACCATCGGCGCGCATCAGGGCCCGGTGCGCTTCGCCACCCGCAGCGGCGTACTGGTCGCGACGCCGGGCGAGGACGGCTCGATCACCCTGGACTTCCCGACCGCACCGCTCACCCCGGTCGACGTGCCGGACGGGGTCACCGACGCGCTGGGCGCCGAGCCGCGCACCGCCTTCGACACCGGCCCGAACGTCGGCGATCTGCTCCTCGAACTCGCCGACGAGAAGACCGTCCACGCCCTGGCGCCGGACCACAAGGCACTCGCCACCTACTCCACCCGCGGCATCATCGCCACCGCCCGCGCCGAGGACCCCACGCGGGGCTACGACTACGTCTCCCGCTGCTTCTTCCCGAACGTCGGCATCGACGAGGACGCGGTCACCGGCAGCGCCCACACCGCCCTCGCCCCCTACTGGTCCGAGCGCCTCGGCCGCCCCGGCCTCACCGGCCTCCAGGCCTCACCCCGCTCCGGCCGCGTCCGCACCGAGCTGCGCGGCGACCGCACGCTGCTCACCGGACGCGCGGTCACCGTCATCGACGGGGAGCTGCTCGCGTAACGGCGCTACATCGACGTACAAAAGCGACGTACGAAAGGGGGCGTACGAACCTGTCGTACGCCCCCTCCGAAAGCACTCAAGCCGTCGGCAGCCAGCCCACCTTCCCGGCCAGCAGCGCATAGCCGACGAACGCCCCTATGTCGAGCAGCGAATGAGCCACGACCAGGGGGCCGACCCGGCCCCAGCGCCGGTACAGGTAGACGAACACCACGCCCATCGCCAGGTTGCCGAGGAAGCCGCCGATGCCCTGGTAGAGGTGGTAGGAGCCGCGCAGTACGGAACTGGCCATCAGCGCGGTGCCCGGGGTCCAGCCCAACTGGCCGAGCCGGCGCAGCAGATAGCCGACGACGATGACCTCCTCGAGGATCGCGTTCTGCATCGCGGACATGATCAGGACCGGGTACTTCCACCACACGTCGGGCAGCGCCTCGGGCACCACCGTGAGGTTGAAGCCGAGCCCGCGGGCGGCCAGGTAGAAGGCGATTCCGGTACTGCCGATCACAGCCGCGATGGCCGCACCGCGGCCGAGGTCAGGCCAGGGCCTGGTCCGGTCGAAGCCGAGGGTGCGCAGGCTCTCGCCCTCGCGCAGCAGAAAGTGCGCGACGAGCAGGACGGGCACGAGTGCCGTGGTGATCCCGAAGAGCTGCCAGGCGAGATCCAGCCAGGGACGGCCCGGCGCGGCCGAGGCGTTGAGGGTGGCCGCCTGGTCCTTGAGACCTCCCGGTTTGGTGACCGATCCGACAAAACTGATCAGGGCGGACACACCGCTCACACCGAGCGAAAGCCCCAGAACGAGCAAGGTCTCGGAACGCAGAATTCGTCGCGAGGGCCGCTCCTGAGGAAAAGAATCGGCCACCGAGCCCGCCTCCGCCTGCACAGATGCCTCCAGTTGAGTAATCCCGCCTCATCCCCATCGCCGCGCCGCTAGGGTCTCGAAAGAAGTTACGAAGATCGTGCGCGACAGGCCGTTGGGGGGCGGACGCCGTACGGGGCGTACCTCCCCTTTGCGTGCCGTGTGGCCGGTTTCCGCCACGGGGTCGACAGGGAGGGGCACCACCGTCATGGGACGTCACAGCTTGCCCGATCAGTATGGGGCGGGCGGCAGCGACCCCCGTCCACGCGCCCGCCGCCGCACGGTGGCCGTCGCCACGGCGCTGGTTCTCGCCATCGCCGGGGGCACCGCGGTCGCCGTGCAGAGCGGGCTGCTCTCCTTCGGCTCCTCCTGCCAGGACGACCCGGTCCGGCTGAAGCTCGCGGCCTCCCCTGACATGGCCCCCGCGCTGCGGGAGGCGGCGAAGCAGGCGCGCGAGGACGACCTCACCTCCGACGGGCGGTGCGTCGCGGTCTCGGTGAGCGCACGCGACCCGTACAAGGTCGCCGACGCGCTCGCCACGGGCGAGAAGGCCGACGTCCAGGTGTGGGTGCCGGACTCGGACGTGTGGGTGCAGCAGGTCTCGGCGGACAGCGGTGCGACGCAGGTGACTCCGGCGGGCACGGTGGCGTCCACTCCGGTCGGGGTGGCGATGGTGCCGTCGGCCGCGAAGTCGCTGGGGTGGCCGAAGCGGACGTACAGCTGGATGGAGCTGGCCGGGGCCAGCCTCCAGGACGACGCCCTCCGGCTCGGCGCGGCCGACCCGGCGCGCAGTGCGACCGGGCTGCTCGCGCTCACCCAGGTCGGTACGGCCGCCGGGCGGATCAAGGGCGGGGACACACAGGCCGCGGCCGTGATGAAGACGCTGGCGCAGCGCACCTCCGACAGCGACACCCAGGTCCTGGACACCCTGCCGCGTGACTCCTCGGGCACCGAGCAGGGCAACCCCCGGCGCAATCAGGCGCTGATCCTCAGCGAGCAGGCGGCGTTCGCGTACAACTCCTCGGCCGCGGGCGCGGGCAGCCTGGACATGTTCTATCCGAAGGACGGCTCGCCCCGGCTCGACTACCCCTACACCCTGGTCGACCAGACCCGGCTGTCGACGGACGAGAACCGGGCCGCGATCCGGTTCATGACCTATCTGCGGCAGCCGGAGCAGCGCCGGGTGCTGGAGAAGTACGGCTTCCGGACCTCCGCCGACGAGGTGTCTCAGGCGCTGGTGACCAAGGCAGGGGGCAGCAGTCCGCAGCCGTACGCGCAGCCCGCCGCGCGTCCCGCCGACGAGATCGCGCTCCAGGAAGCGCTCGGCACCTGGACGATCACGGTGCAGAGCGCCCGGATCACCACCGTCGTGGACGCCTCCGCGTCCATGTCCGAACCGGTCGGCGACACCGGACAGTCCCGTATGGACGTCACCAAGGCCTCGCTGTTGCAGGCCCTCGCCACGTTCACGCCCGAGGACGAGATCGGGCTTTGGGACTTCTCCACCAAGCTGGACGGCGACAAGGACTACCGCGTCCGCGTGCCGACCGAGCGGCTCGGCGACCGGGCCGGCGAGGGCACCCAGCGGGACCTGCTGTCGGCGGCGTTCAGCGCGCTGGCGCCGGTGCCGAACGGGGCGACCGGGCTGTACGACACGACGCTCGCCGCGTATCAGGCGGCCACGTCCTCGTACGACAAGGGAAAGTTCAACGCGCTGGTCATCCTCACCGACGGAGTGAACCAGGACCCCGGCAGCATCTCCCGCTCCGACCTCGTCGAGCGGCTGGAGCAACTCACCAACCCCGAGCGCCCGGTGCCGCTCATCATGATCGCCGTAGGCCCGGACGCCGACCGCGAAGAGGCCGAGCAGATCGCCAAGGCGACCGGCGGCTCAGGACACGAGGTCAGCGACCCGTCGCAGATCCACTCGGTGATCCTGCAGGCGATCGTCGCGGCAGGGGCGCGGGGAAGCCGGGGATGAGTGTCGGCTCCTACCCCAGCGGCACCGCCTCCGGCAGCCCGACCGGCCAGGTGTGCACCGGCTCCCCGTGGTGCATCAGCTGGCGGTAGCGCTTGGTGGTGGCCGCCAGCGCGGCCTCCCGGGACAGCCCCGACTCCAGGGCCCGGTGGAAGGTCGCCGACTGCCATGCCGCCCCGTTGACACGCCGCCGACAGCGCTCCTCGATCACGCCGAGGTACAGGTCCCGGTCGGCCGGATCGACGCCCCACGCGTCCAGCCCGGCCTCGGCGAGCGGCAGCAGTTCGTCGCGTACGAGACTCACCGCGTCGACCTCGGTGGTGCCGCCGTAGCGCCCGCGCCGGGGCCAGATCAGGCGGGCGTCGATGCCGTGTCGGCACGCGGTGTCGAAGTTGGCGGCGGCCGCCTCGAACGGCAGCCGGGACCAGACCGGCCGGGACTCCTCGGCGAGGGCGCGGACGACGCCGTAGAAGAAGGCGGCGTTGGCGAGGACGTCCGTGACGGTCGGCCCGGCGGGCAGGACGCGGTTCTCGACGCGCAGGTGCGGGATGTCGTCGGCGATGCCGTAGACGGGCCGGTTCCAGCGGTACACGGTGCCGTTGTGCAGGACGAGTTCGGCGAGTTTCGGGGTGCCGCCCGCGTCGAGGACGGCGAGGGGGTCCTCGTCGTCGCAGATGGGCAGCAGGGCCGGGAAGAAGCGCAGGTTCTCCTCGAAGAGGTCGTACGCCGAGGAGATCCACCGTTCGCCGAACCAGGTGCGCGGCCGGACGCCCTGGGCCTGGAGTTCGGGTGGGCGGGTGTCGGTGGACTGCTGGAACAGCGGCGGCCGGGACTCGCACCACAGCTCGCGGCCGAACAGGAAGGGCGAGTTGGCACCCACGGCGATCTGCGCGGCGGCGACGGCCTGCGCGGCGTTCCACACGGCGGCGAAGCGGCCCGGCGTGACCTGGAGGTGCAGTTGGACGGAGGTGCAGGCGGCTTCCGGCGCGATGGACCTGGAGGTGCAGCGCAGATGCTCCACGCCCGCTATGTCGAGCAGGAAGTCCTCGCCGCGGGCGGCCACGATCTGGTCGTTGAGGAGGGTGTAGCGGTCGACGTCGGAGAGGTTGGTGGAGACCAGGTCGTCGCGGTCGAGCGTCGGCAGAATACCGATCATCACGATGCCCGCATCGACCTCGCGCGCTTTCCGGTCGGCATATGCCAGCGAGGTGCGCAGTTCCTCGGCGAGCCTGTCGAATACCCGACCGGTCAAGCGATGTGGGGCTATGTTGACTTCCAGATTGAACATGGCGAGTTCTGTTTGGAAATCTCGGCTTGCGATCCTCTCCAGTACTTGCGCATTCAGCATTTTCGGCATGCCGTCCGCACCGGTGAGATTCAATTCGATCTCCAGCCCCATGAGGTTCTTCGGGCGATCGAACCGCTGCTCCGCCAGAAGCCGCTCCAGGCCCGTCAGACACTCCCGGAGCTTGCCGCGGTACCGCTGCCGATCGGACAGGTCGAACCCGCCTGCCACGACCTTCTCCCCCATCGAAGCGTCCCTCCTCGAATGGGCAGGCCGATCAGGTCCGGCCGCCGGCGTCCCGGGTCAGGTGGGATGATGCCCAGCCCAAGCGATCGATAACGTCGCGGGCAGAGCGGGCGCGCGCTACTCTGACGGACGTGACCGGCGGCACATTCACCGGGCATGGCGCATAGTGCAGTTTCCGGCACCTTGCCAACTCGTGAAAAACACCGACGAGTATTGGCCGACCGCTTCATCGGCATTTCCCGAGGTCATCGCCGGGCGACGGGTTCGGACCCGGGATGATTCCCGCTTGACGCCGACTGAATGGACCCTTGCCGAAGTCCCCGGAAAGCGCTAGCCGAAACACAATGTGAACACGTGTCGTATAAACTCCGCGAACAAGGCAGAGGGTTGGCGCCCCGGTCCGGGTTCCTGCCGTCAGGTGACGTGCGGCAGGCTTCACGCACACCCACGCATCCCCAGACCCCGGCCCCCGCCTCTCTGACCCCCGTGAGCTGACAGCGCCGTCCGCCCCCGCCACGCCCTCGCGCCACTGTGCCTGTCGAATGAGAGGCGACCCACCATGCCGCTGCATGTCCCCCCGGCTCCAGCGCCCGCCCTTCGCTCCGTCCTCACCGCCCTCGGTTCCCCCACCGCGGTGCGCGAGGCTCGGACTCCCGCCCTGCGCACCGCACAGGGCACCGCCACTCCCGAACTCCCACTGCCCGTGCACGTACTCGACCGCATCACCTCCGAGGGCGTGTCCGCGACACGGCTGGCAGGGTGGCGTTTCCTGATCCGCTGCGGCGACCGCGCTGTGGCCGCGGCCGAGACCATGCTCACGCCTGACGGCTGGGCCTTCTCGCACTTCTTCGAAGGCCCGTACGTCGCCTCAACCGAGCGCGCGCTGCGCCAGGCCGAGTCGGTGACCGGGGCCTATCAGCCGCGCCTGCTGTCGCTGCCCGGCCTGTACATGCTCACGCTGTGGCTGCACGGCGACTGCTCCTCGGACGGCACCACCGGCCACCCCGCCGCCACCGACCTGCTCGTCCCGCTGGCGCCGGCCCCGCCCGGCATCGCGGCACACCGGCCGCACCGGGTCGCCGAGCTCCTCCCGATGCTCACCCACCGGGTGACGCCCGCCCCACTGCTCGGCCAGCCCGCCTGACACGTCACATGTCACATGTGACATAGCACTCTGCCCGCCCCGCGAAACACCCTCGTACCCCGCCGCCGGAATTCCGGGTAGCGGGGTACGACGCTGTTTCCGGAACCCGTACGCTCGCACCCGCTACAGAAACACTTGTACGCGCCTGGAACTCCCATCAAGCCCCATCACGCTCGCACGAGCATTACCGCGCTCGAACGAGCCGAAAAGGGCGGCCTCCCCGAACTGACTAGCCCCATCCGACCATCCCGAACCACCCGAAGTGGCAGTGCAGTTGGAATGAACCCTTCGCGCGGGTGATGCGTCCTGAACCTGTGAGAAGCGGTGCCGCTAAATCCCTGCGGAATGACGCCCGTGGGGCAACACTGGGTTCGACCGACTTATTCAAACGGGGGCGGCCATGAACGAGGCTTCACGCCACAGGACAGACCCGACAACCCACTCACTCCATACGACAGAGCGAAAGATCCCACCCATGTGCCAGCACCAGCCACCCTGTCCGACAGCCGAATCAGCCGACCGGGAGTCCGCCCGACTCGTGGCGCACCACCCGGAGCAGGGATGGAGCCTGCTGTGCAACGGCGTTCTGCTGTTCGAGGACACCGGTGAGCTTCTGCCCGACGGCCAGATCATCGCCCCGCATCGCGCACTGGTGATGACCGCGGCCTGAGCGGCACCGGGCGGCCCGACAACCCGCCCGGAGACATGAGGGGCCGGACGCAGACCCATCCTGCGAACCGGCCCCGACGCATGTCGGGCGCCCGTCACTCCCCGTAGTCCCCCGTGCGTGATCCGGTCCGCCTCACCCCTTCCCTTCCCAACACCACCCGCTTTCCGGAAGACTCCTGGAAGTTTCGAGGCGTGTGTCCGGTACGGCGGTGGCGGATGCGCAACCGGTCGACGGAGGTGGGGAATTGGCAGCACGCGAGGCCGATGCCGAGCAGGCACCGGCGGACGGGGGCAGGGTCACGATCACGGAGATCGCCCGGCAGGCCGGGGTCTCGGTGCCGACCGTGTCCCGGGTCGTCAACGGCCGCTCGGACGTATCGCCTCAGACCCGCGCCCGCGTGGAGGACCTCCTGCGCCTGCACGGCTACCGCAGGCGCCCCGCGACCTCCGCCACCCGTGCCGCCCTGCTCGACCTGGTCTTCAACAGCCTCGACAGCCCCTGGGCCGTGGAGATCATCCGGGGTGTGGAGGAGGCGGCCCACACGGCCGGCGTCGGCACCGTGGTGTCGGCGATCCACGGACGCTCGGGCGACGCCCGCGAGTGGATGCGCAACCTGCGGGCCCGCGCCTCCGACGGCGTCATCCTGGTCACCTCGGCCCTGGAGCCGGTGCTGTACGAGGAACTGCGCATCCTCGGCGTCCCGCTCGTGGTCGTCGACCCGGCCGGCTCGCCCGCCCTGGACGCCCCCACCATCGGCGCCGCCAACTGGTCCGGCGGCATGGCGGCCACCGAGCATCTGCTGGCCCTCGGCCACCGAAGAATCGGCCTGATCGCCGGACCGCCCCGGCTGCTGTGCTCCCGGGCCCGGCTGGACGGCTACCGCACGGCCCTCGAAAGCGCTGATCTCACGCTCGACGACACCCTCGTCGTGCCCGGCGACTTCCACCCCGAGTCCGGTTTCACCGGCTGCAACACCCTCCTGGACCTGCCCGAACCGCCCACCGCCGTCTTCGCGGCCAGCGACCAGATGGCGCTCGGGGCGATCGAGGCGCTGCGCCGGCGGGGCCTCAGGGTGCCGGAGGACATGAGCGTGGTCGGTTTCGACGACCTTCCGGAAGTCCGCTGGTCGGCCCCGCCGCTCACCACCGTCCGCCAGCCGCTCGCCGACATGGGCAAGCTCGCCGTCCGTACCGTGCTGCGCCTGGCCCGCGGCGAGCAGCCGGACTCGCCGCGGGTGGAGCTGGGCACAGAACTGGTGGTGCGGTCGAGCACGGCCCCCGCTAGCTGAGCGCCTCCCTGATCGCGAAGTACGCGGGCTTGGGCCGGAGTTCCTCGTCCCACGGCAGCGCCGCGCCCTCACCCTCGAAGAACGCCGGGATCCAGGAGTACTTGTCGGTGTAGTCCCACAACGTGATCCCCACGCACCGCCGCACGGCGAGGCACGCCTCGGTCATGTCCCGGTACCACTCCGCCTGCGTGGCCAGCTTGGCCTCGTCGGCGGGCACGTACATCCGCACATCCACCTCGGTGAGCGCGGTGTCCAGGCCCAGCCGGGAGAAGCGGCGGAGGTTGTCCTCCAGGGTGCTCGGATAGCCGTACTGGAGGGCGAGATGGGCCTGCAGGCCGAAGCCGTGGAGCGGGACGCGCTGCGCCTTCAGCTCCTTGACCAGCCGGTAATAGGCGTCGCTCTTCGGGCCGATCCCCTCGACGTTGTAGTCGTTGAGGTAGAGCTTGGCCTTCGGATCGGCCTGGTGGGCCCAGCGCAGGGCGTCGGCGATGTAGCCCGGGCCGAGGGTCTTGTAGAAGATCGTCTCCCGGTAGGTGCCGTCCTCGTTGAAGGCCTCGTTGACGACGTCCCAGGCGTACACCTTGCCCCGGTAGTGGCGTACTTCCGTCTGGATGTGCTTCTTCAGTACGGCCCTCAGCTCGACGGCCGTCCACTCGCGCGAGGTGAGCCAGTCCGGGAGCTGGCTGTGCCAGACCAGGGTGTGGCCGCGTACGCGCTGGTGGTTGGCGCGGGCGAGGTTCACGATCTCGTCGCCCTGGGAGAAGTCGAAGACGCCCTGCTGGGGTTCGGTGGCGTACCACTTCATCCCGTTGCCGGGGGTGATCATGTCGAACTCGGTGCCGAGGATCGCCTTGTAGGGCTCGTCGGTGAGCTCGGGGTTGTCGGTTGCGCTGCCGAAGTAGCGGCCGTGGCGCTGGGCGAGTTCGGCGAGCGTCGGCTGGTCGGGGGCCGGCCGCTCCTCACCGGCCTGGGCCGCCGGGACGCCGGCGGCCAGGAGCAGGGCGACGAGTGCGCCGGTGAGTCTGAGCCGTGTGCGGGTGGTGCGCATGGTGCGACTCCTCACGGTGGATGTGGTGTACGTCCGCCGGGCGCGGGTCATCCCTTGGTGGCGCCGGCGGTGAGGCCGCCGACGAGCTGACGCTCGGCGACCGAGTAGAAGGCGAGTGCGGGAACCATGGCCAGGACGAGGTAGGCGAAGACCCTGGCGTACTCGGCGGAGTACTGGCCCTGGAACTGCTGGACGCCGATCGGGATGGTCCACCACGTGGAGTCGGTGAACACCAGCAGCGGAAGGAAGAAGTTGTTCCAGCTGGTGACGACGGCGAGCACGGAGACGGTGCCGAGCGCGGGCCGCGCCATCGGCAGCAGGACCCGCCAGAAGAACCCGAGCGGGGTGCATCCGTCGAGCGTGGCCGCCTCCTCCAGTTCGCCGGGGATCTCCCGGAAGAAGCCGCGCAGGATGATGATGGTCATCGGCAGCCCGAACGCGGCCTGCGGCAGGATCACGCCCAGCGGGTTGTCCAGCAGGCCCAGGGAGCGCAGCAGCAGGAACAGCGGCAGCGCCGCCACCGCGAAGGGGAACATCAGCCCCATCGTGAACAGGGTGAACAAGAACTCCCGGCCACGGAAGGAGAACCGGGCGAAGGAGAAGGCGGCGAGCGCGGACACCGCGACGACCAGAACGGTCGTACCGATGGCGATGAACGTGCTGCTGCCGACCAGCCGCCAGAAGGAACCGGAGCCGAGGATGTCGGTGTAGTTGGAGGTCACCCACGACTCGGGCAGCCCGATCGGGTTCCGGGAGAGCTCGTCGGTGGACTTGAAACCGGAGATGACCGCATAGAGCAGCGGTATGCCCATGATCGCGCCGACGAGGACGAGGATGACGTGGACCGGGAGTTTCCGCGCCGGTGCCTTCACTTCTGGCCTCCCCGCATGGTCGTGGTCGCCCCTTCGAGGTCGCGACGGAGCACGAACCGCTGGTAGGCGAGGGCGAAGACGAGACTGATGCCGAACATGACCACGCTGATCGCGCTGGCATAGCCGACCTGGTAGCGCTTGAAGCCGTACTGGAACATGGTCACGGCCATGGTCTCGGAGTGATGGTCGGGGCCGCCCGCTGTGGTCACCCACACCAGGTCGAAGAGCTGGATGGCGCCGATGACGGACAGGAAGACGCTGATGCGCAGGGTGGGCGCGAGCAGCGGCAGGGTGACATTGCGGAAGCGCTGCCAGGGGCTCGCGCCGTCGATGAGCGCCGCCTCCGTCAACTCGGCCGGGATGGACTGGAGTCCGGCCAGGTAGAGCATCATGTGGAAGCCGAAGTACTTCCAGGTCATGACGAGGAACAGGGTCGCCATGACGGTGGAGGGATCCGCGAACCACGTCCCGCCGAGCCCGTCCAGGCCCACGCTGCCCAGGACATGGTCGGCGAGACCGTCGTCCGGGGCGAAGATCATCGCGAACAGGATGCCGGTGATCGCCTCGGACAGGACGTACGGCGCGAAGAACAGCATCCGGTACACGGCCCGGCCGCGGATCCGCTGGTTCAGCAGGACGGCCATGGCGAGCGCGAACGGCAGTTGTACGGCGAGCGACAGCAGGACCAGGACGAAGCAGCGCCACAGGTCGCCCAGGAAGACCGGGTCGTCGAAGAGCCGGGTGAAGTTGTCGACGCCGATGTAGTCGGAGGGCATGCCGAAGCCGCCCCAGCGGAAGAAGGCGGCGTACAGGGCGAACAGGATCGGCAGCAGGACCAGCACCAGGAACAGCACCAGCGCGGGCAGCTGGAAGCCGACCGCGGTGAGCCAGTTCAGCGCCCGCCGCCGGGCCCGCCCCCGGCCTGCCCTGACTGCCGGGGGCGGAGTATCGGCGTCCGGGCCGGTCCGCTTGTCCGGAAGGAACGTGGAGGTCATCGGGGCCTACTGCTCTTCCTTCGCGGTCTGTGTGATCGACTCGGTGACCTGCTCGGGCGACTTGGAACCGGCGATCAGCGCGCCCACACTGTCGTTGACCTCCTGGCCGAGCGCGGGCGCGTACGCCTGGTCCAGGTAGAGCTGGAAGCCGGTGGACCCCTTCAACTGCGCTTGTACGGCCTTGAGGTTGGGGTCGGTGAGGGCGCTCTCGGCGCCGGGTACCACCGGAATGGCGCCGGTCTTCTTGACCAGTTCCAGGTCCGTCGCCTCGGAGGCGAAGAACTCCAGGAAGTCGACGGCGGCCTGCGGAGCGCCCTGCCGCAGGGCATGCCCGCCGCCCCCGCCGAACACCTCGGTGATGGCGCCCTTGCCGCCCTCGACCTCCGGGAACGGGAAGAACCCGAGGTCGTCGCCGAGGCCCTTGCCCGCGTCCGCCTGGACCACCGGCGCCCACTGGCCCATGAGTTCCATCGCCGCCTTGCCGTTGCCGACGGCGGCGGCCTGACCGGTGGGGCTGGAGTAGGCGGCGCCGAGGAACCCCTTCTGGAACGGCTGGAGATCGACGAGTTCCTTGAGGTGCTGTCCGGCCTGAACGAACTCGGTCCCGGTGAAGTCCTTGTCGTCGTTGGCCTTCTCCAGCGCGCCGGCGCCCGCGGTGCGCATGGCGAGGTACGCCCAGTAGTACATGCCGGTCCAGGTCTCCTTGCCCGCGAGGGCGAGGGGGGTGATGCCGGCGGACTTCAGCTTGCCGACCGCGTCGATGAAGCCGCTCCAGGTGGTGGGCGGCGTGGCGATGCCGGCCTGCTTGAACAGCGCCTTGTTGTACCAGAAACCGATCATGCCGATGTCGAACGGGATGCCGTACAGCCGGTCGTCGAGCAGATACGACTCCTTCGCGACCTTCAGCAGACCGTCGGACCACGGCTTCGTGCGGTCCGTGAGGTCCTCGACGAGCCCGGCGTCGACCTGCTGCTTCAGGACGCCGCCGCCCCAGGTGTGGAAGATGTCCGGCAGCTTGCCGGAGGCGGTCAGCGCCGTCATCTTCGACTTGTAGGCGTCGTTCTCCAACTGGACGATCTTTATCTTGACCTTGGGGTTCTGGGCCTCGAACTTCTTCGCGAGGCCGGCCCAGACATCCTTGGTCGGCTGAGTGGTGGAGATGTTCCACCACTCGACCGTGGTCGTCCCCGAGGATCCTCCGTCCGAGTCGCCGCCGCAGCCGCTCAGTGCCGTCATGCCCAGACCGGCCGCGGCGGAGGCCGCCAGGAAGCCGCGGCGGGACAGTGCCCGGTCGCCCATCATGCGCTCCTTGGGTACGGGACGGCGCGTCCACGCCTGTCCGCTGGACCGAAAGTTTCGAAACAATTCCAGAAAGCTTCGCTGTTGCCGCACCCTAGAGACAGCAGCCAAAGCGTGGCAACCCCTTGTACACAGCGAATCTGCGGTCAGGGGCCGGAACTTGCGGCACAGCGGCCGCCCAGCGCGGCCAACGGGCACGTGAAGCCGGGGGGCGTCGGCATCAGGTACTGCCGCTCTTCCGCTCTCGTACGTCCGCAGGGCGTCAGTCCTGCGAGGGCGAACGAAACATTCGCCTTCGCCGACGAACATTACGGAGCGGACTGTAAGTCATCCTTCGAAGCGGTAACCCATGCCCGGTTCGGTGATGAGGTAGCGGGGGTGCGAGGGGTCCGCCTCCAACTTGCGGCGCAGCTGGGCCATGTAGACGCGCAGGTAGTTGGTCTTGTTGCGCTGGGACACCCCCCAGACCTCCTGGAGGAGGTACTTCTGCGTGATGAGTCGGCCGGGGTTGGTGACCAGGATCTCCAGCAGATGCCATTCGGTCGGCGTCAGGCGCACATCGCGCCCGCCGCGTACGGCCTTCTTGGCGAGCAGGTCGATGGTGAACTCGTCGGTCGTGACCCGTGTCGTCTCGGCGGCGAGCGGCACCTCCTCGGTGCGGCGAACGGCCGCCCGCAGCCGGGCGAGCAGCTCGTCCATGCTGAAGGGCTTGGTGATGTAGTCATCGGCACCCGCGTCGAGCGCGGCAACCTTCTCGTCGGACCCCTGGCGGGCCGACAGCACCAGGATCGGCACACGGGTCCAGCCGCGCACGGCCTTGATGACGTCGACCCCGTCCATGTCGGGCAGGCCGAGGTCGAGCACCATCACGTCCGGCCGGTGCGCGGCCGCCAGCCGGAGGGCCGTGGCGCCGTCGGGCGCCGCGTCCACTCCGTACCGGCGTGCCTGCATGTTGATCACGAGTGCTCGTACGAGCTGTGGGTCGTCTTCCACGACCAGCACTCGGGTCATCAGTTGCCCTTGGTCAGTTCCTTGAGAGCGATGTTGAGTTCGAGGACGTTCACCCGGGGCTCACCGATGAAGCCGAGGGTGCGGCCCTCGGTGTGCTGGTCGACGAGCTTCTGGACCTGGCCGACGGACAGGCCGTTGCGCTCGGCGACCCGATGCACCTGGAGGTCGGCGTAGGCGGGCGAGATGTCCGGATCCAGGCCCGAACCGGAGGACGTCACCGCGTCAGCGGGTACGTCGGACGGCTTCACCTTGTAGTCGTCCGTCGAGTTGTCCTTGACGACCTTGGCCTGGGCTTCCTTGACCCACTTGATGAGTTCGGGGTTGTCGCCGGAACGGTTGGTCGCGCCCGAAAGAATCAGCTTGTACTGGGTGTTGACGGTGTTCTCGCCCAGGCCGTTGGCCGGGCGCGGCTGGAAGTAGTCCAGGCTGTAGCCCTGTTGACCGATCAGCGACGAGCCGACGACCTTGCCGTCCGCCGTGATCTCCGAGCCGTTCGCCTTGTCGCTGAACAGCGCCTGGGCCACACCGGTGACCGCGAGCGGATAGATGATGCCGGTGAGCACGGTCAGCACCAGCAGCGCGCGCAGGCCCGCCCCGAGCAACCGGGCTGTGTTCGTGACCGAGTTGTTCATGGCGATCAACCGATTCCGGGGATGAGGGAGATGAGCATGTCGATGATCTTGATCCCGATGAAGGGGGCGACCAGGCCGCCGAGGCCGTAGATCCCCAGGTTCCGCCGCAGCATGCGGTCCGCGCTCATCGGCCGGTACTGCACACCGCGCAGGGCGAGCGGGACCAGCGCGATGATGATCAGGGCGTTGAAGACGACCGCGGACAGGATCGCGGAGTCCGGCGAGGACAGGTTCATGATGTTGAGCTTGTCCAGGCCCGGGTAGACCGCCGCGAACAGCGCCGGGATGATCGCGAAGTACTTCGCGACGTCGTTGGCGATGGAGAACGTGGTCAACGCGCCCCGGGTGATGAGGAGTTGCTTGCCGATCTCGACGATCTCGATGAGCTTGGTCGGGTTGGAGTCGAGGTCGACCATGTTGCCGGCCTCCTTGGCGGCCGACGTACCCGTGTTCATCGCCACGCCGACGTCGGCCTGAGCGAGCGCGGGCGCGTCGTTCGTACCGTCGCCGGTCATCGCGACCAGCTTCCCGCCGGCCTGCTCCCGCTTGATCAGCGCCATCTTGTCCTCGGGAGTGGCCTCCGCGAGGAAGTCGTCGACGCCCGCCTCCTCGGCTATCGCCTTGGCGGTCAGCGGGTTGTCGCCCGTGATCATGACGGTCTTGATGCCCATGCGGCGCAACTCGTCGAACCGCTCCCGCATACCGTCCTTGACGACGTCCTTGAGGTGGATGACGCCCAGAATGCGGGCGCCCTCCGAGTCCTCCACGGCAACCAGCAGCGGCGTACCGCCGGCCTCGGAGATCCTGTTGGCGAGGGTGTCCGCGTCGTCCGCGACCCGGCCGCCCTGCTCCTTGACCCAGGTGATGACCGAACCGGCCGCCCCCTTGCGGACCTTGTGCCCGTCGATGTCCACGCCCGACATCCGGGTCTGGGCGGTGAAGGCGATCCACTCGGCCTGCGCCAGCTCGCCCTGGTGCCGCTCCCGCAGCCCGTACTTCTTCTTCGCCAGTACGACGATGGAGCGGCCCTCGGGCGTCTCGTCGGCCAGCGAGGAGAGCTGGGCGGCGTCGGCGACCTCGGCCTCAGTGGTGCCGCGCACCGGCACGAACTCGGCGGCCTGACGGTTGCCGAGCGTGATGGTGCCGGTCTTGTCGAGCAGCAGCGTGGAGACGTCACCGGCGGCCTCGACTGCCCGGCCTGACATGGCGAGTACGTTGCGCTGCACCAGCCGGTCCATGCCCGCGATGCCGATCGCGGAGAGCAGCGCGCCGATCGTCGTCGGGATCAGGCAGACCAGCAGGGCCACCAGGACGACCAGCGTCAGATGGGTGCCCGCGTAGTCGGCGAACGGCGGCAGCGTGGCCACCGCGAGCAGGAAGACGATCGTCAGAGACGCGAGCAGGATGTTCAGCGCGATCTCGTTCGGGGTCTTCTGCCGCGCGGCACCCTCGACCAGGTTGATCATCCGGTCGATGAAGGTCTCGCCGGGCTTCGTCGTGATCTTGATGACGATGCGGTCGGAGAGCACCTTCGTACCGCCGGTGACGGCGCTCCGGTCGCCGCCGGACTCACGGATGACCGGAGCCGACTCGCCGGTGATCGCCGACTCGTCGACGCTGGCCACGCCCTCGACCACGTCACCGTCGCCGGGGATGATGTCGCCCGCCTCGCAGACGACCAGGTCACCGATCCGCAATTCGGTGCCGGCGACCACGGTGCCGTCGACCCTGCGGGCCACGGTGTCGGTCTTGGCCTTGCGCAGGGTGTCCGCCTGCGCCTTGCCACGGCCCTCGGCGACGGCCTCCGCGAGGTTCGCGAAGATCACCGTCAGCCACAGCCAGGCACTGATCGCCCAGCCGAACCAGTCGCCCGGGTCCGTGAAGGAGAAGACCGTCGTCAGGACGGACCCGACCAACACCACGAACATCACAGGGGACTTGACCATCACCCGCGGGTCGAGCTTGCGGAAGGCGTCCGGCAGCGACTTGAGCAGCTGCTTGGGGTCGAACAGGCCCGCGCCGACGCGGCCCTCGGGAGCCTTGTGCCCCGTCGGCGCGTCCTGGTGGGGCGCGAGGGTGGGAGTGGACATGGAGTCCTCGTGATTCGTTACGTCGGTGGTCATGCCGCCAACCCCTCGGCCAGCGGGCCCAGCGCGAGTGCCGGGAAGTAGGTCAGCCCGGTGATGATCAGGATCGCGCCCACCAACAGGCCGGTGAACAGCGGCTTCTCGGTGCGCAGCGTGCCCGCGGTGACCGGCACCTGCTTCTGCTCGGCGAGCGAGCCGGCCAGCGCCAGCACGAACACCATGGGCAGGAAGCGGCCGAGCAGCATCGCCAGACCGAGCGTGCTGTTGAACCACTGCGTGTCCGCGTTCAGACCGGCGAACGCCGAGCCGTTGTTGTTCGAGGCGGAGGTGTAGGCGTACAGGATCTCGGAGAATCCATGTGCCCCGCTGTTGGTCATGGAGTTCGCCGGGGTCGGCAGCGCCATCGCGAAGGCGGTGAAGACGAGCACCAGCGCCGGGGTGATGAGGATGTAGCAGGCGGCCAGCTTGATCTGGCGGGTGCCGATCTTCTTGCCCAGGTACTCGGGCGTACGGCCGACCATCAGACCGGCGATGAACACCGCGATGACCGCCATGATCAGCATGCCGTAGAGGCCGGAGCCGGTACCGCCGGGCGCGATCTCGCCCAGCATCATGCCGAGCATCGTGATGCCGCCGCCGAGACCGGTGAACGAGGAGTGGAAGGAGTCCACCGCGCCGGTCGAGGTGAGCGTGGTCGACACGGCGAAGATCGACGAGGCGCCGACGCCGAAGCGGTTCTCCTTGCCCTCCATCGCCCCGTGGGCGAGCTCGAACGCCGCGCCGTGATGGGCGAACTCGGTCCACATCATCAGGGCGACGAAACCGACCCAGATGGTCGCCATCGTGGCGAGGATCGCGTAACCCTGCCTGACCGAGCCGACCATGACACCGAAGGTCCGGGTCAGGGAGAACGGGATGACCAGGAGCAGGAAGATCTCGAAGAGGTTCGAGAAGGGGGTGGGGTTCTCGAACGGGTGGGCACTGTTGGCGTTGAAGTAGCCGCCACCGTTGGTGCCGATTTCCTTGATGGCCTCCTGCGAGGCGACCGCACCGCCGTTCCACTCCTGTCGGCCCCCCATGAACTGACCGACCTCATGGATCCCGGAGAAGTTCTGGATCACACCGCACGCGACCAGCACGACCGCGGCGACGGCCGCCAACGGCAGCAGGATGCGTACGACACCACGCACCAAGTCGGCCCAGAAGTTCCCGAGTTCACCGGTACGGGAGCGCGCGAACCCTCGTACGAGCGCCACCGCCACGGCGATACCGACCGCGGCCGACACGAAGTTCTGCACGGCCAGACCGGCGGTCTGCACGACATGGCCCATGGCCTGCTCGCCGTAGTACGACTGCCAGTTGGTGTTGGTCACGAAGGACACGGCGGTGTTGAACGCCTGGTCCGGATCGATCGAGGCGAACCCGAGCGAGCCGGGCAGGACACCCTGGAGCCGCTGGAGGGTGTACAGAAAGAGGACGCCGATCACGGAGAAGGCCAGCACCCCGCGCAGATACGCTGGCCAGCGCATCTCGGCGTCGGGGTTGGCTCCGATCCCCTTGTAGATCCACTTCTCGACCCGCCAGTGCCGGTCGGAGGAGTAGACCTTGGCCATGTAGTTGCCGAGTGGGATGTAGGCGAGCGCCAGCGCCGCTATCAGGGCGAGCAGCTGAAGGATGCCTGCGAGTACGGGACCCATATCTGTTCTCAGAACCTCTCCGGAAAGATCAGGGCGAGGACGAGATAGCCCAGCAGGGCGACGGCCACGACCAGGCCGACGACGTTCTCGGCGGTCACAGCTTCGTCACCCCCTTGGCGACGAGAGCCACCAGCGCGAAGACCGCGACCGTGATGACGACGAAGGCCAGATCGGCCATCGTGAGCTCCTGGAGTTGAGGTTCGGTGGGACAGAGACGGTTAGAGAAAACCGCTTCTCCGGCTGGATACGACCGCCATTGACGGGTCCCATACGGGCCACTGCGCGGCTTTGACGGAACTCTTACGGCGCGTATGGCGCGCGTCTCAGAACAGCGGTACGCAGCCGGCCCCATGGGACGTACATGTCGAAGACGCGGGCGGCGAGAAGCGGCGCGCTCCGCTCGCCCGCCCTTCCCGGACATGACGCTGGGTATCCGTACCGCCGCCACCGAGCCCCGCTTGCGCCCACACAGCGCAAGGGCAGCGACAGGGCTCCTGTAGTCCACTTCTCGATGTGCCGCCCCCGCTGCCCCGGCCAGTCTTAACGCAAGCTTGACGCCTCCGGCCCCCTCATCCGTGGGCCCGGGCGTCACTCTCCGCTTACGCTGGTGCGGCCGTCCGCGTGATGGCCGGAATCGCATGCTGAGCACCACATCAGGAGCACGCCGATGGCCACCACGGAACAGCCCCCCAGTCGCCTGCGTGCCTGGATGCTGGAGGGTCTGTCCGACATGGGCAAGGGCGGCGCCCAGCATGCTCCGCACGCCGAGCCGAAGGCGGACAAGGGCCAGCCCTGGTACCGCGTGATGTGTCTGACGGGCGTCGACTACTTCTCCACCCTCGGTTACCAGCCAGGCATCGCGGCCCTCGCGGCCGGCCTGCTCTCACCCATCGCGACGATCATCCTCGTGATCGTCACCCTGGCGGGCGCGCTGCCGGTCTACCGACGCGTCGCCGAGGAGAGCCCGCACGGGCAGGGCTCGATCTCGATGCTGGAGCGACTGCTCACCTTCTGGAAGGGCAAGCTCTTCGTCCTGACCCTGCTCGGCTTCGCCGCCACCGACTTCCTGATCACCATCACGCTCTCCGCCGCGGACGCCTCCACCCACCTCGTGGAGAATCCCCATCTGCACAGCGCCCTGCACGACCAGCAGATGCTGATCACCCTCGTGCTCGTCGCCCTGCTCGGCGCGGTGTTCCTCAAGGGCTTCCTGGAGGCGATCGGCGTCGCCGTCGCCCTGGTCGGGCTCTACCTCGCACTGAACGTCGTCGTCGTGATCGTCGGCCTGTGGCACGTCATCACCGAAGGACACGTCGTCACCGACTGGTCGAGCGCCCTGACCGCCGAGCACGGCAACGTCTTCGTCATGATCGGCATGGCCCTGATCGTCTTCCCCAAGCTCGCCCTCGGCCTGTCCGGCTTCGAGACCGGCGTCGCCGTGATGCCGCACGTCAAGGGTGACGCGGGGGACACCGAGGAGGACCCGAAGGGCCGGATCCGGGGCACCAAGAAGCTGCTCACCGCGGCCGCCCTGATCATGAGCTGCTTCCTGATCTGCACCAGCTTCATCACCACGCTGCTGATCCCCGAGAAGGAGTTCGAGGACGGCGGCCAGGCCAACGGCCGCGCCCTCGCGTTCCTCGCGCACGACTACCTCGGCGGCGCCTTCGGCACGCTCTACGACGTCTCGACCATCGCCATCCTCTGGTTCGCCGGCGCCTCCGCCATGGCCGGCCTGCTCAACCTGATGCCCCGCTATCTGCCCCGCTACGGCATGGCCCCGCACTGGGCCCGCGCCGTGCGCCCGATGGTCATCGTCTTCACGCTGGTCGCCTTCTTGGTGACCTGGATCTTCGACGCCGACGTCGACGCGCAAGGCGGCGCCTACGCCACCGGTGTGCTGGTGCTGATCAGCTCCGCCGCGATCGCCGTGACGATCGCGGCGCGCAAGGCCGGACAGCGGAACTGGACCATCGCCTTCGCGGTGATCTCGGCGGTGTTCCTCTACACGACGATCGTCAACGTCATCGAGCGCCCGGACGGCGTGAAGATCGGCGCCTGCTTCATCGCTGGCATCATCGTCCTCTCCCTGGCCTCCCGGCTGGCCCGCGCCTTCGAGCTCCGCGTGACCAGCGTGACGATGGACGATATGGCGGAACGATTCGTCCGCGACATCGCCAGCCGCAAGATCCGCTTCATCGCCAACGAGCCCGACGCCCGCGACATCGCCGAATACCGGGACAAGATCGAGCAGATCCGGCAGGACAACGACGTCCCCGAGCAGGAGGACTTCGTCTTCGTCGAGGTCACGGTCACCGACCCGTCCGAGTTCGAGTCCGGCCTGACGGTGCGCGGCGAGGTCATGCACAACCGCTATCGCGTCCTGTCCCTGGAGTCCTCGTCCGTCTCCAACGCCCTGGCCGCGCTACTCCTCCACGTCCGTGACACCACCAACTGCATCCCGCACATCTACTTCGAATGGACCGAGGGCAACCCGTTCGCCAACTTCCTGCGCTTCTTCCTCTTCGGCCAGGGCGAGGTCGCCCCGGTCACCCGCGAGGTCCTGCGCGAGGCAGAACCGGACCGCGCCCGCCGGCCGCGCGTGCACACGGGCTGAGCGGGGACGCCCGGTTCGCGACACGGACACGGGGAGGGAATCTCGTACCCGGGGATCGCGCTGCCGTGCGCTGGGATCGCGTCAAAATGCGGCCGTACGGCGCCAGAACCCCGTCAACCACACCGCTGCCGTACGACCGAGCACCTACCGTCAGCCCCATGCGACCGAGCGGACCGCCGAGCCCGGCCGGCGACCGCCACTGGCGCGGCAGCGTCCGGTTCGCGGCGGCGTGTGCTCTCGCCTTCGGCGCGATGGAGCTATTGGTCGACTGGGACGCACACACCCTCACCCCGACCCGCACCCTGCTGTGGCTCACCCTCGCCGCCACGGTCTTCGCGGTCCTCCTCCCCCAGCGCATCACAGCGGGCCCCGGCTGGCTCACCGCCCGCGGCCCGTTGACAAGCCACACGGTCCATACGGACGCGCTGGTGGCGGTACGGCAGTACGGCAACGTCGCCTCGCACCTGATCCTGCGCGACGCCCACGGTCACCGCCTGGAACTCGACCCCCGCGTCCTGATCGCCAACCCCCTCCTCTGGCACGAACTCGACACCGGCGTCCGGCGCTCCCTCGAATGCGGCACGCTGTGCCGGAACTCCAAGGACTCAGACGTCCTGCGCCGGCTCCGGCACCGCATCGACGACGAGACCGCGCAGGCGGTACTCAGGGCTTCGGGGATTTCCTGAGGAAGTCGGGCCGCCCCCACGTCCACCACCGCCCCCTCCCCGCCCTATCGTGACCGGCATGCAGTCCTACACGATCGGCCAGGCGGCTCGGCTGCTCGGCGTGAGCCCGGACACCGCACGCCGCTGGGCGGACGCGGGCCGGATGGCGACCCATCGCGACGACAGCGGGCGACGGCTCATCGACGGACGGGACCTGGCCGCGTTCTCGGTCGAACTCGCGAAGACCGGAACCGGCGACGAGGAGACCCCGTACACCTCGGTCCGCAACGCGTTCCCCGGAATCGTCACCGCGATCAAACTCGGCGACGTCGCCGCCCAGGTCGAGATCCAGGCCGGCCCGCACCGACTCGTCTCCCTGCTCACCCGCGAAGCCGTCGAGGAACTGGGCCTGGAGGTCGGCATGGAGGCCACGGCCCGCGTGAAGTCGACGAACGTACACATCGACCGCGCCTGAGCCCAGCGGGACCTCCGCACATACGAACATCCACGCCCACTCTCCCCCGCTCATGCGATGCGACAGGAGACTTACGCCTCGCATATGCGCCAGTATCATCGACGCATCGGAAGAGCCCGGGGACTCTTGGGAACCCTCCCCGGGAGACAGAGGGAGTGGACCTGTGATGACCCGTTCCGCGCGCCGGACCCGCCAGCCCCTGCAGGCAGCCGGCGCAGGAGCCGCCCTGCTGCTGGCCCTGACGGCGTGCTCCTCCTCGTCCGACTCCGCAGCGGATTCCAACCCCGCGTCATCGGGCTCGCCGAAGCTGTCCGGCACCGTCACCGTCTTCGCCGCCGCCTCCCTCAAGGAGAGCTTCACGGCCCTGGGCAAGGAGTTCGAGAAGGAGCACCCGGGCACGAAGGTCACCTTCAGCTTCGGCGGCAGCGACAGCCTCGCCGCGAGCATCACGGGCGGCGCCCCGGCCGACGTCTTCGCCGCGGCCAGCGCCAAGACGATGGGGATCGTGACGGACGCGGAGGCCGCGGACGGCACCCCGTCCACCTTCGTCCGCAACCAGCTGGAGATCGCCACCCTGCCGGGCAACCCCGACAAGATCGCCTCCCTCAGGGACCTCACCGAGTCCGGCCTGAAGGTGGTCCTGTGCGATAAGACGGTGCCGTGCGGCGCAGCCGCGGAGAAGGCCCTGCGGGCCAGCGACCTGAAGCTCACCCCGGTCTCGTACGAGCAGGACGTGAAGAGCGCCCTGACGAAGGTCGAGCTGAAGGAGGCGGACGCCGCCGTCGTCTACAAGACCGATGTGCAGGCGGCGGGTGACAAGGTGGAGGGCGTGGACTTCCCCGAGTCGGCCGAGGCCATCAACGACTACCCGATCACCCTCCTCAAGGACGCCCCCAACGCCGAGGCGGCGAAGGCGTTCATGGAGCTGGTGAAGTCGGCCGCGGGCCAGCAGGTCCTGACCGAGTCGGGGTTCCTCCAGCCGTGAGAGGGCAGGCCGAGACGATCGAGAAAGGGCGCGCCCGTACGCGAACCCGCACCCGCCCCCGCACCCGCCTGGTACCGCTCCCCCTGCTGGTCCCGGCCCTCCTCGGCCTGGCGTTCCTGCTGCTCCCCCTCGTCGCCCTGCTCGTACGGACGCCCTGGCGCACCCTGCCCGAGCAGCTGACCAGCACCGAGGTGTGGGAGGCGCTGCGCCTGTCGCTGGTGTGCGCCACGGCGGCGACGGCACTGAGCCTGGTCATCGGCGTCCCACTGGCCTGGCTGCTGGCCCGCACGGACTTCCCCGGCCGGGGCCTGGTCCGCGCCCTGGTCACCCTGCCGCTCGTCCTGCCCCCCGTGGTCGGCGGCGTGGCCCTGCTGCTGGCGCTCGGCCGCAACGGCGTCGTCGGCCAATGGCTGGACGAGTGGTTCGGCATCACGCTCCCCTTCACCACCGCCGGCGTGGTCCTGGCGGAGACGTTCGTGGCGATGCCGTTCCTCGTGATCAGCGTCGAGGGCACGCTACGGGCGGCAGACCCCCGCTACGAAGAGGCAGCCACCACGCTCGGCGCCTCCCGCTTCACCGCATTCCGCCGGGTCACCCTCCCCCTCATCGCCCCCGGCATCGCAGCAGGCTCGGTCCTGGCCTGGGCCCGCGCCCTCGGCGAGTTCGGCGCGACAATCACCTTCGCCGGCAACTTCCCCGGCCGCACCCAGACCATGCCCCTCGCGGTCTACCTGGCCCTCCAAAACGACCCAGCAGCCGCCATCGCCCTGAGCCTGGTCCTCCTGACCGTCTCCATCGCAGTCCTGGCAGGCCTACGAGACCGCTGGATGACACCATCATGAGGACCACCTGCGAATCCGACCCCGGGGCGGCGAGCAGTCGTGCCCTTGGCGTCCCTGGCGAAATCGGCTGCGGTTCAGCAGTGCCCCATAGGGGCGCGGGGAACTGCGCGACCAGCCACAACGGACCCGCAGACGATCGACGACCTAGTGCGCTCAGCTGCGGGCAGTCGTGCCGCACGGGTGGGCGCAGCGGCACCCCGCCAGCGCGGGCGAGCGAAACCCACCCCCCAGCACCAACACCGGCCCACCACGAAGCACCCCGCACCGCGCCCACCCCTCGGACGTACACCACATGACCGACCTCGACAAAACACCCGGCCTCGACGCCCACCTGACCGTCACCCGCGGCCCCTTCCACCTGAACATCACCCTCACCGCCGCCCCCGGCGAGGTAGTCGCCCTACTCGGCCCCAACGGCGCAGGCAAAACCACCGCCCTCCGCGCCCTCGCCGGCCTCACCCCCCTCACCGCCGGCCACCTCCACCTGGACGGCACCGAGTTGCACCACACACCCCCGGAATCCCGCCCGGTCGGCGTCGTCTTCCAGGACTACCTCCTCTTCCCCCACCTCACCGCCCTGGACAACGTCGCCTTCGGCCCCCGCTGCCATGGCGCCACCAAGACCGAGGCCCGCGCCCAGGCGGCCGAGTGGCTGGACCGCATGGGCCTCACCGCGCACACCACCGCCAAGCCCCGCAGCCTCTCCGGCGGCCAGGCCCAACGCGTGGCCCTCGCCCGCGCCCTCGCCACCCGCCCCCGCCTGCTCCTCCTCGACGAACCCCTCGCCGCCCTGGATGCCCGTACCCGCCTCGAAGTCCGTGCCCAACTCCGCCGCCATCTCGCCGACTTCGAGGCAGTCGCCATCCTGGTCACCCATGACCCACTGGACGCCATGGTGCTGGCCGACCGACTGGTCGTCATCGAACACGGCGGAATCGTCCAGGAGGGCACCCCGTCCGACATCGCCCGCCATCCCCGTACGGACTACATCGCCCAACTGGTAGGCCTGAACCTCTACAAGGGACACGCAGTGGGCCACACGGTCCACCTCGACAGCGGCCCCGACATCACCACCACGGAAGACCTCGCCGGACCGGTCTTCGTCGCCTTCCCTCCCAGCGCGGTCACCCTCCACCGCGACCGCCCCACCGGCTCCAGCGCCCGCAACTTGTGGCGCTGCGAAGTGGCCGGTCTGGAGACCCACGGCGACCAGATCCGCACGGACCTCACCGGCGAACTCCCGCTCGCCGCCGACCTCACCACGGTCGCCGCCGCCGAACTCGATCTGCACCCGGGCGCCCCGGTGTGGGCAACGGTCAAGGCGACGCAGACCCACGCATACCCGGCATGAGCCGCCCGGAGCCCTAGGTTGATGCCCATGACCCTGAGCATCCGCAACCAGCTTCCCGGCACGGTCGTCACCGTCACGCCCGGCGAGGTGATGGCAACCGTCGGCGTCCGCCTCAGCGGCGGCCAGAACCTCACCGCGGCGATCACCCTGGAAGCCGTGACCGACCTGGACCTCGCCCCGGGCTCCGCCGTCCGCGCCCTCGTGAAGTCGACGGAGGTGTCCCTGGCCACCGCCCCGGTCGAGGGCCTGTCCACCCGCAACCAACTCCCCGGCACGGTCACCGACATCACCACCGGCAACGCGATGGCTTCCGTGAAGATCGGCGTCGAGGGCGGCGAACTGACCGCCACGATCACCAAGGACGCCGCAGCGGAACTGGCCCTGTCACCTGGAACGCCGGTGGTCGCCTTGATCAAGTCGACCGAGGTCTCACTGGCGACCGCATGACGCATCGGGGGGCGCCGCCAGGCCGGGGGAGCCCCCCCCCCACGGACCACGAAGGGCTCGTACACGTCCCACGGCGGGCCGGAGCACACCAGGGTCCGGTCCCCGAAGGCCGGGTCGATGCGCCGCGCCGGCGG